>JAJDVH010000082.1 GCA_022826185.1 Alphaproteobacteria bacterium
CACAACCCGGTGCGCGAACACCAGCGCCGCCGTCCCGCCGCCGCTTTCGTAGGCCGCCCGCTTCGTCCCCCAATGCGCCGGGTCCATGTCGATGGCCAGCGTCGGCGTCCCGGTCACCGCCACCGCCTCGCTGAACGCCACTGTCACCCGGACCGTCTCGCCCCGCGCATAGGTCGCGTCCGCCCCGGCCTCCGAGGTCACCGCCACCCCCGTCACCGCCGGCGCGCCCTGGGCGGCAACCGGAACGGCGGAGGACAGCCCCGCCAGCCCCGTTGCGGCGGCGGCGAGCAGCACGACGAGGCGGGCAATGGTCATGGCGTTCCCCCTTGCAGGCCGTGCTTGCGATATTAGCAGGTCCTGTATCGATATTGCGTATCGAAGGGGGACTTTATCGTGTCTGTTTCATCAATTCACCGACAGGGCGATAAATGCGGCGCGCGGCGGCGGCAAACCGCCATTCCGGCCGCCGCGTCCCTCGCTACGCGCCTGACGCTCCGAAGACGGGGGTCACCCCGGACCCCGATCCGGTGCTGCCGTGAAAGCCGAAGCTGGGCCCCGGATCAAGTCCGGGGCGACAGTTGGGGGCTTTCGGTTTGTCCGCTGTGCGACCGCTGGCCCGGCGGGCTACCGGATTCATACCAACGGTCGTTGACCGGAACCCATGACAGATACGACGCCCGCCGCCCGATCTCCCCCTTCCGTCATGCCCGGACTTGTTCCGGGCATCCATGCGGTCGCTTGGCCGGATGGAAACGGTTGAGGGAGATGCCCGGAACAAGTCCGGGCATGACGAGAAGAAGACATGAGTCCGAAGTCGAGGCCGTTGGTATCACATATCGCCCCGGACGCCTCCCTGCACGCCCACTTCCCCCTCATCCCGAGTAGCGGCGTCAGCCGCGTATCGAGGGACGGTCCTGAGCCTGTCGAAGGGGACGGACGGCCGCGCTTGCGGGGAAACCCGCAGTCAGCGCCGGCTCAGGGGTCGAGCGTGAGCGCGACGCGGAAGCCGTTGACGGTGTAGGCGCGTTCTTCGGAACTCGTCCGGAAGCGGTTGGCGGAGCGGAGCGAGACGGGGCCGTTCAGCCAGGAGCCGCCCCGCAGCACGCGCCAGTTGCAGTCGCCCGCAAGCCGCGCGGCGCCGTCCGCCGGCGCGCCCGCATGGCTCGGGTTCCAGCAGTCTTCCACCCACTCCCAGACATTGCCGTGCATGTCGTGGAGGCCGAAGGCATTGGGCGGATAGGACCCGGCGGGCTTCGGCGCGCCGCCGCCGTAACGCGCCTGCTCCGGCGCAATCCGGTCGCCCGTATGATAGCGGCTCGCCGTGCCCGCGCGCGCCGCATATTCCCATTCCGCCTCGGTCGGGAGGCGGTAGTCCCGGCCCGTGCGGCGCGACAGCCAGTCCGCATAGGACTTCGCGTCGAACCAGGACACCGAGACGACGGGCTGCCGCCCCCGGCCCCAGGGCGCGGCCGGGCTGTAGCCGCCGCACCCGCCGCCGGCGACGCAGGCGTCCCATTCGGCGAAGGTCACCTCATAGGCGCCGACGGCCAGCCGCCGGTCGATCCCGATCCGGCGCGCCGGCGTCTCATGCTCCCGGTGCGCGCCTTCCCATGCCGGAGACCCCATGATGAAGCTCCCCGGCGGCAGCACGACCATCTCGGGACATTCGGGGCAATCCCGGAACCGCTCCCCGGCTTCCTGCGCGGACGCCGGCTCCGCTGTCCAGAACAAGGCCGCGACGGCAAGCGCCGCCAGGACGGGCCGCATCATCCCCGCTCCTCCTCCCGCCCGGCCAGAAGGGCCAGCGCGTCCGCCTCCGCAAGGCCGTCCTCCGCCACCGCGGTCAGCACCGCCTCCGCGGAATAGTTCTGCGACGCTTCGGTCAGCGCCGCACGCAGGCCCGACGGCAGGGCGTCGTAGGCCGCCATGTCGGCCTCGGGCGTCGTCCGCTGGCCTGTCGTATGGCGGTTGGCGTTCATCCGGTCTCCATCGGCAGGGACGGGTCGCGCGCCCAGGCCTGGAGCGAATCGTCATAGACGGCGACATTCTCCTGCCCCAGCAGGTGCAGGGCCATGGCGCCCAGGCTCGCCGCGATGCCGCCGCCGCAATAGGTCACCACGCGCCCGGCCGCGAGCGCGCCCGCCTCGTCGAATTTCCGCCGGACCTCCGACATGGGCAGCAGGGCGCCGGTTTCGGGGTCGACAAGATCGCGGCTCGACACGTTGACGGTCCCCGCGATCCGACCCGGACGCCCGTAATGCGGCGCGCCGCCCGCATGCTGTTCGGGCGTCAGCGAGTTCAGCACCACAGCGCCCGGATCGGCAAGCGCCGCCTCGACCTCGCCCTGCCCGACGAAATAGCCCGGACGGCGCTCCGCCCGGAAGACGGCCGGGGCCGGCGTTTCGTTCCCGGCAGCGGTCGGCCGCCCCTCGGCCGTCCACTTGCCCCAGCCGCCGTCCAGCACCGCCACCCGGTCGTGGCCGAAGGCCCTGAGAATCCACCAGAGCCGCGGCGCCCAGTTCGGCGACCCGCCGCTATAGACCACCACGGCGCTGTCGCTGGAGACGCCGAGCGCGCCCATCGCCCTGCCGAAGCGCGCCGCATCGGGCAGCGTGAACCGCCACCTGCTTTCCGGGTCCGAAAGATCGCCGATCAGGTCGGCGAACGCCGCGCCCGGAATGTGGCCGGCGAGATAGTCCTCCCGCCCGCTCTCGGCCCGCATGTCGCCGCCAGGCATCGGGTGCAGGTGGACGGTCGCGTCGAGAATGCGGAGCGCTGGGTCGTCCAGGCGCGCCGCCAGCCATTCCGTAGAGACGAATGCTTCCATGGCGGCTACTCTACGCTGTCCGGGGACGGGAACAAGCGGCAAGTGGACAGGGATGCGCGGCTGGGCGCGCTCTACATGGTGCTCAGCACCATCATCCTGACGGCGCAGGACGCCATCGCCAAATGGCTGACCGCCGACTACCACGCCGGCGAGATCCTGTTCTACCGGACGATCTCCGGCATGGCCGTCGTCTTCTGGCTGATGCGCCGCGACGGCGGCTGGCGCCTCGCGGTGCCGCGCGCGCCGAAGCTGACCATCTTGCGCGGCGTGCTGGCGGTGCTTTGCAGCCTTGTCATCGTGATGTCCTGGGCGGTGCTGCCGCTGGCGGACGCCATGGCCGTCGTCTTCGTCAGCCCGGTCATGCTGACGATCATGTCCGCGATCCTGTTGCGCGAGCGGGTCGGCCGGAACGGCTGGGCGGCCGTGATTATCGGTTTCGTCGGCGTTCTGGTGATGATGCGCCCCGGCACTGCCGCCTTCCAGTGGGCGGTGATCGTGCCCATTACAGCGGCCCTCATCTCCGCCGGCCGCGATGTCATCACCCGCAAGCTCGGCACGATGGAAGCCTCCACCACGATCTTCCTCTACAGCCAGGTGCTGACGCTGGTCGGCGGGGGCCTCAGCCTGTTCTGGCAGGCGCACTGGCCCGGCTGGTTCGACTGGCTGCTGTTCGCCGCCGCGGGCATCATGGCGGGCATCGCGCAATATCTCATCATTGCGTCCTTCCGCCTCGCCCCGGCCTCGCTGGTCTCGCCGCTGCGCTATCTCAGCCTGGTCTGGGCGGTCGGCTTCGGCTGGTGGCTCTGGGGCGACCTGCCCGACATCTGGATCGTCTCCGGCGGCGTCATGGTCGTCGCCGCCGCCATCCTGACCACACGGCCGTCACCGCCCAAATGAGCGAACCTCTCGCAAGGGCTCCGGTAATTTCGGAAGGTTTGGATCACGCGGGAACGAGATCGTCCACCGAAATGCCCAGCGCATCGGCCAGCCGGCGGAGCGTGCGTACCGAACCGGTGTTCCAGCCGCCCTCGATCTCGACGATCTGGACCCGGTTCACGCCGGTGGCGCGCGCCAGTGCGGATTGCGAAAGTCCCCGATATTCGCGCCATACCCGAAGCGGAGGCTCGCCATCGATGAGCCGGTCGGCAATACGAGCCGGTACCAATTCATCCGCGCCGGCAGCGATTCGGGTTTCGACGGCGAGCGCAGCCTGCAAGTCCTCGAAGTCCTCTTCAACGGTGCAGAGGCGCTCATACTCGGCCTTGGAGATGGTCACAGTTTCGTTCATTGCATTCACTCCCTGTAAGCATCGCCTCGACTCGCGACATACAGCACAAAACACCAGTCGCTCCCACACTTGATTGAGGCCTGCCCCGCAGCCACCATGCCGGGGCGTCGATGAGAGGAGCCTTCCGATGACCCTGCCCGAACTCAGCCGGTCCGGCCCGATCGCCTATCGCGAGGCGGGCCAGGGGCCGGCCCTGCTGCTGATGCACGGCATCGGCGGCAGCTCGAAGACCTGGGAAGAGCAATACCGGGCCTTCGCCGCCAGCCGCCGCGTGATCGGCTGGGACGCGCCCGGCTTCGGCGGCTCCGACCCCGCGCCGGAACAGACGGCTGACCGCTGGGCCGACGAGGCGATGGGCCTGCTGGACCGGCTTGGCATCGGGACAGCCGTCCTGCTCGGCCACTCCATGGGCGGGATCATTGCGCCGCGCGTCGCTTCCCGCCATCCGGGTCGTATCGAAAGGCTCGTCCTGTCCGGGACGCGGGCGGGCTTTGTCGGCGCGCTCGGATGGGAAGAGCGGCTGCGGGAATTCGATACGCTCACGCCCGAAGAACGCGGCAGGACGCGGGCCGCGGGCATGGCCGCGCCGGGAGCATCGGCGGAGGTGCTTGCGCGCCTTGCCACAATCGCCGGCGAGGTGACGCGCGAGGCGTTCGCAGGCGGCGTCGCCGTGCTGAACGGGACCGACAATCGCGGCATCCTCCAGGCGCTCGATCTCCCCGCGCTCGTGCTTTGCGGCAAGGAGGACGGCATCGCCCCGCCCGAACGCGGGGAGGAGATCGCCGGCTTGCTCGGGGACGTCCGTATTACCCATTTCGAGGGCGCGGGCCACGCGGCCTATGTCGAGAAACCGGACGAATACAACGCCCGGCTTGCGGAATTCCTGACGGAGCAGCCCCATGCTTGAGACCCACGGACGTTACGACCATTCGAGCATCGTCTCGCGCCCGGTCTATGACTGGCCGAACGGGACCCGGCTCGCCGTCTATGTCGCGCTCAATGTCGAGGTGTTCGCCTGGGGGCGCGGCAAGGGCGCAGGCGTCGCGCCGCCGGACCAGGCGGTCAGCGCGTCGGTCTATTCCTGGCGCGACTACGGCAACCGCGTCGGCATCTGGCGGCTGTTCGAGATGTTCGACGCGCTGGACATTCCCTGCCAGGCGCAAATCAACACCGCCGTCTATGAGCACTGCCCGGACATTCCGGAACGCCTGCGGGCGCGCGGCGACGAAATCCTGGGCCACGGCGTCACCAACTCCGACGAACAGGGCGGGTTGCCGGAAGACGAGGAGCGCGCGCATATCGAGGAAGTGACGCGCGCGATCGCCGACAACGAAGGCGCGCCGCCGACCGGCTGGATGAGCCCCTGGCTCTCCAACAGCGCGGTCACGCTCGACCTGCTGCAGGAGGCCGGCTACCGCTATGTGATGGACTGGACGCATGACGACCAGCCGGTCTGGATGCGCACGCGCTCGGGCGGGCGCATCCTCTCCATGCCCTACCCCATCGAGACCAATGACAACCGCGCGCTGGTCTGGTTCCGATATTCCTCCGACGATTATGCCGGCATGCTGATCGACTGTTTCGACGAGATGCTGGACCAGTCCACCGCCATGCCGCTGGTCTTCCCGATCTCCCTGCATCCCTTCGTCGTCGGCCGGCCCTACCGCATGCGCGCGCTCCGGCGCGTGTTCGAGCATATCGCCCGGCACCGGGACCGCATCTGGCTCACCCGCCCCGGCGAGATCTGCCGCCATGTCGAGAACCTGCCGGCGGGAACGGTGCCGGGCGACAACTGAAGCGACCCGCTACAGCCCGTAATAGAAAGGAAGCACAAGGCTGGCCGTTGCCCAGACGAAGAGCAGCATCGGCAGGCCGGCGCGCACATAGTCCTGGAAACGGTAGCCCGCCGGGCCCATGACCAGCAGGTTGGTCTGGTAGCCCATGGGCGTCGCGAAGGCGCAATTGGCCGCGAAGACCACCGCCACCGCGAACGGCTCTACCGGCGCGCCGAGGCCCTGGGCCAGCGACACGGCGATGGGCGTGAACAGCACCGCCACCGCCTTGGTGCCGACGAGGTTTGCAAGCGCCGCCACCAGCAGGAAGAAGGCGGAGAGCACCACCGACACCGGCGCTCCGGCAAGCGCGCCCGCCAGCAGGTCGGAGAGGATCGCGGCCCCGCCGGTTTCCTGCAGCGCCTTGCCGAGCGCCAGCGCCGCGGCGATGGTCAACACGAGGTCGGCGCCGATGGCGCGGCCCGCCTGGCGCAGGGTCATCACGCCCGTCGCCAGCATGGCGGCCGCGCCCGCCATCGCGCCGATCACGATAGGCAGGATGTCGAGCGCCGCCAGCCCGACCACGACTCCGAAGATCGCAAGCGCGCGCCGGGCTTCCGGGGCCGACGGCACCTCGCTGGCGGACCACTCGATCGGCAGGATGCCGGGCCGCCCCCGCAGCGCCGCCTTCACCTCGGCCGTGCCCTGCACCAGCAGCACGTCGCCGGCGGCGAGCGGCAGGTCGGTGATCGGCCCGTGGCGGCGCGCGGCGCGGCGCTGCACGCCGACGACCACGCAATTGTAGCGGTAACGGAAGCCGATCTGCTCCAGCGTGCGGCCGATCAGCTCGGAGCCGGGCGTCACCAGCACCTCGCCCAGCAGCTGGCGTCCGCGCAGCCAGGGCGGCCTGCCGTGGGTTTCGTCCTCGCGCGCCGCCCAGCTGTCGCCGAGCGAGGGATGGAGCAGGTCCATTTCTCCCCGGACCGCATCCGTCAGCGCCTGCCGCGTGGCGCTCACGATCAGGATGTCGCCGGGCCGGAGCGTTGCCTCTCCCCCGAAGGGCGGCAGCACGCGCTCGTCTCCCCGCCGGATCGCGTGGACCGTGATATCGGCGAGGTCCGGAAAGAACCCCGCCGAAGGTTTCAACCCGTCCAGCGGCCGCCCTGCCACGACGTCGATCTGCGCGAGGAACTGCCGACCGGTCGCCGGCCCCTGGCTTCCGGCGGCGCTGCGTTCCGGCAGCAGGCGGCGAACGACCAGGAGAGCGAAAACGAGGCCCGGCAACGCCACCGCGAGGCCCGGCACGGTGAAATCGAAGAAGCCGAAGCCCGGTTGCCCGAGGTCCGTCAACATGCCGGAGACCAGCAGATTGGTGCTGGAGCCGATCAGGGTCGTCATGCCGCCGAGGATCGAGGCGAAGCTCAGCACCATCATCGACCGGCTGGGCGGCGCGCCGCCCCTGTTGGCGAAGGTCTGGAGGATCGGGATGAAGATGACGACGACCGGCGTGTTGTTGAGGATGCCGCTGATGAGCAGCACCGCCAGCAGGGAGGCGACGAGCGCCGTCTCCGACCGGCCGCCCGCGATGCGCAGGAGCGCGCGCGCCCCGTGGTCCAGCGCCCCGGTCTGCGCCAGCCCCTGCCCCATCACGATCAGCCCGAGCAATGCAATCAGCGCCGGGTTGGCAAAGCCCGCCAGCAGGGCGTCCGGCCCGAGAAGGTTGCCGCCGTCCGGCCCGGCCTCCGGAAAGGCGTAGAACGCCACCAGGAGCAGGCAGACCACGAACAGCGAAGAGAATTCCAGCGGCAGCTTCGGCGTCGCATAGAGCGCCAGCGCCACCGCGATGGCCCCGAAGGCCAGGACCGGACCGAGTTCGCCGTCCATTACCGCGGCGTCCAGTCCCGCCGAACTGTCAGCGCCGCGCCACCATGAGCTTCTTGATCTCGGCGATCGCCTTGGCCGGATTGAGGCCCTTGGGGCAGGTCTTGGTGCAGTTCATGATGGTGTGGCAGCGGTAGAGCCGGAACGGGTCCTGCAGGTCGTCCAGACGCTCGCCGGTCCTCTCGTCGCGGCTGTCGGCGATCCAGCGATAGGCCTGCAAAAGCACCGCCGGCCCCAGATAGCGCTCGCCGTTCCACCAGTAGCTCGGGCAGCTCGTGGCGCAGCAGAAGCAGAGGATGCACTCCCAGAGTCCGTCCAGCCTGCCGCGGTCCTCTTCCGACTGGAGGCGTTCGCGCTCCGGCGGCGCGCTCACCGTCTTGAGCCAGGGCTCGATGGACGCGAGCTGCGCATAGGCCTGGTTCAGGTCCGGCACCAGGTCCTTGACCACCTTGAGATGCGGCAGCGGGTAGATCTTCACGTCGCCCCGGATGTCGTCGATCGCCTGGGTGCAGGCGAGCGTGTTGGTCCCGTCGATGTTCATCGCGCAGGACCCGCAGATGCCCTCGCGGCAGGACCGGCGGAAGGTCAGCGTCGAATCGATCTCGTTCTTGATCTTGATGAGCGCGTCCAGAACCATCGGACCGCAGCTGTCCATGTCGATGTCGTAGCTGTCGAGGCGGGGGTTGCCGCCCTCGTCCGGAGACCAGCGATAGACCTTGAAGCGCCGCGTCCGGCCGGCGCCGGCCGGCGCGGGCCAGGTCTTGCCGGCGCCGACCCTGGAGTTCTTCGGCAGGGTGAGCTGGGCCATTGGGACTGCGATTCCCTCTCTAGTAAACGCGCTCGACGGGCGGGATGTAGTCCACCTCGCCGGTCAGCGTGTAGTCGTGCACGGGGCGGTAGGAGAGCGCGACCTTCAGATCGTCGTCGCACTTCGCGAGCGTATGCATCATCCAATTGTCGTCGTCCCGGTCGGGCAGGTCCTCGCGGGCATGCGCGCCCCGGCTTTCCTTGCGCGCCTCGGCGGAGAACATGGTGGACATGGAACAGACCATCAGGTTTTCGAGTTCCAGCGCCTCCACAAGGTCCGAGTTCCAGATCATCGACCGGTCGGAGAGCTTTATGTCCGCGAGGCTCGCCGCGGACTGGTCCATCTGGCGGCAGCCCTCCTCCAGCACCTTCTGGTCCCGGAACACGGCGGCATTGTTCTGCATGATGCGCTGCATGCCGTCGCGGATCTCTCCCGTCATCAGCGAGCCGGAGGCGTGCCGCAGGCGGTCCAGCCTGGCGAGCGGCCGTTCGGCCGCATCCGCCGGCGCCGGCGGCACGGCGCCCGCATGGTCCACGGATTCAGCCGCGCGCAGCCCCGCCGCGCGCCCGAACACGACCAGGTCGAGCAGGGAGTTGCAGCCGAGCCGGTTTGCGCCATGGACGGAAACGGATGCGCATTCGCCCACCGCCATCAGCCCCGGCACGACCCGGTCCGGGTCTTCGGCCGTCGGGCTCAGCACCTCGCCGTGATAATTCGTCGGTATGCCGCCCATATTGTAGTGGACCGTGGGCAGCACCGGGATCGGCTCGCGGGAGGCATCGACGCCGGCGAAGATGCGCGCCGTCTCGGTGATGCCCGGCAGGCGGCGCTGCAGCACATCGGCGCCCAGATGCTCCAGGTGCAGGAAGATATGGTCGCTGCCCGGCCCTACGCCGCGGCCTTCCAGGATTTCGACGGTCATGGAGCGCGAGACGACATCGCGGGAGGCAAGGTCGCGCGCCGTCGGCGCATAACGCTCCATGAAACGCTCGCCTTCGGAATTGGTCAGGTAGCCGCCCTCGCCGCGCGCGCCCTCGGTGATGAGGCAGCCGGCGCCGTAAATCCCCGTCGGGTGGAACTGCACGAACTCCATGTCCTGGTTCGGCAGGCCCGCGCGCGCGATCATGCCGTTGCCGTCGCCCGTGCAGGTATGGGCCGAGGTGCAGGAGAAATAGGAGCGCCCGTAACCGCCCGTGGCGAGGATCACCAGCTTCGCGCGGAAGCAGTGGATCGTGCCGTCGTCGAGGTTCCAGGCGACGACGCCCCGGCAGTCACCCTCCGGCCCCATGACGAGGTCGAGCGCGAAATACTCGACGAAGAACTCGGCCGCGTGGCGCAGGCTCTGCTGGTAGAGCGTGTGCAGCAGCGCGTGGCCCGTCCGGTCGGCCGCGGCGCAGGCGCGCTGCGCCGGGCTCTCGCCCCAGTTCTTCATGTGGCCGCCGAAGGGCCGCTGGTAGATCGTGCCCTCCGGCGTGCGCGAGAACGGCATGCCGAAATGTTCCAGTTCGATCACCGCCGGCACGGCGTTGCGGCACATATATTCGATGGCGTCCTGGTCGCCGAGCCAATCGGCGCCCTTCACCGTGTCGTACATGTGCCAGCGCCAGTCGTCCTCGCTCATGTTGGCGAGGCTGGCGGCGATGCCGCCCTGCGCGGCGACGGTATGGCTGCGGGTCGGGAACACCTTGGTGACGCAGGCGGTCTTCAGCCCGGCCTGGACGCATCCGAGCGTCGCCCGCAGGCCCGACCCGCCGCCGCCCACGACGACGACATCGTAACTGTGCTCGGTCACGTCGTATGCGGCTTTGCCATTGGCGGTCATGGGCGCGCCTCAGCCTCCGAGAGCGATCTTGATGACAGCGAAGGCGCAGGCGGCGGCGAGCGCCCAGCAGACGCCCTTGACCGCGATGATGCAGGCGACCCGCCGGCCTTCATGGGAGATGTAGTCTTCCAGCACCACCTGCAGGCCGAGCGCAGCATGGTGGAAGCCGGCGACCGTGAACAACAGCATGGCGACGGCATTGAAGGGCGAGGCGAGCCACTCCGTGAACGCGCCGTAGCCCGCGCCGGCGAGCCGACAGACCGACACCGCAAACCAGACGGAAAGCGGCACGAGCGCCAGCGCCGTCATGCGCTGCGCCCACCAGTGCGCCGCCCCTTCCCGGGCGGAGCCGAGGCCGCGCACGCTCTTGGCGGTCGTCCTGAACTCCACGCGCCCCACTCCCCCGCTCAGCCCGCCAGCGCCCAGACCAGCGAGCCTGCCGTCAGCAGCACCGCAGCCGCAATGACCGCCCAGCCGGACCGGTACGCTTGATCCAATTCAAGCCCCATGCCCGCATCCCAGAACAAGTGCCTGATCCCGTTGCAGAGATGATAGAAGAGCGCGAAGCAAAAGCCGGCCAGGACGATGATACCGACGACGGATCCGAAGAACGCCTCGGCGTAGCTGTAGGCATCCGGCCCCGAGGCCGCCGCCAGCAGCCACCAGGCGAAAAACGCCGCGCCCGCGCCCAGCGCTATTCCCGCGCCCCGGTGGGCAATGGAGAGCATGGAGGTGAGTTGCGGACGGTAAATCTGGAGATGCGGCGACAGCGGCCGATTGTCGGATGCCATGGAAGAAGCCTGCTCCGCGCGCAAGGAAATTGCATCTTTCTCCCTAGTCCCGGACCGCGGCGCTGTCAATCGAAGCGACGCCGGTCGGGGGTTTGGGCGCGCGCAACGTCTTCTGTCCCCTCGCTTCCCGCCATGCCTGAATGCGCCCTTTCGACGGGCTCAGTGCAGGTTCCTCGTTTCTACGGGAAATTAATGAAAAATATCCGAAAATTTCATTTTTTGTTTCCATACGGGCTTGACATTTGGCGGTATGGTGTATGATGAAAGTAGAGAGAGGCGGCTCCCGGGGCCGCCTTTCGGCGTTTCTGCAGAAAGCGACCGGCTGGGGGCCGAAAAAGCCCCCGGCGTGAGCAAGCGCGAGAGGTGCGTG
>JAJDVH010000039.1 GCA_022826185.1 Alphaproteobacteria bacterium
CCCCTTCCACCGCTTCCGCTGCACGGCCGCATGGATGCCCGGAACAAGTCCGGGCATGACGGAGGGGGCGCATTCAGGCACGGTGGAAAGCGAGGGGACAGGAGACGTTGCGCGCGTCCAAAACCCCCGCTCGGCTTCGCCCAATGGCTAAACCGGACAGCAGTGGAACTGGTCCCGGCCTCCCCCTTCCCCCGCCTGCGCGCGGCCCCTCCGGCGCCGTGCTGTTGCAGGAATGCAACAGGATTGGAAATTCGTCGTCCGACGGATTGTGGGCGCGCCGCCGGGCGGGCAGGATGGCCGCGTCGTCCAATCCCGGACGGCTGTTACCGGAAGGAATTCGGAATGAGGAAAGCACTTCCGAACGCCGGTCGCAAAATAGGCATTATGGGAAATTGTTGCGCTTGAGCAAGGGTGGGGCGGCGCCGTTGCAACACCAACGCCGCCCCGGACGACAGCGACGGAGGAGGGTTGGGGACAACCCGTGACGCCGCCGCCGCCCTTTTCAGGCAGATACGGTCAGAAGCCGATCCTGATGCCGGTCACGAAGGCCGTGCCCTCGTTCACCGGCTGCCGGGCCTCGTTGGCTCCCAGGTTCTGGCCGGTCGAATCCTCGACCGTGAAGACCGAGGTCCGCCAGTCCACGCCCGGCGCCAGCGCATACCGGGCCGAGAGCATCGTGCCCGTGCGCTCGCCGCCCGCTCCGGTCTCAAGCGACATATGCGACAGGCTGACCGCCATCGGGCCGTCCGTATAGACGACGCTCACGCCCCAGGTGTCCCACTCCGAGTTCCCGTCTTTGACGACGGACTGGGTGTGGATGTCGTCGTCGGTCGTTTCGGTGGGAGCGGTGGCGGCGTCGCCATCGGTGGCTGCCGGATCCTCATAGTGATCGACGACCATGTAACCGCCCCTGTCGCGCTCGGCGTAGGCGACATTGAACTGGAACGCCCCGAAGCCGACCCCGACGCCCACATTGGTGAAGGTGTCGTCGTCACCGGCCATCATCGTTGACTTCTGCCCCAGAAGCGCCTGCCTCGATGTGTTCAGGAGCGTGGCGGTGGCGTCTGTAGCAGTTGTGGACGCAGCCACCGTCTCGCTGTTGTCGCCGGTGACCGTGTAAACCACCACGGTGTTGTCGTCGTCGTCCTCCTGGAAGCCGGTCGCAGTGGTATCCGCATCCTCAGTCTGCTGGACCTTGTCGCCGCTGAGGATCATGGGGATGTTCATGACGTTGGCCGCCAGCTGCTGATGCCACAGGCTGGTGCGCGCCGGCAGGGTCCCCCTCGCCGAACCGTCGAAGGGCATGAACTCCGCGGCCGTGCCTTCCCTGTTGCGGTGTCCGAGCGAGAAGGAGAAGGTGCCGTCGCCGAACGCCTGCTGGAAGTTGAGGCCGCCGGCCCAGACCGCTTGCTCATCGCCGGTGGGCGCGCCCGGCCACTTGTTCTCGCTGGCGTTGTCCGCCCCGTAGGACATGCCGACCTGCAGGCCGGAGACGCGCGGCGAGATGTAGATGATGTTCTTGTTGTCGCCCATGCCGACCCAGTAGCCGTAGGTGTCGAAATAGGCGCCCGGAATCCAGACCTGCGTGTCGCCGGCATTGATGCCGACGCCGACTTCGCCGGTCCCGACATGCGTGCGCGCCTGGATCGAGTCGCGCGCGCCGATCTCAAGCCGTCCGAAATCGCCGCTGACCCAGGCGAAGGACTCGTCGATGTTCGTCGAGCCGGTCCCCAGATTGTTGGCGCCGGTGGCCGGATGCGTGTATTCCTTCGGGCCGTTATTGGCTTCGAGCTGGACATCGACGCCGAAGGTCAGGCCCATGTCCGATTCCAGCGACCCGGTGAAGTAGAGTTCCGCGTCGGAGTCGTTCTTGAAGCCGCCTTTGGCGCCGTCGTCGCGGTCGGCATAGCCGAACCACTGCTCCATGTAGCCGCCGACGCCGACGGACAGCATGTCCGCCGCCATTGCGGGGCTGGAAACGAACGCCAGACTTGCGGTCGCAAAGAGGGCATTTCGCATAATGCCTATTCTGCGATTATGAAAAATATTAATATGACCTATCTTCGTTCTTTTCTGGCGATGGCCGAGGAAAGAAGCAGCGCCAGAGCCGCCGAGCGCCTTGGCATTCCCCGGCAGAGCGTGACGCAGCATATCCGCGCCGTGGAGGAGAAAGTCGGGCGGACATTGCTCGAAACGCCCTGGCCGCGCGAGCCGAGACAGGTCGGCCGGACGAAATTAACCGAGGCCGGCCTTGCATTTTTTCCGAAGGCGGTCCGGGCGTTGCGCGCGCATGATGCGCTGTTCGAGGACCGGCTTTTCGACGCAACCCCCTGCGAAACCCGCCTTGCCATGCTGCGCAGCCTTCTGGAGCTGGCATTCGATACGGCGCAGGACGACTCGCCCGGCGGCGCCATGCCGTGCGCCGACCCGGCCCGCGCGGGCATCCGGGCGGAGTGACCGCGCCGGAATCATACCAGCGGCATCGACTTCGGACTCATACCGGCGGCGCCGGGTTACGACTCATGGGAGATGACGCTCCACCGTCGCCCCGGCCCCCGAGCCGGGGCCCATCTCCGGTTCTCTCGGAGGCCTCGAACGGCTCGTCCTGTTCTTCACCGGCTGCGGCAGCCTCGAGTGTCGGAGATGGG
>JAJDVH010000243.1 GCA_022826185.1 Alphaproteobacteria bacterium
TGCTATCCATCCGGCCCCAGCGGAAGTGGAGGGATCGTCATGGCCGGAGCATATGAGACCGCGTTCCGCCGCTCGCTAGACGAGCGGGAGGCGTTCTGGGCGGAAGCCGCCGCCGACCTGCACTGGTACAAGGCGCCGACGCAGATCCTGGAAACGGAGTCCACGCCCGCCGGGCGCTGGTTCGTGGACGGCGTGACCAACACCTGCTTCAACGCCCTCGACCGGCATGTCGAGGCGGGGCGGGGCGAGCAGGCCGCGATGATCTATGACAGCCCCGTGACCGACACGGTGCGCTCCTTCACCTACCGCGAATTACGGGACGCGGTCGCCGTCTTCGCCGGCGCGCTCAGGAGCCGCGGCATCGGCAAGGGCGACCGGGTCGTCATCTACATGCCGATGATCCCGGAGACGGCCGTCGCCATGCTTGCCTGCGCCCGGCTCGGTGCAGTGCATTCCGTCGTCTTCGGCGGGTTCGCCTCCAACGAGCTGGCGGTTCGCATCGACGACAGCGCCTGCAAGGCGGTGATCGCCGCGTCCTGCGGCATCGAGCCGGGACGGGTCGTGGAATACAAGCCGCTGCTCGACGGCGCCATCGAGCTGGCGGAGCACAAGCCCGAATTCTGCGTCGTCTTCCAGCGGCCGGAATGCGAGGCCTCTATGGTGGAAGGGCGCGATGTCGATTGGCACGAGGCCGTGGCCGGCGCCGAGCCGGCGGATTGCGTCCCGGTCAGCGCGCTCGACCCGCTCTACATCCTCTACACCTCCGGCACGACCGGCCAGCCCAAGGGCGTGGTGCGGGACAATGGCGGCCACATGGTGGTGCTGCACTGGACCATGAAGAACGTCTATGGCGTCGAGCCGGGCGAGGTCTTCTGGGCCGCGTCCGATGTCGGCTGGGTCGTCGGCCATTCCTACATCGTCTATGCGCCGCTGCTGGCCGGCAACACGGCCATCCTGTTCGAGGGCAAGCCGGTCGGCACGCCGGACGCCGGCGTCTATTGGCGCATCATCGAGCAGCACAAGGTCGCCGCGCTGTTCACCGCGCCGACCGCCTTCCGGGCCATCCGCCGGGACGATCCCGAAGCGAAATTGCTCGAAGGACGCGACCTCTCGCATTTCCGGACGCTGTTCCTGGCGGGCGAGCGCAGCGATCCGGACACGCTGAAATGGGCCGAGGACATTCTGGACCGCCCGGTGATCGACCACTGGTGGCAGACCGAAACGGGCTGGCCCATGTGCGCCAACTGCGTCGGCATCGAGCTTCTGCCCGTCAAGCACGGCTCGCCCACGCGCCCGGTGCCGGGTTGGGACCTGCGGGTCGTGGATGACGAGAACAACGAGGTGCCCGCCGGGACCATCGGGGCGCTGGTGGTCAGGACGCCCATGCCTCCGGGCTCGTTCCCGACGCTCTGGAATGCGCATGAACGCTATCTGGACACCTACTTCACCGAGTTTCCCGGCTACTACAAGACGGCGGACGCCGGCTATATCGACGAGGAGGGCTACGCCTACATCATGGCTCGCACCGACGACATCATTAACGTCGCGGGCCACCGGCTTTCGACGGGCGCGATGGAAGAGGTGCTGGCCGCGCACAACGATGTGGCGGAATGCGCCGTCATTGGTGTGGCGGACCAATTGAAGGGGCAGATTCCCGTCGGCTTCCTGGTGCTGAAGGCGGGCGTGAACCGTCCCTTGAGCGAGATCGAGACGGAGGTCGTTGCGCTGGTGCGCCGGCGGATCGGCCCGGTCGCGGCCTTCAAGACGGCCGTCGTGGTCGAGCGCCTGCCGAAGACGCGCTCCGGCAAGATCCTGCGCGGCACGATGCAGAAGGTCGCCGACCGGGAGACCTGGAGAATGCCGGCGACCATCGACGATCCCGAGATCATGGCGGAGATCGAAGCCGCGCTGAAACAGGTCGGCTATGCCGGCGGCGCGGCGGCGCCATAGGTCCCGCTGGCCCTCCTTCCCGTTCCGACCCCCTTACCGGAAGAGCATCCGATGCCCGATTCCATGAAACAGAAGCGCGCCTCCTTCGTCTGGGAGGACCCGTTCCTGCTGGGCGACCAGCTCGACGAGGATGAGCGGCTGGTGAGCGAGACCGCGCGGCGCTTCGTTGCCGACACCCTGGCGCCCGGCGTGCGCGACGCCAACCGCAACGAGACCTTCGACCCCGCCCTGATGAAGGCTTACGGAGAGGCCGGGTTCCTCGGCGTCGGCCTCGACGGCTATGGCTGCCCCGGCGGCAGTTCGGTCATGTACGGGCTGATCGCGCGCGAGGTCGAGCGCTGCGACAGCTCCTACCGCTCGGCGATGAGCGTGCAGTCCTCGCTGGTGATGTTCCCGATCCACAGCTACGGCTCGGAGGCGCAGAAGGAGAAATACCTCCCGAAGCTCGCGTCCGGCGAGTGGATCGGCGCGTTCGGCCTGACCGAGCCGGACCACGGCTCCGACGCCGGCGGGCTGACGACGCGGGCGCGCAAGGTCCCCGGCGGCTACCGCCTCACCGGCGCGAAAATGTGGATCACGCAGGCCAATATCGCCGATGTCTTCGTCATCTGGGCCAAGGACGACGAGGGTGTCATTCGCGGCTTCGTGCTGGAACGCGGCATGGAGGGCCTCACGACGGCGAAGATCGAGGGCAAGTTCTCCCTGCGCGCCTGGCCGACGGGCGAGATTGCGATGGACGATGTGTTCGTGCCGGAAGAGAACCGCTTTCCCCATGCGCGCGGCCTCGGCGGCCCGTTCGGCTGCCTCAACAAGGCGCGCTACGGCATCGCCTGGGGGTCGATGGGCTCGGCCGAGTTCTGCTGGCATGCGGCCAGGCAATACACGCTCGACCGGCACGCCTTCGGCCGCCCGCTGGCGCAGACGCAGCTCATCCAGAAGAAACTTGCCGACATGCAGACCGAGATTGCGCTCGGGCTCCAGGGCGCGTTGCGCGTCGGGCGTCTGATGGACGAGGGCCGGGCGGCACCGGAGATGATTTCGCTGGTCAAACGCAACAATTGCGGCAAGGCGCTCGATATCGCCCGCGTGGCCCGCGACATGCATGGCGGCAACGGCGTGAGCGACGAGTATCATGTGGTCCGCCACTCGATGAACCTGGAAGCGGTCAACACCTATGAGGGCACGCATGACGTCCACGCCCTGATCCTCGGCCGCGCCCAGACCGGCCTGCAGGCGTTCTCGTGATGCCGACGCAACGGGAAAAAGCCGAGCGGTTCCGCGCCCTGCATGAGGGTAGAGAGCCGTTCATCGTCGGCAATCCGTTCGACGCCGGCTCGGCGAAAATCCTCGCCGCGATGGGATTTCCGGCGCTGGCCACTACCAGCGGCGGGTTTGCGGGGACGCTCGGACGCCGGGACGGAGAGGTGACGCGGGACGAGGCATTGGCCCATGTGCGGGCGGTGGTCGAAGCCGTGGACCTGCCGGTGTCCGCCGATTTTGAAAACGGCTTCGGCCACGAACCCGCCGATGCGGCCCGGACGGTCGAACTGGCGATCGCTGCCGGGCTCGCCGGATGCTCCATCGAGGATGCGACGCTGGACCCCGACGATCCGATTTACGAGATGGACAAGGCCGCGGCGCGGATGGCGGCGTCTGCGGCGGCCGCGCATGCGGCGGACATTCCGTTCGTCCTGACCGGGCGGGCGGAAGGCTTCATCCGCGGCAGGCCGGACCTCGACGAGGTGATCGCGCGTCTCCGGGCTTACGAGGCCGCAGGCGCGGATGTGCTGATGGCGCCGGCGTTGCCAGACATGGCTGCCGTGGAGAGGGTCTGCGCCTCGCTGACCAGGCCGTTCAGCTTCATGGTCGGGGTGCCGGGCCGGTCCTTCCCGGTGAAGGAGCTGGCGGCCGCGGGAGTTCGCCGCATCTCTGTCGCGACCTCGCTCTACCGCACCGCCATGGGCAGCGTGGAAGCCGCCGCCCGGGAGATACTGGACGAGGGGACCTTCACCTATGTCGACAAGGCGATGCCGTCGGCGACCCTGGCGGACTATATGGGGTCCTGACATTCCCGGAGCAGGGTAAGGCTTCCGCCGGCCGGATTACCTGGAGAACGATCCACTCCAAGTGAAACGACTACCTTTGCCGGGTGGCCTCCGGTCTTGACCTCGTTCGTCGCCCCGGACCCCGATCCGGGGCCCAACCTCGACCGGTCCGGCCTGATGCAAATGCCGGGAGATGGACCCCGGATCTTCGCTCCGCTCCGTCCGGGGTGACGGTTGAGGCTCTGCGGACCAGTCCGTTTCAGCCCGAAGAGATTGTACTCTGGCGAACACAAGCAGCTACAGGCGCTTGCGCATGTAAATGCGCGGAAATCCCCTTTCGGTCCGGCGCTCGACCTCCTCGTAGCCGTTGCGTGCATAGAGGGCGAAGTTCTCCCTCATCAATTCGTGCGTATAGAGGTCGATGCTCTCATATCCGAGCCGGCGCGCTTCGGCCTCGGCGTGCAGCATGAGGCAGCGGCCGAGCCCCTCGCCCTGGCGCGACGGCAGGACGGCGACATTGTCGAGCAATATGGTTCCCTGCTTCTCGATCAGGACGATCGCGCCGGCGATCTCGCCCGCGCCTTCCACCACGAAGACCCGGTGGTCGCGGACGACCTGCCGGTAGTCGTCCAGCATCGGGCCGGGCGGTTCGCCGATGCGCTCGATATAGGGGGAGTAGGCCGCCTCGACGCAGCGGGCGATTGCGGGAGCGTCCGATGCTCGCGCAGGGCGGAGGCGAAGCTCGTCCATCGGCGCCTCGGGGACCGGGCTACCGGCGCCGCGCCCGGCCGCGCTTCTTCCGGCCGGCGACGGCGCCCCGGGCTATGCGGTTGATCGGCTTCGCCATGGCGGCTTCAAGGCCGAGGTCCATGGATTTGAGCCGCTTGATCTCGTCGCGGAGCCGCGCCGCCTCTTCGAATTCCAGATCCGCCGCGGCGGCGCGCATCTGCTTTTCGAGGTCGGCGATGGTGGTTTCCAGATTGTGGCCGAAGACGGCCGGCTCCTCGGCGAAGCCCGCCTCCACGGTCACGCTGTCGCGCGCATAGACGCTCTTCAGGATGTCGGCGATGCCCTTGCGCACGCTTTCCGGCGTGATGCCCCTGGCCTCGTTGTAGGCATGCTGCTTCTCGCGCCGGCGATTCGTTTCCTCCAGCGCCGAGCCTAACGACCGTGTTTCCCGGTCGGCATAGAGGATCACGCGCCCGTCCACATTGCGGGCCGCGCGGCCGATGGTCTGGATGAGCGAGGTGTAGGAGCGCAGATAGCCTTCCTTGTCCGCGTCGAGGATGGCGACCAGCGCGCATTCCGGGATGTCCAGCCCCTCGCGCAGCAGGTTGATGCCGATCAGCACGTCGAAGGCGCCGAGCCTGAGGTCGCGGATGATCTCGATACGCTCCAGCGTTTCGACATCCGAGTGCAGGTAGCGCACCCGGATGCCGGCCTCGTGCATGTATTCGGTCAGGTCCTCGGCCATGCGCTTGGTGAGCGTGGTGACGAGCACGCGCTGCCCCTTTTGCGCGGCGTCCCGGCATTCGGCCATCAGGTCGTCCACCTGGTGCTCCGTCGGCCGGACGAGGCAGACCGGGTCGATGAGGCCGGTCGGGCGGACGACCTGTTCGACGACGACGCCCTCGACGCGCTCCAGCTCCCAGGGGCCGGGCGTCGCCGACACGAACACCGTCTGCGGGCGCATCTCATCCCATTCCTCGAATTTGAGCGGCCGGTTGTCGATGCAGGACGGCAGGCGGAAACCGAACTCCGAGAGCGTCGATTTGCGGGCGTAGTCGCCGCGGAACATGCCGCCCACCTGCGGCACCGACACATGGCTCTCGTCCACGATCAGCAGCGCGTCGGGCGGCAGATATTCGAACAGGGTGGGGGGCGGCTGGCCCGGTGCGCGCCCGGTGAGGTAGCGGGAGTAGTTCTCGATGCCCGCGCAGGAGCCGGTGGAGACCATCATCTCCAGGTCGAACACCGTGCGCTGCTCCAGCCGCTGCGCCTCCAGCAGCTTGCCCTGCGCCGTCAGCTCCGCCAGGCGCTCGTCGAGCTCGATCCGGATGTTCTGGGCCGCCTGCATCAGGGTCGGCTTCGGCGTGACATAGTGGCTGTTGGGGAACACGCGGATGGCGCCGAGCGCGGCCGTGCGCTCGCCGGTCAGCGGGTCGAATTCGTGGATCGCCTCCACCTCGTCGTCCCAGAGCGTCAGCCGCCAGGCGCGGTCCTCCAGATGCGCCGGGAAAATCTCGATGCTGTCGCCCCGGACCCGGAACGCGCCGCGGTGGAAGTTGTTGTCGCTGCGCCGGTATTGCAGCTCGACGAGGCGCTTGAGGAAATGGTCGCGGTCGAGGCGCTTTCCCGCTGTCGCCACGGCCGTCATCTCCGCATAGGTCTCGACCGCGCCGATGCCGTAGATGCAGGAGACGCTGGCGACGATGACGACATCGCGCCGCTCCAGCAGGGCGCGCGTCGCCGAGTGGCGCATCCGGTCGATCTCCTCGTTGATCGACGCTTCCTTCTCGACATAGGTGTCGGTGCGCGGGACATAGGCTTCCGGCTGGTAGTAGTCGTAATAGGAGACGAAATACTCGACCGCGTTCTCCGGGAAGAGGCTCTTCATCTCGGCGTAGAGCTGGGCCGCCAGCGTCTTGTTGGGCGCCATGATGAGGGTAGGGCGGCCCATCTCGCGGATGACGTGGGCGGCGGTGAAGGTCTTGCCCGAGCCGGTGACGCCCAGCAGCACCTGTTCGCGCTCGCCGCGGCGCAGACCGGAGAGGAGTTCTTCAATCGCCTCCGGCTGGTCGCCGGCCGGCTCGAAGTCCGAGGAGATGCGGAATGCGGCCCGCTCCGGAGCCGGTATGCCGGCTTGCGCGGCGAGCGGCGTCTGAAGCGGTTGAGCCATCACCGCCGCCGGTCAGAGCCAGCCGGGGGCGGGCAGGCCGGCCTCCTTCAGGAAGGCCGGGTTCCAGATCTTGGCGGAATAGCGCTGCCCGAGATCGCAGAGCAGGGTGACGACCGTGTGGCCGGGGCCGAGCTCCTTCGCCGCGCGGATGGCGCCGGCCACATTGATGCCGCTGGAAAGGCCCACGCAGAACCCCTCTTCCTTCAGCAGGTCGAACACGATGGGGAGCGCCTCGGCGTCCGGAATCAGATAGGGGAAATCGACCTCCAGGCCCTCCAGATTGGCCGTCACCCGCCCCTGGCCGATGCCCTCGCTGATCGAACTGCCCTCGGACTTGAGCTCGCCGTTCGCATACCACTCGTAGAGCGCGGCGCCCTCGGGGTCGGCGAGGCCTATCTTGATGTCCGGGTTGCGCTCTCTGAGGCCCATGGCGGTGCCGGCGAGCGTGCCGCCGGTGCCGACGGCGGAAACGAAGGCATCCACCCTGCCGTCGGTCTGGGACCAGATTTCAGGGGCGGTGGTCTCGATGTGGATCCGCCGGTTAGCGACATTGTCGAACTGGTTGGCCCAGATGGCGCCCTGCTCGTGGGTTGCGGCCAGCTCCTCGGCCAGCCGGCCGGAGACGCGCACATAGTTGTTCGGGTCCCGGTAGGGCACGGCGGGCACCTCGCGCAGGTCCGCCCCGCAGAGCCGCAGCATCTGCTTCTTCTCTTCCGACTGCGTTTCCGGGATCACGATGACGGTCCGGTAGCCGCGCGCATTGCCGACGAGCGCGAGCCCGATGCCGGTATTGCCGGCCGTGCCTTCGACGATGACGCCGCCGGGCTCCAGCTGCCCCCTGGCCTCGGCGTCGCGGATGATGCCGAGCGCCGCGCGGTCCTTCACCGACCCGCCGGGATTGAGGAACTCCAGCTTGACCAGCACATCGCAGCCGGTCAGCTCGGAGGCCTTCCGCAGGCGCACCAGCGGCGTGTTCCCGATGGTGTCGATGAAGCCGTCGCGAATGTTCATGGCCGTCCAACCCTTGCCGCGCGCCGAATGCAAGTCATATAAGCGGATTAGCGGCGGCGAGGAAGGGCGCGCGCAGATGGGCCTGTTGAAGGAAATCGACAGCTACATGGACCGCGATCCGGCGCTGCGCTCGCGCCTGGAAGTGGTGCTGGCCTATCCCGGTTTCCACGCACTCGTCTTCTACCGCGTCGCCAACTGGCTCTGGCGCAAGCGGTTCTATCTGATCGGCCGCTTCGTCAGCCATATCGGCCGCTGGTTCAGCGGCATCGAGATCCATCCGGGCGCGACCATCGGCAAGCGGCTCTTCATCGACCACGGCATGGGCGTCGTCATCGGCGAGACGGCCGAGATCGGCGACGATGTCACGCTCTACCAGGGCGTCACGCTCGGCACCACCTCGACCGCGAAGGGCAAGCGCCACCCGACGCTCGCCGACGGCGTCATCGTCGGGTCGGGCGCCCAGATCCTGGGGCCCTTCACGGTGGGCGAGGGGGCGCGGATCGGCGCCAATGCGGTGGTTCTCAAGGCCGTGCCCGCCGGCGCGACCATGACGGGTATCCCGGCGAAGATGGCGCAGCCGCGCAGCCGCAAGCAGCCGGAGAGCTTCGTCGCCTACGGCACGCCGGAGAGCGTGACCAACCCCGACAGCCGTTCGATCCGCACGCTCGCCGAGACGGTGAAGCGGTTGGAGGCGCGGGTTTCCGAACTGGAGCGCGAACAGGACGGGCGCGGCGGGGCAAGCCGGGACGAAGACCGCTCGCCTCGCGTCGGCACCGCCGGTTAGCCCAAGTCAACCGCACCGAAATTCCTGGAAGGAGAAGACCGCCATGGCGCGCCTGCCCATGCCCGAAACCCTGACCGAACGCCAGCAGGAGGTTCTGGACGCGATCGCCGCCGGCCCGCGCGGCGGCGCGCGGGGGCCGTTCGCCGCGCTGCTGAGGAGCCCGGAGTTGTGCGAACGGGCGCAGCTTCTGGGCGCGTTCTGCCGCTTCGGCACGAGCCTCGGACCGCGCCTCTCCGAAATCGCGATTCTCGTAACGGCACGCGAGTGGACGGCGCAATACGAGTGGTATGCCCATGCGCAGCTGGCCCGGGAGGCTGGGGTCGATGAGGGGATCATCGAAGCGATCAAGGCCCGGCAGCGGCCGGAAGGCATGGCGGCGGACGAGGCCGCGGTCCACGACCTCGCCGCCGAACTCTATGCAACGAAGCGCGTCAGCGACGCCACCTATGACCGCGCGGTGTCGGCCATAGGCGAGAAGGGCGTCGTCGAGACCATCGGCGTCATGGGCTATTACTGCCTGGTGTCGATGGCGCTGAACGTCTCCGGCGTCGAACTCCCGGAGGGCGAGCCCGAGCCGCTCAGCCTGTAACCGGTTAGCCCTTGCGGCCGCCGCGCCGGCGGCTCAGGAGGTCGTCGAGGGCCTTGCGCTGTTCGTCGCTCAGCGTGCCGTACCAGGTATCGAAGGCCGGCCTGACATCGCCGAGCACCGCAGCCGCCGTCTTCGTGGCGGCTTCCGCCAGGGCGAGCTTCGCCGGCATCGTCTTCTCGGCCCGGAGCGCTTCGGTCTCCGTGCAGGTTGCGCCGATCTTCTCGCCGCCGGCCCGCACCGCGCCGGTCAGCTTGTCCCAGGCGGCGCGCTGCTCGGGCGTGAACGCCATGAAGGTCTCGGCGAAGGTGATCGCGGCCTCGATATGGTCCGTGCGGGCGTCGCTGCACAGCTTGCGCGCCATGCCGCCCCGATGGCCGCGATGCCCCCAGCCGTGGCGGTGGCCGGCCAGCGTGATCGCGGCCTCGCCGGCTTTCACGCCCTGGCGCACGTCGCTGGAGAGAGCATAGGCGCCGACCGCGCCTAGGCTTGCCAGGCCGAGGCCGCCAGCAATGACGATGACCTTGAGTTTCATGGATTCTGCCTCCTTCGGTTCTGCCGGCCGGTGCGGCCGGTCGCAGACTTGTATGGGGGCTTTGTGTAACGCGGCCATGTCCGGGCCTGCGATATTTGGCAACGATGCGTTGCTGCGCGGCGCTTCGTTACGCTTCGTTACAAGAAAACCTCCGAGGGGGCGGCGCCGGGCCCTACACTCGCAACCGTGAAGGACGGGCCCCATATCCTGGTCGTCGATGATGACCGCGAAATCCGCGACCTGCTCGCGCGGTTCCTGCGCAGGCACGGCTTCCGGGTGGAGACGGCCGCCGACGGCAAGGCGATGTTCCGGACATTGTCGGCAGGGCGCTTCGACCTGGTGGTGCTCGACCTGATGCTGCCGGGGGAAGACGGGTTGAGCCTTTGCCGCAGGGTCCGGGCGGAATCGGACCTGCCGATCGTCATGCTCACCGCCATCGGCGAGGACACTGACCGGATCGTCGGCCTGGAGATGGGCGCCGACGATTATCTCGCCAAGCCGTTCAACCCGCGCGAGCTGCTGGCCCGCATCCGCGCCGTGCTGCGTCGCGCGCCGGAAATGCGGCGGCGGACCGGGGCCGACCCCTCCCGGACCTTCGAATTCCAGGGCTGGGCGCTCGATGCCGGGCGGCGCACCCTCCATGCGCCCGACGGCGCGCTGGTGGACCTGACCGGCGGGGAATTCGACCTGCTGCTGGCCCTCGTGGAACATCCGAACCGGGTGCTGAACCGGGACCAGCTGCTGGACCTGACGCGGGGCCGCGAAGCCGGGCCGTTCGACCGCAGCGTCGATGTCCAGGTGAGCCGCCTGCGCCGCAAGATCGAGGAGGACCCGAAACAGCCGGCGCTCATCAAGACGGTGCGGGGCGGCGGCTACGTCTTTGCGGGCGCGGTGCGGGAACGCCGATGACCCGCTGGCTGCTGCGCCTGTGGCCGGAGGGGATCGCCGCGCGGCTGGGCCTGCTGCTGCTCGCCGGGCTGGCGGTGTTCGGCATCGTCGCCGGGCTTCTCTATCTCGACGAGCGGCGCGACCGGGCGGTCGAGCATTTCAGCAGGGTCCTGTCCGTCCGCATGCTGGCCATCGTCGAACTGCTGGAGGATGCGACGCCGGGCGAACGGCGAAAGCTGCTGACGGCGCTGTCGGACCGGCGGTTGCGAATCAGGCTGCTGCTCGACCGCCCGCAGGACTCGGAGTGGCAGCCGCCCGGGAGCATCGACGAGGATGCAGGCCGCCATCTGCGGCGGCTGGAGCCGCGGCCTGTGCTGGTGCGCCTCGGGGACACGTCCACCGGCGAACAGCGCAGCAGGCCGCGCATCATGATCGCGGTCGGCCTGGAGAACGGCGTCTGGACGGAATTCGCCGTTCGGCCGGGCTACTGGCCGCGCGCCGGACCGTTGATCTGGCTGGTCGTGGTGGCGCTGCTGGTGGCCCTGGGGCTGGTGTGGGGCGCGCACCGGACCACCCGGCCGCTTCGCCGGCTCGCCGAGGCCGCGGACAGGCTGGGGCTGGATGCAGGCTTGACGCCCCTGCCGGAACGCGGCCCGCGCGAACTGCGCAACGCCGCCCGCGCCTTCAACCGCATGGCCGCGCGTATCCGCCGGCTCGTGGATGACCGCACCCTGATGCTGGCGGCGGTCTCGCACGACCTCAAGACCATGCTGACGCGCCTGCGCCTGCGCGCCGAATTCATCGAGGACGGCGAGCAGAAGGAGAAAGCCGCCGCCGATCTCGACGAGATGCAGGCCATGCTGGAGGCAACGCTTTCCTTCGCGCGCGACGACGCCGCGGACGAGCGCCCGGTGCCTGTCGATCTGGCTGCCATGTTGCAGAGCCTCACCGCCGATCTGGCCGATGCCGGGCGCGCGGCCTCCTATGACGGCCCGGACCGCTTGACCCTGCGAGGCCGGCCGGTCGCGCTGCGCCGCGTCTTCGAGAACCTGCTGGACAATGCTCTCCGCTATGGCGGGGAGGCGGGCGTCTCGCTGCGGCAGGCGGAAGGACGGGTCGAAGTGCGGATCGACGACCGCGGCCCCGGCATCCCGGCATCGCTAAGGGAGCGGGTGTTCGACCCCTTCTTCCGCCTGGAGTCGTCGCGCAGCCGCGACACGGGCGGCAGCGGCCTCGGCCTCGCCGTGGTCCGCGCCATCGTCCAGCGCCATGACGGCGACATCGCACTGCAGGACCGCCCCGGCGGCGGTCTGCGCGTCCGGGTGGCGCTGCCGCTATAGCGCTCCGCATTCATGCCTTGGAGGGGGGCGGGGGCCGAATCCGTCACGGGCGCCAGTCTTTGCGACCGCGGACATTGCTGGTGCCGCGCAAAGGATTCGAACCCTTGACCTGCCGATTACAAATCGGCTGCTCTACCGACTGAGCTAGCGCGGCATCCCGCCCATTCTACCCGCTTGCCGCCTCCCGCGAAACGGCTTGCCGCAGCGGCGGCCGTCCGCTCCCGGCGCCGGCGAAGCTGCGGCGGTAGCGGCCGGGCGCGGTGCCGACCAGGCGGCGGAAATGGTGGCGCAGCGTTTCGACGGAGCCGAACCCGGCCTCCGCCGCGATCCGTTCCACGGAGAGGTCCGTCGTTTCGGCAAGCTCGCGGGCGCGGGCGACGCGCGCGCGGATCAGCCACTCGCCGGGCGTCGTCCCGAGCGTCTCGCGGAAGCGGCGCTGGAAGGCGCGGAGGCTCATGCCGGCCCGCTGCGCCAGGTCCGCCACGGCCAGCGGCTCGTCGAGATGGGCCGGCAGCCAGTCGAGCAAGGCGGCCAGCCGGCCGTTTCCGGCTTCGCGCGCAATCGGCATGGCCACGAATTGCTGCTGGCCGCCGTCCCGGTGCGGGGCCAGCACCAGCCGCCGGGCGACGCTGTTCGCGACCGCCGCCCCGTGGTCCTTCCTGACGATGTGGAGGCAGAGGTCGAGACCGGCGGCGCTGCCGGCCGACGTCAGCACCGAGCCTTCATCCACATAGAGGACATCCGGATCGACACGGATGTCCGGGTAGCGCCGGGCCAGCAATTCCGCATAGCGCCAATGGGTGGTGGCCCGCTTGCCGTCGAGTACGCCGGCGGCGGCCAGCACGAAAACGCCCGAGCAGATGGAGACCAGCCGCCCGCCGCGTTCCGGAACGCGCCTCAGCGCCTCCAGCAGGGGCGGGGGCGCAGGCGCGTCGGCGGCCCGCCAGCCCGGCACGACCACCGTGTCGGCGCGCTCGACAAGCCCGAGGTCACACGGCGCCTCGACCGCGAGCCCGCCGGCCGCGCGCAGCGGCCCCGGCTCGGCTGCGCAGACATCGAAGCGGTACCAGGGGCGGTCCAGCTCCGGGCGGGGAAGGCCGAAGATTTCGTATGCGCAGCCGAATTCGAACGTGCAGAGGCCGTCATAGGCCAGAGCGACGACATGCGAATGAGGCGGACGATCCGGCATAATGGCGCGATCTTACCGAAAATGGGCAAAAGCGCCACGGGACCGGTCTGCGGGAGTCCCTATGGTTGCGGCGCTCCGATTTTCGAGGGAACCGCGAATGCTCCGCCTCTACGACAACCACACCTCCGGCAACGGCTACAAGCCGCGCCTCCTGCTCGCCCATCTGGGCCGGACCTTCGAGCGCATCGAGATCGATATCGATAATGGAGGGTCCCGCACGCCGGACTTCCTGAAGAAGAACCCCAACGGGCGCATTCCGGTGCTGGAGCTCGAGGACGGCGCCTGCCTCGCGGAGTCCAACGCCATCCTGTTCTATCTGGCCGAGGGCTCCCGCTTCCTTCCTTCGGACCGGCTGGCGCGTGCGCAAACCCTGCAATGGATGTTCTTCGAGCAATACAGCCACGAGCCCTTTATCGCGGTCGTCCGCCACTGGCTTCATCTCGGCGGGTTGACGGATGAACAGCGCGCGCAGCTTCCCGCCAAGCGGAAGGGCGGCCATGCCGCGCTGGCCGTGATGGACGGGCATCTCGGCCGGATGGATTGGTTCGGGGGCGAGGGGATGACCGTCGCGGACATCGCGCTTTACGCCTATACCCATGTGGCCGGGGAGGGGGAGTTCGACCTCGGCGGTTATCCCGCCGTACGCGCATGGCTCGACCGGGTTGCAGCGGAGCCGGGGCATGTTCCGATGGCGGTCGAGGGGTTATCCTGACAGAGACTCCCTCGACCGAAGACTGCCGCCCGGCGGCAAGGGAAACAACGATGACGAACGACAAGGCGCCGGCCGCCATTGCGGCCGCGGACGTACCGCCCCGGACGAAGCCGTCCAACTATCCGGAGCCCTTCGCCAGCCGGATGGCGCGGCGGCAGAAGCGGGCGCTCGGCGATTTCTTCGGCCTGAAGAATTTCGGCGTGAACCTGACTAGGATCGCGCCCGGCGGCGAATCCGCGCTGATGCACACCCACAGCAAGCAGGACGAGCTGGTCTATGTGCTGGAGGGCGAGGCAGTACTGGCGACCCCGTCCGGCGAAACGCGGCTCTCCGCCGGCATGTGCGCCGGGTTCCCGGCCCGGGGCGAGGCGCACCACATCCTCAACCGCAGCGACGGGGACGTGGTGATCCTCGAAATCGGCGACCGGCCGGACGGGGACGAAGGCAGCTATCCCGAGGACGATATCCAGGCCGTGATGGGCGCGGACGGCAAGTGGCGCTTCACCCGCAAGGACGGTACGCCTTACTGAAACGGGACCCGACCCGCCGGGCGCATCGGGCGCGGTTCAGCGCTCGTAATGTTCGGCGTCCCGCGGGCCGGCCCGCATGTCGTCGATGGCCCGCGTGACATCCTCGACCGCTGCTTCCAGACGCGCGACGACCGCCTCCGGGTCCCGTTGGAAGGGCAGGGTCTCGATCAGCGCGCCGAGCCGTCCTTGCGCCCGCCAGGCGGCGTGTCTGGCCAGCTCCGTATAGATCGTCTCCTCGTCGTCGATGCCGAACAGGTCGCGCGCGCGGCTCTGGTCGTCCCGGCTGCGGTCGAGGGCGACATAGGCGTTGACCATGGTGATGCGTTCGGCCTGCTCGGCGAGGGGGGCGGCGCGATGCACGACCATGTTGCCATGGAGCGCGACGGCGTAGCCGGGGCCCGGAAATTCCGGGACGACGACCCGGTCCCGGGGCGGAGTTCTGCCTTCGGCGGCGAGCGCCGCCGCTTCGGCCTTCGTGCCCGTGAAATACTCGAACCGGCCACCGGCAATCCGGGTCGGGTCGGTAACCATCATCACGTAGTCCAGCGGGACGGTGTCGTGATGCCATTTGTCGACGGCCTTCCCCGGATCGGCGGGCTCGAAGTTCATGTGTCCCAGATGCACGGGCATGGAATGCGGCGCGACCGGGGCGCCGTAAATGGCGGACATCGCCTCCGCGACCTCCGTGCTGATGCACAGATCCCGAAGCCAGCGGGACCGGTAACAGCCGCCCCGGACGACGTTCTCTATGCGGTTGCCGGCTCGGGTTGCCCAGGGCCGCAGGCGGCGCGCCGTATCCAGCATCACCTCCGCGCCCGCTTGCGAGAGCATGCGAAAGGGCGAAGAGACCGCCACCGGAGTGGCCGTCGGCTCGATCTCGGACTCGTCGTAACCGAGTTCGGCCAGCAAGGTCACCGTTCCCGGCGGCTCAAGCGCAAGATGGTCAGCCGGACTGAAAGGAACCTCTTCCGGGAGCCACTCATAGCCCGCCGGAAGCTCTTCGGGAAAAGGCACAGCGACGTTCACGGCGCGGTTCTCCCCTCCGATGCTCAACTCTGGGTGCCGGCCTTCACCCGGACCTGACGGCGATCGCCTCGATCTCGACCTTGAGTTCCGGCATGGCGAGCGCGCTCACTTCGACCAGGGTCGAGACCGGGAAGTCGCCGGCGAAGAATTCCCGCCGCGCGCGCCACACCTCCTCGCGCCGGGAGATGTCGGTGACATAGATCACGACCTTGACGACATCGGCCATCGAAGCGCCGGCGGCGTCCAGCAGCCTGGCGATCTTCTCGAAAATCGCGCGCGCCTGCCCGTATTCATCGTCCGCCAGGATTTCGGCGCCGTTGCGCGCCGTCATGCCGGCGACGAAGATCTGGTTGCCCGCGACCAGGCAGTTCGACCAGGTCTCCGCCGGCGGCTCCGGCACTTCGGGATGGGTGACGCGCATGGCCGCCATGGCACTTTCCTCCATCAGGCTTTGACGATCCGCGCAGGGCGCGGCCGGTCATCGTAAACATTGCGCGTATCCACAACCAGCGGCACCGCGGCCGCCAGCGCCTCCCAGTCGACGGCATCGTGGTCCGTCACCGCGATCGCGGCGTCGAAGCCTGCGAACGTGTCGGGCGACCGGTCTATGGAGGGGATGCCGGCGAGGGCGGGTCGGGCGCGCGTGGACGGAAGCTCGGGAACATGGGGGTCGAGATAGGCCACTTCGGCTCCGCGGTCCGCAAGCAGCTCCCAGAGCCGGAGCGCCGGGCTCTCGCGCGTATCGTCGATGTTCTTCTTGTAGGCGACGCCGACCAGCAGGATACGGCTCCCGGCAAGCGTTGCCGGGGCGAGCGCTTCGGCCAGCCGGGCGACCACGCGCTCGGGCATTTCGGCATTGATCTCGCCGGCAAGCTCTATGAAACGGCTCGGCAGGCCGACGCCGCGCGCCTTCCAGGCGAGGTAGAACGGGTCGATGGGGATGCAGTGCCCGCCCCAGCCGGGACCCGGATAGAAGGGCATATAGCCGAACGGTTTGGTGCCGGCGGCTTCGACCACCTCCCAGATGTCAACGTCCATCGCGGCGTAGATGCCCTTGAGCTCATTCACCAGCGCGATGTTGACGGCGCGGAAGACGTTTTCGGTAAGCTTGGCCGCCTCCGCCGCTGCCGGCGAGGACACGGCATGCACGGCCGGTGATACGGCTTCGTAGAGAGCGCGCGCGAGCGCCAGCGCTTCCGGGCCGTCGGCGCCGACAACGCGCGGGATGCGCCGCTCGCCGCTGCCCGGCGACTCCCGCTCCGGGGCGTAGGCGAGGAAGAAGTCCCGGCCGCTCCGGAGCCCGCCCGCCTCGAGGATCGGCTTGACGACTTCCTCCGTGGTGCCGGGCCAGGTGGTCGATTCAAGCACGACGAGTTGGGCGGGTCGGAGGGTCGCGGCGACGGCGCGGGCACTGGCCTCGACGAACCGCAGGTCGGGCTCGCGGTCCGCGCCGAGCGGCGTCGGCACGCAGATGGCAATGGCATCGGCCTCGTTGAGGCGTGCGAAATCGCCGGTCGCCTCGAACCGCCCGCTCGCCGCCATCGCCGCGACCTCGTCGTCGGTGACATCCATGATGTAGGAGCGTCCGGCAGCGAGCAGCGCGGGCTTCTCCGGATCGGTATCGAAGCCGGTCACGGCGAACCCGGCCTCATGGAAGGCGCGCGCCAACGGCAGGCCCACATAGCCGAGCCCGATGGCGCCGATGCGCGCCTGCCTGTTCCGCAGCTTCGGGAGAAGCTCGCCGAACATTGTCGCATCCGACTTCGTTGTACTGTCGTCCATAAGCCGCCGATTCTTCCACTTGTCCGGCGGAACCTTGTCTCCATCGGGCCTGGCGTCAAGGCATTCAGGCCTTGCAGATTGGGCTTCATCGGGCCGGGCGCGCCACTGGAGCCCGCAGACCCCGGAAGCGCGCCGAAAGGAGGAAGACCCGGCCCCTTGTTCGGCAAGGTTTGTCACCCAGGCGGGAAACGGGAACCGGGTTCTCGGCCGCTCAGACCCGCTCCGCCCGCCGCGCCTCCAGTGCGGCGAGCAGAGCCTGGGCGAACACCATGTGCGCGGCCGAGGGTTGGAAGCGGCGTGCCGGGGAGGTGGGTATTGCAACGAAGTGCCTCGAGACCCCGGCGAGGGGATGCTCGGCGGAATGCACGAAAGCGAGTGTCGGAACCTCGCGCGCCCGTGCAGCCGAAGCGACCTGGACGGCCGAGTCGTCATCGCCGGAAAAGCATATGGCTACGACCAGGTCGTCGGCATCCAGCGCCGAGACATACTGTCGCGCTGCATCTGCGGGCGAGGCGATCCGGTGACAGCGGCAACCGAGCTGTGTCAGGCCGAAGAACAGGTAGCGGGCAATCCAGGATGCGTGGTTGTATCCGACGACATGGATGGAACCGGCGCCGTCCAGCACCTCCACCGCCCGGCGCAAGGCGTCTGCATCGACACGCCTTTTCAACTCTTCGATAGCGCGAATCGACGAGTCGGAAACCTCGTTCAACATTGCGCGGGTCTCCCGCGCTGCTCAAGGTTCGGCCGTTCCGACGGGAAACCGCGCCCGGACACAGGAATCGGAGGATGGGAGCCGACCGGCCTCGGGCCGGAGGTCGACAGACTGCGGGGGGAGGCGCGCTCCTCCCGACTAGGCCGGAATCGAAACAGGCCTCCGGAGGATATACCGAACGACAGGGAAGGCAGGCACGGACTCACGGAAAATCGAAATGCCGGGGCTGTGGCGAACAGGATTGGTGTTACACGTCCAATCCGGCGGCCGCGGCCCAGTGAGGCGGATCGGCCCAGCGCCGAGCGAGCCCGGTCCGCCACGGTCCGGCAAAGCCGGTAGGAGGTTGACATAAGTGGAGTTTCCGTCCGGTCTGCTGCGTGCTGTCCTGCGAGGCACCGCATCTTCCTTTCGACATTATTGAGCACTATAATAGAAAATATATTCCATTGACAACATATATAGAGAATGCCAATTTCTCCTGCTTGGCTCAGGTCGTAGAAAATTGTTTCATCCTGTGCCATCAAGCCGCTGTCGGGCTCCGGGCGATGCTGCGTTGGAGAAGAGTATGGCGAGCACAAAGCTGCCGTGGGACTATCCCCGGCTGCACAGAGCTTTTTTGGACCGGTTCGAGACGCTCAGCCCGCACCTGAAGCGCATTGCCCGCTATGCCCTGTCGGATCCCAGCCGGTTTGCGCTGCAGACGGTGGCCGAGATTTCGCAGGGCTGCAGCGTCCAGCCGTCCACCGTCGTCCGTTTTGCCAAGACATTCGGGTTTTCGGGCTTCTCGGACCTGCAGAATGTCTTTCGGTTGCGACTGATCGAAGGCTCCGAATCGTACAGGGAACAGGTTCACGAGCATCGGGGCCGGCTCGGAGACGTTTCCGGTAACGACCCGGCGGCGATACTCCACGAGTTCGCAAGCGCGTCCGTCCTGGCGATCGAGCGTCTGAAGGAAACATTCGATGCGGACATGCTGCGGACCGCCGCCGCCATGATGAACAATGCCGCCGCCATTTACCTGGTCGGTCAGCAACGCGCATTTCCGGTAGCCGCCTGTCTGGCATATTCGTTGATCGAGCTCGAATGCCGATGCCACCTGCTCGACCCTGCCATCGGCGCGTTGTCCCGCCAGGTCGTGACCGTGACCGCGGACGAGCTATTGATCGTCATCGGCCTGGACGAACTGCCGGATACGGTTCTCGAAGCCGTGTCCGACGCGCATGAGCGCGGGGTTCCTGTACTTGCTGTCGCCGACTCCGAAGTGAGCCGGCTTGCGCGCGATTCCGGGCTGTGTTTTGTGCTGCGCGATGCGGAAGTACATCGGATTGCCCCGTTGGCTCCCCATATTGTTTTGGTTCAGTCTTTGGTTATCGCGCTTGAAGCGTTGCGGTACGGGCAATCGCCAAGCGTCATCCAGCGAGAGGCGGTCGGATAACCGACGGCCGCAACTGCCTTTGCTTTCCCGGCCGGTACATCCGCCGAAACATCCCCCCTCATGGTTCGGCGCAACTGTCCAAAGGGCACGCCATATGCATATTTGGGCAAGTCCGGATACCGGTTCGTATCGGAAAATAAAAATGCCCTTTTTGAAAAACTAAATGCAAAATTCTTATATCTATGATCGGAATGACTTGTATTCCGGCTTACCCTCCTTTCTGGGAGGTGACGCCGTAATAAGCCCGATACCATGAGGCGAAACGCGGCAATCCCTCGTCGATGGTAGTCTGCGGGGCGTAACCGAACTGGCGCGCGGCATCGCCGATGTCGGCGCAGGTTTCCAGCACGTCGCCCGGCTGCATGGGCTGGAGGTCGATCAGTGCGCGTGTGCCGAGGGCTGCTTCGAGCGCGTGTATGAACCGCATCAGAGGCTCGGCGCGGCCGTTGCCGATATTGTAGACCCGGTGGCCGTCCCCCTGGCGGTCGAGCGCGCCGAGCGTGCCGGAAACCGCATCCTCGACGAATGTGAAATCGCGGGCGAGCTGTCCCTGGTTGAAGACGCGGATCGGTTCTCCCGCAAGCATGGCGCGCGCGAACAGCGTGGGAGCCATGTCCGGCCGGCCCCACGGCCCGTAAACCGTGAAATAACGCAGGCCCGTCGCACGGAAGCCGTAGAGATGCGCGTAGCACTCCGTCATCAATTCGTCGGCGCGTTTGGTGGCGGCATACAGCGACAGGGGCCGGTCCGCGGGCGCGTCCGCCGTGAGCGGACCCGCGCTGGAGTTTCCATAGACCGAGGAGGAGCTTGCATAGACGAAATGCGAGACTCCCCGCCGCCGCGCCACCTCCAGCAGATTCAGATGGCCGGCGATGTTGGCCCGCACATAGGCGCGCGGGTTCTCCAGCGAATAGCGCACGCCTGCCTGCGCGGCGAGGTGGAGTATGCGGTCCACGCCGTCGAGCCGCAGCCGGTCCATCGCCTCGTCATCGGCAATGTCGGCGCGCAGGAAGGTAAAGCCGGGCAGGCCATTCAGGCGGGCCAGCCGGGCGCGCTTCAGCACCGGGTCGTAGTAGCCGTCCAGATTGTCGATGCCGATGACGGCTTCGCCGCGTGCGAGCAGGGCGGCGGTCGCATGCATGCCGATGAAGCCGGCGACGCCGGTGACGAGAATGCTCATGGGCGCGGGTTTCGTGCTGCGGGCAGAGCCGCACCATAGCCGAGGCGGACGGGCGTTCAATCGCCAAGGAGTCGCCAGCCTCGACCCCGGCCCGCCGGGGCGCTATACCCCGGCGCCTTCCCACGCTCCGGGAGCCCGGCATGAGCGAAGACCGCCTCTACCTGTTCGACACGACGCTGCGCGACGGCGCCCAGACCCAGGGCGTCGATTTCAATGTCGCGGACAAGGCCGCCATCGCACGCGACCTCGATGCGCTCGGCATCGACTATGTCGAGGGCGGCTGGCCCGGCGCCAACCCGACCGACGACGGGTTCTTCGCAGACCCGCCGGCGCTCTCCCGCGCCCGCCTCACCGCCTTCGGCATGACGCGCCGGGCCGGGCGGTCGGCCGCCAACGACCCGGGTCTTGCGGTCACGCTGCGCTCGCGCGTCGATACGATCTGCCTGGTCGGCAAGTCCGATGCACGCCATGCGGAGGCGGCGCTCGGCGTTTCGCTTGACGAGAACCTGGCGATGATCCGCGATTCCATCGCGGAGGTCGTCCGGCGCAACAAGGAGGCGCTGTTCGACGCCGAGCATTTCTTCGACGGCTGCAAGGCCCGCCCGGACTACGCGCTCAAGGTGCTGGAGACGGCGCTGGAAGCCGGCGCGCGCTGGGTCGTTCTCTGCGACACCAATGGCGGCGCTCTGCCCCACGAAGTCGAGGCGGCGGTCGCGCGGGCGGCCGGTGTCGTGCCGGGAAGCCGGCTCGGCATCCATGCTCACAATGACACCGGCAACGCCGTCGCCAACACGCTGGCGGCGGTGCGCGCCGGCGCCCGGCAGGTGCAGGGCACGCTGAACGGGCTCGGCGAGCGCTGCGGCAATGCCGACCTCGTGACGCTGCTGCCGACGCTCACCCTCAAGATGGGCTTCGAGACCGGGGTTCCGGCGGACGGGCTGGAACGGCTCACGCAGGTCTCGCGGGCGTTCGACGAGCGGCTCAACCGACCGTCGAACCGTCACGCCCCCTATGTCGGCGCCTCGGCGTTCGCGCACAAGGCGGGGCTGCATGTCTCGGCGGTGGAGAAGGATCCGGCCTTCTACGAGCACATCGCGCCGGAGACGGTGGGCAACAAGCGCCAGATCCTGGTCTCGGACCAGTCGGGCCGCGCGAATATCCTCGCGCGCTTCCGGGAGATCGGCCTCGATGTGGACCGGGACGACCCGCGCGTTGCGCGTCTGGTCGATCTGGTGAAGGAGCGTGAGTTCGAGGGCTATGCCTATGACGGCGCGGTGGCGAGCTTCGAGCTGCTGGCCCGCCGGATGCTCCAGACCGTGCCGGACTACTGGTCGCTCGACAGCTTCCGGGTCACGGACGAGCGGCGCTTCAACGCCCGGCGCGAGCTCGTGACCATGTCGGAGGCGGTGGTGAAGCTCTCCGTCGATGGGCGCCGGTCCATGCAGGTGGCGGAGGGCAACGGGCCGGTGAATGCCCTCGACGCCGCGCTCCGCCTCGCACTCCTGCCGGACTATGCCTGCCTCGAAGGCGTGCGGCTCACCGACTACCGGGTGCGCATCCTGACGCCCGGCGACGGCACGGCGGCCGTCACGCGGGTGCTGATCGAGAGCGCCGACGAGACGGGCGCACGCTGGACCACGGTCGGCGTCTCCGGGAACATCATCAACGCCTCCTACGAGGCCTTGAACGACAGCCTGACCTACAAGCTGCTCAACGCCGAACGGTGAGCCGCCCACCCGCCATCCTGCTGGTGCGCCCGCAGCTCGGCGAGAATATCGGCATGGCGGCGCGCGCCATGCTGAATTGCGGGCTGGACGAACTCAGGCTCGTCGCCCCGCGCGACGGCTGGCCGAACCCGGCGGCGCAGTCGGCCGCGGCCGGCGCTGACGCCGTGCTCGACAAGGCGTGCATCTTCGATACGGCTGCCGACGCCGTGGCCGATCTGCAGCTCGTGCTGGCAACGACGGCCCGGCGGCGCGATGTCGAAAAGCCCGTCCACGGCCCCCGCGAGGCGGCCCGCCTGCTGCGCGATTCCGGCGCGCGAGCAGGTGTGCTGTTCGGCCCGGAGCGCAGCGGCCTCGACAATGACGAGGTGGGCCTCGCCGCCGGCATAATCGAGGCGCCGCTCAACCCGGACTTCCCGTCGCTCAATCTCGCGCAGGCCGTGTTCCTGGTGGCCTGGGAATGGCACATGGCCTGCCCGCCGCCCGTCCCGCCGCCTCCGAGCGAGCTTGCTTCGGCAGAGGCCTTCGAGGGCTTCTGGCACCATCTCGACGGCGCGCTGGAGGCCGCCGGCTATTACCGCGAACCGAAGCTCAAGCCCACAGTCCAGCGCAATCTCCGCGCCATCTTCGCCCGCGCCGGCCTCACCGGCCAGGAAGTCCGCACGCTCCGCGGCGTCATCGCGCGCTTGGCTTCCGGAGGGCGGGGAGCAGCGGGATAGCTAGCGCCCGTATGGATCGGCCTTACGCTGCGCGGGGCGCGATCTCCCGTTCGATTTGCGCGCGAAGGGCAGCGGAGGCGTCCAATTCGTATCGGACCTGAAGATTGATCCAGAAATCCGGCGTCGTTCCGAAATAGCGCCCCAGCCGCAGCGCGGTGTCGGTTGTGACGGCCCGCCGGCCGCGCACAAGGTCGTTTAGACGCGCCCTTGAAACCTTCAGTGCTTGGGCCAGCGCATAGACGCTGAGACCCATCGGCGCCAGGAACTCATCGCGCAAGACTTCGCCGGGATGCACCGGCGCCAACCGGCTGCCGGTGACGGTTTCCGAAAACTGCGCCACGCCCTGCTCCAGGTCTTCGCGCCGAACAGTCATGTCGCTTACCTCCTTCAATGGTAGTCGACGATCTCGACTTGCCTCGCTGTCCCGTCGCGCCAGACGAAGCAAACGCGCCATTGGTCGTTGATGCGGATGGCGTGTTGCCCTCGCCGTTCGCCTCGCAGGGCCTCCAGGCGGTTGCCCGGCGGAACGCGCAGGTCGTCGAGCCGGCCGGCTGCATCGATCATCAGGAGCTTCGTTCGCGCCCGCTTTTGAATCGACGCTGGCAAGCCACGGACAACATGTCCCGCAAAGACCGCCGCAGTCTGCTTGTCCGCAAAACTGTCGATCAAGGCTCAAGCGTATCGACATCCGATACGCAATTCAAGAACTTAAGCGGCTTTGCAGGCGTTATTGCGTTGTCCCGACGAAACGGTCGCTCGCCGCCAGCCTCGCGAGGTCCTTGCGATAATGTTCTTCCCGCGTCAGCCAGAACTCGATGCTGGAGCCCAGCACCGAGGAAAGCCGTAGCGCGTCGTCTTCCGTCAGGGCTGTGTTTCCATCAATGAGCCGATCGGTTCGCTCAACGCTGCAGCAGAGCCGGTGCGCCAGTTCCTCCCGTGTCCAACCCAACTGTTCCAGCAGGTCGAGGATCGTGTCTCCGGGCGGTGAAGCCCAGTCCGGCTCGAACGGCTCATTGCGATAAATCGCGGTCGTCCCCTGCTTCCGGTCCGCGGCCTCTTTTGCGATTCCGGGGGAATCGACGAAGAACACCTTGTCCTTATCCTTCCACCGGCTGCACCATTGCTTTGCGCGCCGCTGCAATTCGCGATTGCAGTTGACCATGAAGAATGTTCGAGGCGATACGTACCGCCAACGAACCGCACAGGTTCTGCTACCGAGCCTTTCCTCAAGCCGTCGTTGCCAGTGGCATACCTCCTCAGCATGACCTCCTTTACGTCGGCTGTTGTGATGGTAGAGGATTACGGGTCTCCCTCCTTCTGACAACGCCGCTATTTCGCATTCGGGAATACCCTTTCCGTGCCTTCTGCGGCCGGGCCGAAACGACTCCTGCTCAATGAGGCCGTTGTCGGGATCGGCAAAGACCAAATCGCAATCTTCCAAATCCTTTTTCGTTTTACGAAACCACTTCTTCCTCCATGTCCCTTGTTCGTGCTGCTTGCATCCGTGGAAATCCAATTTCCCATCCGAAAAGACGGCATCCGCGAGAAGATCGGAGCTTTCAACTGCCTGGACGCTGCGATTTCCAGATTTTACGAGCATGTAGAGCTTGTCGAATGTCTCCTTATCGCAATCTCGCCATTTCTTCGCGTCGCATAGATAACCTGTGTGTTTTCCGTCTTTCTGCTCTTCTTCGTCGGGGAAAAGATACCAGGCCACGCCCAGCTTCGATCCGCAGGAAAGCGCGCGAAGCAGGCTGTATTTTGCGTAGTCGCCGATGTCTCCCGTATATCTGTCCTGCATTCGCGTCTTTCGCTCCTCACTCCAGCCCCATCAGGCTGCGGGCGAAGTCCCGGGGCGTGAAGGGGCGGAGGTCTTCTTCGCTTTCGCCGACGCCGACGGCGTGGACCGGCAGGCCGACATTCTCCGCCAGCGCGACCACGACGCCGCCTCTCGCCGAGCCGTCGAGCTTGGTCACGACGAGGCCCGTCACTTCCGCCATGTCGCGGAAGGCGCGGACCTGTTGCAGCGCGTTCTGGCCGGTGGTGGCGTCGAGCGTGAGCACGGTGTCGTGCGGCGCGTCCGCGTCCTGCTTGGCGATCACGCGGGTGATCTTGGAGAGTTCCTCCATCAGGTTGGCCTTGTTGTGCAGCCGCCCGGCCGTGTCGATCAGCAATATGTCGATACCGTCCCGGATCGCCTGCCCGTAGGCGTCGAAGACGAGGCCGGCGGCGTCCGCTCCCGTAGGCCGCGCCACCACGGGCGCGCCGACCCGTTCGCCCCAAAGCTGCAATTGCTCCACGGCCGCCGCGCGGAAGGTGTCGCCCGCCGCCAGCAGCACGGTCTTCCCCTCGGCGCGGAAGGCGTGCGCGAGCTTGCCGATGGTCGTGGTCTTGCCGGTGCCGTTCACGCCCACCACCAGGATGACATGCGGCTTGCGCGCCGGGTCGGCGAGCAGCGGGCGGGCCACCGGCTCCAGCAGGCCGGCAATCTCGTCGGCCAGCGCGCCGCGCACTTCCTCGCCCGACACCTCCTTGCCGAAGCGTGTGCTCGCCAGGCCGGACGCCAGCCGCGCCGCCGTGGCCGGCCCGAGGTCCGCCATGATGAGCAGGTCTTCCAGCTCCTCCAGCGCCTCATCGTCCAGTCGGCGCCGGTTGAAAATGCCCGCAATTCCGTCGGCGAGGCGGTCGGAGGATCGCGACAGCCCCTGCTTCAGCCGCTGGAGCCAGCTCACGCCGCCAGCACCTCCGCGACCAGCCTTTCGTTCTCCACCCGGCGCACCCGGGCGCGCCGGACCGAACCGGGCAGGGCAGGCCCTTCGAGACGGGCGGGCGCGAACTGCTCCGTGCGCCCCGTGCCTTCCTTCTCCACGGCGACGCGCTCCGTCAGGCCGACACGGCTTTCCAGAAACCGCCCGGCAGCCGCTTCGCCCGCGCCTCTGAGCCGGCGGGCGCGTTCCTTGCGCACCGGAGCGGGCACTTGCGGCATTCGCGCCGCCGGCGTGCCCCGGCGCGGCGAATAGGGGAAGACGTGCAGCCAGGTGAGCGGACAGGCCTCCACCAGTTCGAGGCTGCGGGCGAACATCGCTTCCGTCTCGGTCGGAAAGCCCGCGATCAGGTCCGCGCCAAAGGCGATTTCCGGGCGCAGCGCCTTCAGCCGCCCGCAAAGCGAGACGACATCGGCCGCCAGATGCCGGCGCTTCATCCGCTTCAGCACCATGTCGTCGCCCGCCTGCACGGAAAGGTGCAAATGCGGCATCAGCCGGGGCTCGTCGGCGAGCAGCCGGAAAAGCTCTTCGTCTATGGCGGCGGGATCGACGGAGGAGAGCCGAAGCCGCCCGAGTTCCGGCACCTGCGCCAGCAGGCGGCGGACCAGCTGCCCGAGCCGGGGCGCGCCCGGCAGGTCGTCGCCCCAGGACGCGATATCCACGCCGGTCAGCACGATCTCGGCCGCGCCCGCCTCCAGCAGCCGGCGGGTCTGCGCGGCGATCTCGCCGAGCGGCACGCTGCGGCTGGGCCCGCGCCCGTAGGGGATGATGCAGAAGGTGCAGCGATGGTCGCAGCCCTGCTGCACCTGCACGAAGGCCCGGGCCCGGCCACCGAAGCCGTCCAGCAGGTGCGGAGCGGTCTCCCGCACGCTCATGATGTCGTCCACCAGCGCCGCCGGCGCCTCCGGCTTCCAGGCCTCGGCAGTCAGCTTCTTGGCATTGCCGACGACCCGGTCCACCTCCTCCATGGCGAGCCAGCGTTCGGGCGCGATCTGGGCAGCGCATCCCGTGACCACGATCTCCGCCTCGGGGCGCTCGCGCCGGGCCTTGCGGATCGCCTGCCGCGCCTGCCGTTCGGCCTCTGCCGTCACCGCGCAGGTGTTGAAGACCACGGTTTCGCCGAGACCGGCCTCCGCCGTCAGCCGGCGCATCGCCTCGGATTCCCAGGCATTGAGTCGGCAGCCGAAGGTGACGATCTCGGCGGTCACGGCGCGGCCTCCGGCACCTGCGCCTCCAGCTCGCCCCGGAAGCTGACCGCGGCCGGCCCTGTCATCAGCAGATGGCCGTCGCTCTCGCGCCACTCGATGCCGAGCGGCCCGCCGTCGAGCAGCACTTCCATCCGCCGCTCGCCGAGGCCCCGCCGGACGGCCGCCGCGGTCGCCGCACAGGCTCCCGTGCCGCAAGCCCGCGTGATGCCGACGCTGCGCTCCCAGACGCGAAGCCGCATCGCGTCCCGTCCCTGCATGTTGGCCACGCCCACATTGGCGCGTTCCGGGAACAGGGTGTCATGCTCGATCTCGGGGCCCCAGCGTTCCAGGTCCACGCCCTCGGCATCCTCGACGAAGAAGGTGGCGTGGGGATTGCCGATATTGGTCGCCGTCGGTCCCGACAGCGGGCCATGGGCGAGGTCGAGGCAGAGCGTGTCGGCCGGCCCGGCAAGCGGAATCTCGTCCCAGCCGAGCCGCGCCGGCCCCATGTCCACGCGCACCAGCCCGGCCGGCGCGCGCGCCGCCCGGAGCGTTCCGGCCACGGTCTCGACCGCCGCCTCGTCCCGGCCGCGCTCGTCGAACAGGAGCGCCGCCACGCAGCGCGTGCCGTTGCCGCAGGCCTCGACCTCGCCGCCGTCGGCATTGCGGATTTCCATGAAGACGTCGCCGCCGCGCATGGGCGGGCGCAGCACCATGAACTGGTCGCAGCCGATGCCGGTGCGCCGGTCCGCCACGCGGCGGTAGCCCGCCTCGGACCAGTCGAGCGGCCGGGCGCGCGCGTCCAGCACGACGAAGTCGTTGCCGAGCCCGTGCATCTTGACGAACGGAATGCCCATTCCCTGCCCGCGACCTCCGAACGCCGCTCCCGCCAGCGGCCGGACCCTATCTAGGTGCGAAGCCCGCCCCGCGCAATGGCGGGGGCCGCCGGGATTGCCCGCCAGACGCAAGGCGGCCATGATCGCTGTCATTGAAGACGCAGTATAATGGGCAGACAGAATGGCCCAACTCACCGTGAGAAAGCTGAGCGAGGAAGTCGTCGGTGCGCTGAAGCGGCGCGCCGCCGCCAATGGACGATCCGCCGAAGCCGAGCATCGGGCCATCCTGCGGGAAACGCTGCTGGGAACGGAAGAAGAGTTTGCCGCTCGCGCGGCAGCGCTCCGGCGGCGGCTTCGCTCGTCGGTGGACAGCACAGCCGCGATACGGGCCGACCGGGACCGGGAAAGCACAGCGTGACCGACCACGTTGTCGATGCCGGGCCTCATGATTTCCGGGAGGTGAATTCCGCCTTGACGGGTTTCCAGCCGGTCCTTACGACTTGTCGCATCGGAGACGTTAGCATTTGCGGCGCGCCACGCGCGGAGAGCGACCCGCCTATGGCAGACCCCGAGGCCCGGCCCTATGTCATCGAACGCCGCGAGACGGTGGCGGAAACCGATATGCTGCGGGTCGGCATACTCACGCTCGCGGAGGGGCAGGAAGTGCCCTGGCACTACCACAGCGAGATCGAGGACACCTTCTACTGCCTCGAAGGCACGCTCTCGGTGGAGACCCGCGCGCCCAGGGCGCGTTACCTGCTGGAGGTCGGCGAGAGCTGCGCCGTGCCGAAAATGACAGCGCACCGCGTCACCGGAAAGGACGGCAGCCGCGCCCGCTTCCTGATCGTGCAGGGGATCGGCGCCTACGACTTCTGCCCGGTCGGCTGAACGGCGCCTGCCGCAACCGGCCCTTCCCTCGCGGGCTACGGGATTCGCACATCTGTCTCCGGTGACTTCACAACGCACGCCCCCAACCGTCGCCCCGGCCCCCGAGCCGGGGCCCAACCTCGGTCCTGGCGGCAGTTTCAGCGGTTGAGCCTGCTCTCCACCGGCTGCGGCGGTGGCGCGTGTCAGGGATGGACCCCGG
>JAJDVH010000257.1 GCA_022826185.1 Alphaproteobacteria bacterium
GCGGTTCCGGAGCGATTGCGGGCGCGCTTCGAGCGGACCTGGGACACGCTGCTTGTCGGGGCGATGAAGTTCCATGAGAGCCTGCCGCCGCTGCGCTCGCCCGGGCGGTGCGGGAAGCCGAGGCGGCGCAAGGGCCACAACCTCGTCTTGCGCCTGCATCGGCGCGCTGGCGAGACCCTGCGCTTCCTCGCCGACCCGGAAGTCCCGTTCACCAACAACGAGGCCGAGCGCGACCTGCGCATGATGAAACTGCGCCAGAAAATCTCCGGCGGCTTCCGCTCCCGGCGCGATGCTGACGACTTCGCCATATTGCGCACCGTCATCGCCACGGCCCAAAAGCAGGGGCGGGACGTCCTCGATACCCTGACCGGATCCTCCGAAAGCTTCATCGACGGCATCAAATACGCCTGAACGGAACCCGGACATCCCTAACGCCACGGGAACCATCCTGGGCAGTTACGACAATTCATGACACTCCGGTGGGGCTATATCGCCCCTTCGCGGCGCAGGCCGGCGACCTCCTCCTCCGAGAAGCCGAACTCGGCCAGCACCTCGTCCGTGTGTTCGCCGAGGAGCGGCGGCGGGCGGTTCGTGCCGCGCGCCGTGTTCGCGCCGTGGAAGGCCAGGTCCACATAGACGCCCCCGCCGCCGCCCAGCGCCTGCTGGCGCGGAACCGGGCGGAAGGTGCCGCGATGGGCGAGCTGGCCGTCCGCGCAGACCTGCGGCACCGAGGACACCCGGCTTGCCGGCACGCCCGCCTCGGCGAGGCGCGCCTCCCAGGCGCCGGCATCCGCCGCCGCCAGCGCCGCGATGAACGTCTTCCGGAGCGCATCCCCGTTTGCGATCCGGTCCTGAAGGGTGGCGAAGCGCGGGTCGTCCGGAAGGTCCGCCAGGCCGAGCGTGCGGGCGAACGCGGCGAACTGGCCCTGCGTCGGCGCGGCCACCATCAGGAAGCCGTCGCCGGTCGGGAAGGCGTCGGAGGTCGGGTTGTTCGTCTGCGACCGGTTGCCGTTCGGCAGGGGCTCCTGCCCGTTCACCTGCCAGAAGCTGATCGTCGGCGCCATGATGCCGACGGCGGTGTCGAGCATGGAAAGGTCGAGATGGTCGCCCTCGCCGGTGCGCTCCCGGTGGTAGAGGGCGGTCGAGACGGCGAAGCAGGCCTGCGTGGCGGTCGCCATGTCGGTCAGCCAGTATCCGGTCTTGAGCGGCTCGGCGCCGACCGCGCCGGTGACCGCCATCATGCCCGACGCCGCCTGGATCGAGGGATCGTAGGCGGCGGCGGGCGCGCGCGGCCCGGTCTGCCCGTATCCGGATATGGAGCAATAGACGAGGCGCGGATTGACCTGCTTCAGCGCCTCGTAGCCGAGGCCCATGCGGTCCATCGTGCCGGCCTTGAAGTTCTGGACGAGCACATCCGCGCACGCCGCCAGCCGGCGCACGACCTCGCCCGCGCGGGAATGCTTGAGGTCGAGGGTGACGGACCGCTTGCCGGCATTGACCGACAGGAACAGCGTGGACATGGCATGGTCGAGAAGGCCGGGGTCCGTCGCCGGGCCGAGGCCGCGGCCCTGGTCGCCGCCGGCGCGGTTCTCGACCTTCACCACATCGGCGCCGAGCAGCGCCAGCTGCTGGGTGCAGTAGGGGCCGGCGAGCACCTGGGTGAAGTCGATGATGCGCACCCCCGCAAGCGGCAGTCTCGCCGCTCCGTCCTGCGATTGCGCGGCGCCGTTCTCCTTCCCGGTCATCCCGTTCCTCCCTTCATTGCCGGAATCCGCTACATATACCCGTTCCATCCCCCGGAACGGAGACCCGGCCCGTGACAAGCGATCCCCAGACCCGGCCGCGCTATCTCGGCCTGCCGACCTTCATGCGCCTGCCCTATGCGGAGGATGTGAGCGGGGCCGATATCGCCGTGCTCGGCGTGCCCTTCGACGGCGGCGTCTCCAACCGGCCGGGCGCCCGCCACGGGCCGCGCGCGATCCGGGACCTCTCGAGCATGGTCCGCAAGGTCAACCAGGCGACCGGGGCCGCGCCCTTCGACGCCGCCCGCATCGTGGACGGCGGCGATATCTGGACCGAGCGGGTCTATCGGCTGGAGGAGTCCCATGCCGACATCCAGGCGGGATTCGCGAAGGTGCGCGCGGCCGGCGCCGCGCCGCTCTCCGTCGGCGGCGACCATTCGATCAGCCTGCCGATCATGCGCGCGCTGTTCTCCGGCGGGCCGCCGGTCGGCATGGTGCATATCGACGCCCATTGCGACACGGCGGACGACGACAAGGGCTCGCGCTTCCATCACGGCGCGCCGTTCAGCCGCGCGGTCGAGGAAGGGCTTCTGGACCCGAAGCGGACGGTGCAGATCGGCATTCGCGGCGCGCTCTTCGATCCCGACCGGTGGAAGTTCAGCTACGACGCGGGTATGCGCGTCGTGCCGATGGAAGAGGTTTACGAGATCGGGCCCAAGGGCGCGGCCGCCATCGCGCATGAGGTCGTCGGTGACGGCCCGACCTACCTGTCCTTCGATATCGACTGCCTCGACCCGGCTTTCGCGCCCGGCACCGGAACGCCGGAGATCGGCGGCTTCAGCACCGCCGAGGCGCTCGTGCTGCTGCGCCGGCTGGCGGGCATCGATTTCGTCGCGGGGGACCTTGTGGAGGTGTCGCCGCCCTTCGATTCCGCCGGCATCACCGCGCTTGCCGGCGCCAATATCCTCTTCGAAATTCTCTGCCTGCTGACGGCTTCGCTCGACGCCCGGCGCGCGGCGGCGGACTGAGGCGGGGCGCATGAGCGGCAGGAGGTTCGAGGGGCGCACGGCGCTCGTGACGGGCGGGTCGCGCGGCATCGGCCGGGCGATCTGCGTCCAGCTTGCGCGCGAGGGCGCCTGGGTGGCGGTCAACTATGCGGAGAGCGCCGGGGCGGCGGCCGAAACGCTCGCCCTGATGAGGGCGGAAGGCGGGCAGGGCGGTCTCTTCCAGGCCGATGTCGCCTCCTGGGAGGCTACCTCCGCCATGTTCGACGCCGTCGAGGCCGCGCGCGGGCCGGTGGACCTGCTGGTGGCGAATGCCGGCGCGGCATCCTTCCAGGACGATGCGAACATGCCGCTGGAGCTCTGGCGGCGGATCCTCTCGGTCAATATCGACGGCGCGTTCCACTGCGTCTGGCGGGCGAAGGAGGCCATGCAGGCGCGGGGGGACGGCCGCATCGTCTGCATCTCCTCGATCCAGGGCCTGGCGCCCAGCCGCATCCGGCGCGACCGGCTGATCGCCTACGGCACGTCGAAATCGGCGGTGATCGGCTTCTCGCGGAACTGCGCCGTCGCATTCGGGCCGGAAATCCGGGTGAACTGCGTGGCGCCCGGCCTCATCGACACGGACATGACGAAGGACATGAGCGGCGAGATGCGCGCCCGCATCGTCGGCGAGACGCCGGCCGGGCGCACCGGCACGCCGGAGGATGTCGCGGAACTCACCTGCTTCCTGCTGAGCGACGCCGCCGGCTTCATCACCGGCCAGACGTACGTAACCTCCGGCGGCCTCGTCACGCTGCCGTAGGCTGTGACCCGGTGCGTCTAGGCGCTGCCCATTTGCGCGGGCTCGCTGCGGCGGGGGCCGGCGCCGCGGGCGAAGCGGGCGTCGTTGTAGATCCTGACCGTGGTGGGCGCGTAGAGCGGCGGGTGGCCGGCGTCCACGCAGGTGCCGATGCAGGCAATCGGCGCGTCGTAGTTCGGCCGCGTGAAATAGCCGATGGAAAGCCGGCGCGAGCGGGACCGCGCCTCGGCTTCGGGCACGGCCACCCGGTGCGGCGTCGAGACCCAGCGGTCGTTGGTCCAGCGCATCAGCAGGTCGCCGATATTGACGATGAAGGTGTTGTCGATGGCCGGCGCATCGATCCAGTCGCTGGCGCGCGGGCGCACCTGCAGGCCGCCGGCCGCCGCCTCGTTGCGCAGGATCGTCATCATGCCGAGGTCGGTGTGGACGCCGCAGCGCAGCTGGCCGGGTTCGAGCTCGCTGTCCGGGGCCGGGTAGTGCAGCAGGCGGAGCTGGCTCGCATGGCGGTCGAGCTTGTCCCGGAACCAGTCGGCGGGAAGGCCGAGCGCGAGCGCGAAATAGCGGGCGAGCCTGGCCGAGAGGTCTTCCAGCGCCAGGAAATAGGCCTTCATGGCGGGTTCCAGCGCCGGCGGCCGGGCGGGCCAGAGGTTCGGCGCGAAGTTCGGATAGGAGCGCTCATGCGAATGGTAGCGGTCGTCCGGGCGGCCGAACGGGCCGATGGCGAACACCTCCTTGAAGTCCGGAGGCGTGTCGCCGCCATGCATCCGGGCCAGCGTCTCCTCGCCATAGGGGATGTAGCCGCGGTTCTGGTCGTGCTGCGGGCGGCGCACCGTCATCTTCGCTTCGAGCGGCAGGTCGAAGAAGGCCTGCGCGGCGTCGTAGAGCGCGGACTGGACCGCCTCCGGCACGCCGTGGTTCCGGATCACGACGAAGCCGATCTCGCGGCAGATCCCGTCGAGCTCCCGCGCGGCGGCAGCGGCTTCCGCCGGGTCCGGGCTCTCGAAGCGCCCGAGGTCGAGAACGGGGATCGCCTGGGTCGTCATTGCGCCATCTTGCCACGCAGCGCCGGGCTTGTCTCCCCGCGGCTCCGGCCCGGGCCGGTTCCGGGGTAGAGTCGCCCGGAGCCACGCATCCGGGAGCGATGGGATGCAGGCGGTCGCTCGCCGCTTTCTCCGCCATGCCCAACTCTGGACGGCAATCGGGCTGGTCCTCGTTGCAGGCTGGGCGTTCGTCGCCTGGATGACGCTCGACATGGCGCATCCGCTCGTCCGCCTGGCGATGCCTTTCGACACCGCCTGGCCCTGGGAAACGGCGGCGGCGGTATTCGTCATGTGGGCGGGCATGATGGTCGCCATGATGCTGCCCTCGGCCGCCCCGATGATCCTTGCCTTCGACACGGTGGAGCGCGGCAGCGGCGGGGCCGGCGGGACGGGGTCGCGGTCCCTGGCCTTCGCCGCCGCCTATCTGCTCGTTTGGATCGGCTTCTCTGCGCTGGCGGCGGGCGCGCAATGGCTGTTGCAGGCGGGCGGCCTGCTGACGCCGATGATCGTCAGCAACTCGGAAGAGCTGACGGCGGGGTTGCTGATCCTCGCGGGCCTCTACCAGCTTACGCCGTTGAAGCAGGCTTGCCTGAGGCATTGCCGGACGCCGCTCGGGTTTCTCATGGCGGAATGGCGCGAGGGGACGCGCGGCGCGCTCGCGATGGGCCTCAGGCACGGCCTCTGGTGCGCGGGATGCTGCTGGGCGCTCATGGTGCTGCTGTTCGCGGCGGGCGTCATGAACCCCGTCTGGATCGTGTTCCTGACGGTCGCGGTCGCGCTCGAAAAATGGCCGCGCCTGCCGGCCTGGCTCACCTGGGCATACGGCGCCGCCCTGCTGTTCGCCGGCGCAGCGCTCCTGCTTCAGAGCACGATCCGTTCGGGTTGAAGCGGGCCCGTCCGTAGAACCCCAATCGTCACCCCGGACGGAGCGGAGCGGAGATCCGGGGTCCATCTCCCGGCGATCGCACCATGGCGAACCGGTGGAGGTTGGGCCCCGGATCGGGGTCCGGGGCGACGATTCCGGGTTCGGACCCGAACGCGGGTCTATCAGAACGGCTCGTGCTACAGCCGGCGCGCGGGGCTTACGGCCCGGTCCAGTCGAACGGGATGTGCTTAGCCGAGTTGACGTCCCAGGAGAATTCGAAGCCGAAGGCGTTGACCTTGCACACGGTCGCCTTCCCCCAGGTGACGAGCTGCGGCCCCGGCCCGGTTTCCGAGCCCGGCGCATTGGCGAGGCGCGGATATTCGCCGGGATTGCTGGTCGGGCCGGTGAGCGCGTCCGCCCAGGCCGTGACCTTGCCGGCGATATCGACGCCCCAGCGCGACTGGTCGGGCGTGATCTCGAAGGAAATCGCCGCCCGCTCGACCCCGCGCAGCTTGCGGCCCTCGGTGAAGAGCGCGGCCACCTTGCCGGGGAAGCCGCCGGCCCGCCCGCCGATGATGGCTGTCAGGGCCTCGGCCTGGGCGTCGTCCGCGCGGTCGTCGATGAAGAGCCCCGCCTCGCCCTCGGCCTTGCCCGCCCACAGGTCGCCCTCCCAGCGGCCGACCCGCACGAAGGCGAGGTCGTCGAGGACCGTGTCCCCGTAATGCCCCTGCTTGACGTGCCAGAAGAGGACCGATTCGCAGAAATTGTTGTCCGGCGCCTGCGCGAAGGTGCAGGGACAGGCGACGGCGCAGCTGCAATTGTCGAACCAGTCGCCCACGATGTGCCAGCTCGGCGTATCCGGCATGAGAGCCTCCCTCAGTGCCGCAATCTCAGCGTGGATGCTACGGGATAGCGGGCGGAAGGCGCAACGGGCATTGCGGCCGGCGGCGGGGCGGGGTAGCTGCCGGACCCGGCGAACAAGGAAGGAAGCCCCCCATGCGCCTGCAAACGAGTCTTTCGCTGGCCAAGGCCAAGGCCGTCGTCACCGAGGCCCTGCGGCTCGGGCGGGCGGAAGGGATGTTGCCGCTCACGGTCGTTGCGCTCGATGCGGGCGGCAAGCCGGTCGCCATGCAGTCGGAAGACGGCTCCGGCCTGCTGCGCTTCGATATCGCCTTCGGCAAGGCCTGGGGCGCGCTCGGCATGGGCATCTCCAGCCGCCTCATCAGGGACCGGCTGGCGGCGCG
>JAJDVH010000073.1 GCA_022826185.1 Alphaproteobacteria bacterium
ATGGTGTAGAATGAAAGTAGAGAGAGGCGGCTCCCGGGGCCGCCTTTCGGCGTTTCTGCAGAAAGCGACCGGCTGGGGGCCGAAAAAGCCCCCGGCGTGAGCAAGCGCGAGAGGTGCGTGCGCCGTCTCGCGCGCGCAATCAGGCGCACGAACCGCGCCGGCGCCGACACCCGCCCGCGCCCGCACGCGAAACGCGCGCAAAACAGGGACACCCCTGTCCCGCCCTTTGCCTGGAAGGAGGCACGCATGACCGCAACCGATCCCCGCCCCGGCGGCGAAACCGGCCGCAAGGCTCGCGCCTGCCGCGGGAGCCCCTGCCGCACAGCCCGGCGGAGACAGCCCCGCATGACAAAACATGACAATTTCCGGAGGGCCGCATGACGGAACATGACAAAACATGACATCCCGCAGGGGTCCCCGCCGGCCCGGCAACGACCCGCCCGCCGCCTCCCTCGTCGCCCCCGGCACCCCCCTTCGGCAAGCTCGGGGCATGACGGAGGGGGCGTATCCAGGCATGACGGAAAGGAGACGGGCGGCAAGCCACGACCGGAACACCGCTCCATGACACCTCATGACATTTTCGCCGGGGTGCTGGAGCGGGCCGCATGGGCCGGACCTTCAGCCGGTGACCAGGATCAGGATGCCGGCGACGACGAGGAGGATGCCGGCGATTTCCAGGCGCGTGCTGCGTTCCTTGAAGATGAAGAGGCCGGCGGCGAAGGTGAACACCAGCTCGATCTGGCCGAGCGCGCGCACATAGGCGACGTTCTGGAGCGTCATGGCGGTGAACCAGCCGATGGAGGAAAGCGCGCCGGCGAAGCCCGCGAGGCTCGCCCAGCGCCAGGACCTCAGCACCGCGCGGAGTTGGCCGGGCTCGCGCCAGGCCATCCACAGCGCCATGCCGACCGTCTGGGCCAGGATGACGAAGGCGAGCGTGAAGCCGGCCTGCATGAGAAACCCCGGCCCCCCGCCGGAATCGGGGTCTCCGAGCGAGAGCGACGCCGCCCGGAAGGCGACCGCGGAGACGCCGAACAGCGTGCCGGAGAAGATGCCGATGAGCGCCGTCTTCTCGGTCCAGCCGAGCCAGAGCCTGCGCCAGTCGAGCTCGCTCTTCGCGGTGGAGAGCAGCATGACGCCGATCAGGCTGACGAAGATCGCCACCGCCCCGGCAAGGTCCACGCCGTCGCCGAGGATGACCAGGCCGAACAGCGCCGCCTGCACGGTTTCCGTCTTGGAGTAGGTCGTGCCGACCGCGAAGTCGCGGAAGGAAAACAGCCACACAAGGCAGAAGGTGGCGCCGATCTGAGCGACCCCGCCGACAAGGCCGTAAATGACGAACGCCGCGTTGGGTTCGGGCCACTCCATCCCGGCGCCGTAATGCAGCGCCAGCACATAGACGACCAGGAAGGGGAACCCGTAGCCGAACCGCGAGAAGGTCGCGCCCGTGTTCGAGAGCACGCCCTTGAGGTGCTTCTGGACGGCGCTTCGGAGGTTCTGGCAAAAGGCGGCGAAGATCGTGATCGGAATCCAGAGCTCGATCAACTGGCGAGAGCCTCCGTAATCCGGTCGCGCAACATGCCGAGGCGGTCTCCGCCCCAGAACAATTCTTCCCTGAAAAGATAGCTCGGCACGCCGAACACGCCGGCCTCCTCCGCTTCGCGCTGGTTGGCGTCGTGGCGCTGGCGGCCTTCGCCTTCCGCCCATTCGGCGAAGTCGGAGGCCGGCGCGCCCGCTTCTTCCAGCACCGAGGCGATGACGGCCGGGTCCTCGATTTCCAGTTCGCGCTTCCAGAAGCGTTCGAACACGCGGTCGATATAGGGCTCGAACAGCCCGTGGTCCTGCGCGCGCAGCATGCCGATATGGGCGGTGGAGCTGTCGAAGATCTTCTGCGGGCCGCGCACCGTCAGCCCGACCTGGTTGGCGAGCCGCCTTGCGTCCATGTAGCTGTAGAGCACGCGGCGCCACTGGTGCGGGTTGCGGCTCTCCACCGCGCCCAGGAAATCCGGGATCTCCAGCGTATAGGGCTTCCAGACCGGGGTGATGCCGAACTCCGCCGCCAGCGCCCGTGTCGGCGCGACGGCGAGATAGGCATAGGGGCTCTTGACGTCGATATAGACGGTGAGTTCGGGGGCAGCGGTCATGGCTCCAACGGTCCGTCGTCCTTGAATGCGGCGCGGTTTGCGAACAGACTGCCGCGGCTCGCGAGAGGGACCGAAAATGGCACGCAGCAGGCCGATTGTCGAACCGGAGGACGCCGGATGAGCGGGCTGCGGGAACGCGCGCCGATGGACCCGGAGATGCGGGCCTTCCTCGACGCGACGACCGACACCGCAACGCAGGAGCTGGACCCGCTGGAGACGCCCCTGCCGGAGATGCGCCGGGCGATGGAGGCGGGGCGGATCGGCTATGCCGCGGGCGGGCCGCCCATGCGCGAGGCGGTGGACCGCGCGCTGGAGGGGCCGGGGCGGCTCATCCTCGCGCGCTTCAATATGCCCGAGGCCGACGGGCCGCTGCCGGCCTTCGTGCTGCTGCATGGCGGCGGCTGGACCTGGAACACGATCTATACCGGCGACCGCACGGCGCGCGAATATGCCGCCCGCGCGGGCGCGGCCGTCATCGCGCCCGACTACTCGCTCTCGCCGGAATACAAGTTTCCCCAGGCGCTGAACGAGTGCGTGGCGGCGCTCAGGGCCGTGCGCGCGGGCGCGGAGGAGTGGGGCCTCGACCCGGACCGGATCGCCGTCGGCGGGGATTCGGCCGGCGGCAACCTCGCGCTCGCAGCCGCGCTCGCGCTGCGCGACGAGGGCGAGGACTGGCTTCGCGGCGCGCTGCTGAACTACGGCGTCTTCGACAGCGACTTCACCCGCGAGAGCTACCGGCTCTACGGCGGCGGCGACCTCTATCTCTCGACGCGGCTGATGCGCTTCTTCTGGAGCAATTATGTGCGCACGCCGGACCAGATGACGCATCCGCTGGCGGCGCCGCTCCGCGCGGAGCTTGCCGGCCTGCCGCCGCTGCGCATCGCCGCGGCCGAGCTGGACGTGCTGGCGGACGAGAGCCTGGCGCTCGCGGAGAAGGCGAAACTGGCCGGAGTCGATACCGAATATGCGCTCTATGAGGGCGTGACCCACGGCTTCCTGCGCGCCGCCGCCTCGGTCGCAAAGGCGGAGCGCGGCCTTGCCGACGGCGCCCTTTGGCTCAAACGCATTCTCGCCTGAACCCGGAGCATGGAACCGATGCCGGACGAACGACTTTCCTACTACTTCACCATGGCCTCGCCCTGGACCTGGCTCGGCCATGACGAGGCCATGGCGCTTTGCAGCAGGCACGGGATTGCCGTGGACATCCTGCCCGTGGACCTCGCCGACGTGTTCTCGATCTCGGGCGGGTTGCCGCTGCCGCAGCGCGCGCCGCAGCGCCGGGCCTACCGCCTGGTCGAACTGCAGCGCTGGCGGGCGCGGCGCGGGGCGGAGCTCAACCTGCACCCGAAACATTTTCCGGCCCCGGCGGACCGGGCCAACTGCATGGCGGTCGCGGCCGTCATGGGCGGCCAGGACGCGGCGGCGCTGGCGCGCGCGCTGATGCGCGGCGTATGGGTCGAGGACCGCAATATCGGCGACGACGCGGATCTCGCGGCCATTGCCGACGCGGCCGGATTCGACGGGGCGGCGCTGCTCGCGGAAGCCGGCAGCGATGCGGTGCAGGAGCGCTACCGCACGCAGACGGAGCAGGCCAAGGCCGCGGGCGTGTTCGGCGCGCCTACCTATGTCTGGCGCGGCGAGCCGTTCTGGGGCCAGGACCGGCTGGATTTCCTCGCCCGGGCGCTGGCGGGCGAGACCGAGCCGATCGCGCTGCCCGAGGAGGCGTGAGGCGCCCATGGCCGGCAAGACCATCGACTACTATTTCTGCATGAACTCTCCCTGGGTCTATCTCAGCCAGCGCCGGCTGGAGGAGATCGCGGCGGGGCAGGGCGCCTCCATCGCCTACCACCCGGTCGATCTCCGCGAGATGATGCTCCGGCTGATCGGCATGGACGACCCGCCGGAGCGCTCCGAACTGCACCGCGCCTACGGCAAGCGCGACATGGAGCGCTGGGCGGACTTCTACGGCCTGCCGATCTCCGACGAGCCGCGCTACTACCCCGTCTCGCAGCATCTGGCCGCGCGGGTGGTGGTGGCCGCGGACCGCTTCGGCGCGGATGTGGGCCCGCTGGTGCTGGCGCTGCCGCGCGCCGTCTGGGCCGAGGACCGCGACATCGCCGACAAGGCGGTGCTGACCGCGATCTGCGAGGAATGCGGCATGCCGGGCGACATCCTGCTGCGCGCCGCCGACGACACGGAAACTCTGGAGCGCTTCGGCGCGAATACGGACGAGGCGCTGGCGCGCGGCGTGTTCGGCATTCCGAGCTATGTGGTGGAGGGCGAGATCTTCTGGGGGCAGGACCGGCTGGATTTCGTCGAGCGCGCGCTCGCCGCCGCGTGAGGCTTCCCCATGGCGGCGACCTCGGCCATGCCCGCGCCGCCTTCGGCGAGCCGGAAGGCGGCTGGATCGACCTCTCGACCGGCGTCAACCCCTGGCCCTGGCCCGCGCCGCCGCTCTCGTCCGAAGCGCTGAGGCGGCTGCCCTCCGAAGAGGGGCTTGCCGACCTCTCCGCCGCCGCCGCGCGGGCTTTCGGCGCGAGGCGCGCGCTGCCCGTGGCCGGCGCGCAGGCGGCGATCCGGCATCTGCCCTTCTGCGCCCCGCCGGGCGATGTCGCGGTCGTCTCGCCCACCTACAATGAGCACGCCCCGGCATGGGAGGCGGCGGGCCGCCGGGTGCGCCGGGTCGCAGAGCCGGAGCCGGCCGGCGTGCTGGTCGTCACCAATCCGAACAATCCCGACGGCCGGTCATGGCGGCCCGAAGCGCTTCTCGCTGTGGATTGCGGCCTGCTGGTCGTGGACGAGTCCTTCGTCGATCCGACCCCGGAGCTTTCGCTTGCGGCGCATCGGCATGTCGTCGTGCTGCGGTCCTTCGGCAAGTTCTACGGCCTGCCGGGGCTCCGGCTCGGCTTCGCGCTCGGGCCGGCTGACCTGCTGGACAGGCTGGAGGCGCGGCTCGGCCCCTGGCCCGTCTCGGGCCCCGCGCTCGAAATCGGCGCCCGCGCCTATCGCGACGAGGCCTGGGCCGCGGAGACGCGCATCCGTCTGAAACAGGCTGCCGCGCGGCTGGACGAAGCGCTGGCCGCGCGCGGCTACGAGCTTCTCGGCGGCACGCCGCTGTTCCGCTTCGTCGCTGGCGAGGGCGGCGCGGCGCGCTTCGCCCGCCAGGGCCTCTGGGTGCGCAGCTTCCCGGACATGCCGGATCGCTTCCGCATTGGCCTGCCCCCGGACGAAGCCGCCTGGGGCCGGCTCGCGCGCCTGTGAGCCGCCGAGAGGCGAAAGCCTCGCCGGACTGCCATTGACCCGGTATTGCCGCCCCTATACGCAACGCGCGGCGGCGCTGTCGAACGCAAGCGCCGCAGGCTTGAGGAGGCAGCGGATCGGGACCATGCCGAAGGGTGACTCCGGAACCCTCTTGAACGGCGCCGAAGCGATAGCCCGGCATGTTGCCTTTCCTTGCGGGGGCACGAACATGCCGCAGGGGCGGACTGCATGAGCCGCCAGCGGATCGAACGGCTGCGGGTCCATGTCGTCAATGTCCCGGTCCAGGCGGTTCACTCCCATGGCAGCGGCGACGTAAGGAGCGTCAACAGCGCGATTCTCGAAATCGTGACGAATGGCGGCCTCACCGGCTGGGGCGAGGCGTCGCCCTAGCCCGGATTTCTCACCGCGAGCGTCGTCCGGCCAAGTTTAGCAATCGGCTGGGTGTTGGCGGTGGCGGGTTTTGTATTTCGGTTTGAGGGCGCAGGGGTATGGGTTGCGCCTGAGGCGCGGTTCCTGCCGGGGGATG
>JAJDVH010000099.1 GCA_022826185.1 Alphaproteobacteria bacterium
CCGGCCCCCGAGCCGGGGCCCAGCCTCGGTCCTCGCGGCGGCTTCGGCGGCTGAGCCTTTTCTCCACCGGCTGCGGCGGCGGCGCGAGTCAGGGATGGACCCCGGCTCGGGGGCCGGGGCGACGGTGGAGGTGGCTCCGTCATCGGTTCCGGTCAACGACCGCGGGCATGAGTCCTGCATTGCGCGCCTTGGCATCACTCGCCCGGCAGGGCGCGCCAGTCCTCGAAGGATATGGCGCGGCCGGGATAGGCGGGGCTGGCGAAGGGCCAGATGTCGGCGATCCAGGCGCGAACCGTCCGGTAAAGCTCCTCGTCGAGGCCGCCCGCGAGCGCGTCGGCGCGCACCCACATCATGACCTTGCAGTCATGGCCGCGCTTGCGGGTGGGCTTGATATAGACGCAGCCGAGGCAGCGGCTTTCGTCCGGCGTCATCGCGGTGTAGGCGAACGACGAACGGTGTTTGAACTCGTGCTGGTGCCAGCCGAGATCGACGAGGTCGTCCTCGATGGTGAGCCCGTCGGGCCAGGAGCCGCCGCTTTCCGGGCTGTAGGTCGCGCGCAGGTGCTCGACGCTCGACATCACGGCGTCGTAGTCCTTGACGAGGTCGTTGACCGTCAGCATCCGCAGGCGGAACCGCGGATGCTCCAGAACTTCGGGAACCTCGAAACCGTCGGGGACGAGGCGGCGGCGGTCGTGCATGGGCGCGCTCCGGCATGGCGTTTTCGCGGGCGGCCATTCTACCGGCATCGGCGCTGCATGTGTCGAAAGGCGGCGTCGGCGCCGCCGTGCGTGTCGAATGGCGCCGATTGCCGCCGGTTGCGCGAGGCCCTACGGTCGGCGGCGGCCCGTTTGCGGGAGTGCGCCCCTTGCCCGTCTTCCCCTTCCACGAACTGCGCCGCGCGGCCTGGAACCTGGCGCGCGGCAATGTCCGGCCCGGCGAGGATGTGCTGGTGGTGGCGAGCTCGGACCAGGAGCCGGCCCTGGTCGATGCGCTGGTCGCCGCGGCCGATGCCGCCGGCGCGGGCACGGCGACGGCGGCCGTCATCGCCTGCCCCGCCGACATGGCCGACTACCGGCACCCGGCCCCGGTCATCGCCGCAGCCGAGCGCGCCGGCCTCACGATCGTGGCGACTTCCATCCGCTTTCCGCGCGCCTATGACGACCTCAGCCGCGCGCTCTTCGCCGCCGGACGCCGGCAGGTGCTCATCAACAATGCGCCGCTGGAGGATTTCGTCCGCGGCGCCGCGCTCGCCGACCCGGAGGACCTGCTGGCGCGCACGCGCAGGCTCGCCGGGGCGGTTTCGGCGGCGCAGACCGTCCGGGTGCGCTCGCCGAACGGCACCGACCTCACCGTCCGCGTCTGCCGGCCCTGCCTGCCGCTCACCGGCTTCGCGGAGGAGGACACGGGCTTCGGCTCCTTCCCGAGCGGCGAGGCCATGCTGTCGCCGGAGGAGGGCAGCGCGGAGGGCGTGTTCGTCGCCGACGCCTTCGGGCAGGTGGTCTATCTGGCCGGCGCCGGGCCGCAGCTCGGCCTGCTGGAGGACCCGGTCCGGCTGGAATTCGCCGCCGGCCGGCTGGTTGGCCTCTCCGGCGGCGCGGCCGGCCGGCGGCTGGAAGCGGTGCTCGACGCCGCGGACGGCAATGTGCGGCTGCTCGCCGAGCTCGGCCTCGGCACTAACCCGCACGCGCGGCCGGTCGGCCATGTGGAAAACAAGTTCCGCCTCGGCACCGCCCATATCGCGCTCGGCGACAACCACCTGATCGGCTGGCGCGCGGCCCGCATTTACGGCGGCGCGATAAAGAGCAACCGCCATATCGACCTCGTCTCCGACAATGTCGGCATCGAGATCGACGGCGCCGCCGTGACGCCCTGAGCGCCCGGCCTCCACCCGTCCCCGCTGCCGGCATTCCAAGAAAAATATCCGGGATTTTCATTTTCTGTTCCCATATGGGCTTGACATTTGGCGGTATGGTGTAGAATGAAAGTAGAGAGAGGCGGCTCCCGGGGCCGCCTTTCGGCGTTTCTGCAGAAAGCGACCGGCTGGGGGCCGAAAAAACCCCCGGCGGGAACGAACGGGCGAGGTGCGTGCGCCGTCTCGCGCGCGCAATCAGGTGCGCGAACCGCGCCGGCGCCGACGCCCGCCCGCGCCCGCACGCGAAACGCGCGCAAAACAGGGACGCCCCTCGTCCCGCCCTTTGCCCCGAAGGAGGCACGCATGACCGTGAACGACCCCGCACCGCACCGGCGGCGGAACATGACATCTCATGACATTTCCGGCGGCGCACATGACAAAACATGACATTCCATGACATCCTGCAGCATCTCCCGACCGCCCCCCTTACCGAGCCGGAGACCTGCCTGCATGCTGTCGCTCGCTACGATTCTGGAGACCAGCGCCCGCGACCTGCCGGACAAGGCGGCCATCGTGCAGGGGCCGGCGCGCATCGCCTACCGGGAGCTCGACGCCCGGGCGCAGGCGGTGGCGGCGGACCTGGCCCGGCGGGGGATCGGGCCGGGGGACATCGTGGCGCTCGCCTGCCCGAACGCGCCGGCCTTCCCCGCCTTCTATTTCGGCGTGCTGAAGGCGGGCGCGACCGTGCTGCCGGTCTCGATCCTGCTGAAGCGCGACGAGATGGCCTACCTGCTGAACGACAGCGGGGCGAAGGCGCTGGTCTGCCACGAGGGCTCGGCCGAACTGCCGCTGGGCGAGGTCGGCCGCGCGGCCTTCGAGGATGCGCCGGCCTGCGCGCACTTCATCGACGCCGGCGCGCCGGTGGCGGAAGCGTCCTTCGACACCGTGCAGCGCAACCCGGACGACACGGCCGTCGTGCTCTACACCTCGGGCACGACGGGCCGGCCGAAAGGCGCGATGCTGACGCACGCCAACCTGCTGATGAACGCCGAAATCTGCGTGGAGCTGGGCGAGGTGCGGCCGGACGATGTCGTGCTGGTCGCCCTGCCGCTGTTCCACGTATTCGGGCAGGTGGTGCAGATGCTGGCGGCGTTCCGCAGGGCGGCGACCGTGGTGCTGACGCCCCGCTTCGAGCCGGGCCTCTGCCTCGGCCTCATGGAAAGCGAGAGGGTGACGCTGTTCTCGGGCGTGCCGACCATGCTCTGGGCGCTGCTCACCTATCCCGACGCGGAGAAGCACGACCTCGCCGCCATCGCCTCGACGCTCAGGCAGGTCACGGTGGGCGGCGCCTCGACGCCGGTCGAGATCCTGCGCGGCTTCGAGAAGAAGTTCGATGTCACCGTGCTGGAGGGCTACGGGCTCTCGGAGACGTCGCCGGGCGTGAGCTTCAACCGGCGCGACCGCGAACGGAAGGTCGGCTCGGTCGGCCTGCCGGTCTGGGGCGTCGAGGTGCGGGTGGTGGACCCCGACGACAATCCCGTGCCCGCGGGCGAGCCGGGCGAGGTGGTGGTGCGCGGCCATTGCGTGATGAAGGGCTATCTGGGCCGGCCCGGGGAGACCGCGGAGACGCTGCGCGGCGGCTGGTTCCACACCGGCGATATCGGGCGGTTCGACGAGGACGGCTACCTGTATATCGTGGACCGGCTGAAGGAGATGATTATCCGCGGCGGCTTCAACGTCTATCCGCGCGAGGTCGAGGAGCTGCTGGTGACGCATCCGGAGGTCTCGCTCGCCGCCGTGGTGGGCGTGCCGGACGAGCAGTATGGAGAAGAGATCAAGGCGTATATCGTGCCGGCCGCCGGCGCCGAACCCGACCCGCAGGCGATCGTCGGCTGGGCGCGGGAGCGGCTGGCGGGCTATAAGTATCCCCGGATCGTCGAGCTGCGCGAAAGCCTGCCGCTGGGCGCGACCGGCAAGATCCTGAAACGCGACCTTGGCTGAGGAGGACCGGAGCGATGCAACTCACCCCCGAACAGGTCTCCCGCTACGACCGGGAGGGCTACCTCTTTCTCGAAGGCGTCTTCAGCAAGGAGGAGGCCGCGCTGCTGCGCCGCGAGGCCGATGTGGTGTTCGCGAGCGGGCGCGAGGAGGTCTGGCGCGAGGACAATGGCGCGCCGCGCACGGCCTTCGCCGCGCACCGCTACAACGAGATGTTCGGGCGCCTCGGCGCGCATCCGCGCCTGATCGGCCCGGTCGAGCAGTTGCTCGGCGAGCCGGTCTACATGCACCAGTACAAGGTCAACGCCAAGGCGGCCTTCGACGGCGCGGTCTGGCAGTGGCACCAGGATTTCGGCACCTGGCACCGCGACGACGGCATGCCCGAGCCGCGCGCCATGAACATCGCCGTGTTCCTCGATCCGGTGACGGCCGCCAACGGGCCGCTGATGTTCCTGACGGGCAGCCACCGGGAGGGCGTGTTCGAGGCCGGACACGACCTCGAGACGACGAGCTACCCGCTCTGGACGCTCGACCGCGAGACGGTGGCGCGGCTGGCCGGCGAGGGCGGCATTGCGGCGCCGACGGGCGAGCCGGGCTCGGTGGTGATGTTCCACGGCAACCTCGTCCATGCGAGCCCGCCCAATATCAGCCCGTGGGACCGGGTGATCGTCTATCTCAGCCTCTGCGCGGTCTCGAACCACATCACGCGCCACAAGCGCGCGGAATGGATCGCGCACCGCGATTTCGACCCCATCCGCGCCCTGCCCGACGACTGCCTGATGCCGAAGGCCGCCGCCGCCGCCGAATAGGCCGCGCCGGCGTCCCGGTCGGGAAGTTTGCGTGCCTTTGTACCGTCCTTTCTTCCGTCATGCCCGGAACAAGTCCGGGCATGACGGGAAGAGAGTCGGCCGGCGTCGATCCAGGCCATGCGCCCGAAAGACCGCGGCGGCGGCATGAGCCTGCGGCTGCGCCTTGCCTTCGAGGACGGCACGGAGCGCGAGATCGCCGGCCTGCCCTGGCAGACGGTGTTCCAGGCCGCCCAGGCCCACGGCATCGAGCTGGCCACGGACTGCCGGGAAGGCGCCTGCGCCACCTGCAAGGCGCGCTGCATCGAGGGCGACTATGATGTGGGCGACGCCAGCCCGGAGGCGCTGACCGCCGAGGAGGAAGCGGAGGGCTTCGTGCTGACCTGCCAGATGCTGCCGCTCGGCGACTGCGCGCTCTGCTTCCCCTACCCCTTCTCGCTGACGGGCGGCGCGGTGAGCACGCAGGCGGTGCTGACGGCGGTGGAGCGGGTGGCCGAAGACACGGTGCGCTTCGACCTCGCGCCCGACCGGGAGATCCCGTTCCTGCCGGGCCAGTATGCGCAGATCGGCGTGCCCGGCGCCGGGGCGGAGCGCGCCTTTTCCTTCTCCCGCCGCGACCGGGCCGAGTTCCACGCGCGGTTGCTGCCGGACGGCCTCATGTCGGGCTATCTGGCGGCGCGCGCGAAGCCGGGCGACCGGCTCGACCTGTCGGGCCCCTATGGCGGGTTCTTCCTGCGCGAGCCGGTGCGGCCCGTGCTGATGGTGGCCGGCGGGACGGGGCTTGCCCCGATGCTCGCCATGCTGGAGGCGCTGGAGGGCCGCCAGCCGGCGGTCCTGCTCTACGGCGCGGCTTCGGCGCGGCGCCTGTTCGCGCTCGACCGGCTCGCGGACAGCGGCGCGCGGGTGCGCGTCGCCGTGGAGGAGCCGGGCGGAAACCCTTCCTTCCATACCGGCTTCGTCACCGACCTGATCGACCGGCCCGGAAGCGACATCGACGCCTATGTCTGCGGCCCGCCGGCGATGATCGACGCGGCCCGCGCCCGGCTCCGCGCAGCCGGCCTGGCGGAGGAGCGCATCCATTGCGAACGCTTCCTGCCGAGTTGAGGCCCGTGCGCCGGCTGGTATTGACGCTGGCATTGTGCCTGGGCCTCGCGGCATGGCCGGGCGCGGCCGCGCTGGCGGATGCGAAGGCGCCGCCGGCTGCCGAGGCGCTGATAGCGGCGGCCGGGCTGGAGGGCGCGCGCACCGGCTATATCGCCATCGACCTGGACGGCGGCGCGGTGCTGGCGGCGCGGCGGGCGGACGAGGCCTTCCTGCCCGCCTCCACCGCCAAGCTCGCAACCGCCGTCGCGGCGCTCGAAATCCTGGGCGCCGAACACCGCTTCGAGACGAGCCTGCGGCTGGCCGGCGACCGCCTCTACCTTGTGGGCGGCGGCGATCCGCTGCTGGCCGTGGAAGACCTGATGTCGCTTGCCCGGGCCGCCGCCGACGCCGGGGTCCGGCGGGCCCGCTTCCATTACGATGACAGCCTGCTCCCGCACACGGCGGAGATCGACGGCGGGCAGAGCGGCCGCGCGACCTACAATGCGGGCGTCTCGGCGCTTTCCCTGTCGTTCAACCGGCGGCGCCTGGTCTGGGGCGCGAAGCCGGGCGGCGGACTTGCGGCCCTGGCCCTGCCGGGCGGCGATCTCGCGCCGCTGCGGGCGGCCCTCGGCAATGGGGAGGCGCTGTTCCACCGCCTGGAAACGCCGGACGGGCCGACCTGGAGCGTGACGGCGGGGCGGCCGGGCCGGACCTGGCTGCCGGTGCGCCAGCCTTCGCGCTTCGCCGCCGGGCTGTTCCGCGAGCTCGCGGCCATGCAGGGCCTCGCGCTCACCGAACCCGAGGCCGGCCCCGCCCCGGCCGATGCCCGGCCGGTCGCCCTCCACAAGGGGGCGAGGCTGGTGGATATCGCCGCCCTCTCGCTGCAATACAGCAACAATCTCGTCGCCGAACTGGTCGGCCTCGGCGCGGCCCGCAAGCTGGCCGGCAGGCCGGACTCGCTGCCGGCGTCCGCGGCCCGCCTGCAGGCTGAGCTGGACCGGCGCATCGGCGGCGGCGGCGACTGGCTGCTCGACCGCCATTCCGGCCTCAGCAGCCTGTCGCGCGCCTCGCCGCGCCGGATGGCGGCGCTGCTGCGCTACGCCGACGGACGGCGCTACGGGGGCCGCAGCTTCGCCTCGCTGCTGCCGATTTCCGGCTGGAAGGGCTCGCTGGCGGGCTGGGAGGACGAACCCGCGCTGGCGTTCCGGGTCTGGGCCAAGACCGGCACCATGTATTACGGGCGCGGCCTTGCCGGCTTTCTCTACACGGCCTCCGGGCGGCGGCTGGCCTTCGCCCTCTATACAAGCGATCTCGACGAGCGCCGGCGCCTGGACGCGCTCGGCCCGGAACCGGACGCGGAGGAGAAGGAACGGGCCGACGCCTGGCTCGCGCGGGCGCGGGAGCTGGAGCGGGACTTGCTCAAGCGCTGGGCGCTGGCATTCTGATGCGGCCCGGAGACATGGGAGAGAGCCGATGACCTTCACCTGCATTGCGCGCGACGCCGCCACGGGCGAACTCGGCATCGCGACGGCGACCCGCTCGCTGGCGGTCGGTGTCCGCGTGCCGCACGTCTCGCGCTCGGGCGCCGTCGCCATCATGGCGATCGCCGACTACCGCCTCGGCCGGCTGGCGCAGGACCTGCTGGCCAACGGCTGCCCGGCCGAGGCGGTGATCGACGCGCTCGCCGCCGCCGATCCCTGGCCCGAATACCGGCAATTGGGGGTCATCGACGCCGAGGGCCGGGCGGCGGCGCGCACCGGCAGGGAGAACCGCGACTATGCCGGCCACCATGTCCGCGACGGGCTGATTGCGCTCGGCAATGTGCTGGTCGGCGAGCCCGTGCTGGACGCCATAGAGGCGGGCTTTGCCGGCGACACGTTCGCCGAACGCCTGCTCGCCGCGCTGGAGGCCGGGCGCGACGCCGGCGGCCAGCATGGCGGGCAGAACTCCGCCGCCCTCGTCACCTGGGGCGCGCACGGGTTCCCGCTCACGGACCTGCGCGTGGACATCCACGATGAGCCCGTCGGCGAACTCAGGCGCCTGTTCGATGCCTGGAAGCCGGCGGCCGACTATTACACCGAGAGGCAGCTCGATCCCCGCGTGCGCCCCCTGCACGAGACGCTGCCGGGGCGGGGTTACTGAGCCCGGCCGTTGCCTGCGGCGTGGGCGGCGAACACGGCCATGTTGACGACCTCGGACACCTTGGCGCCCATCTGGACGATCTGGACCGGCTTGGACAGCCCGAGCAGCACCGGGCCGATCACCGCCCCGCCGCCCAGCATCTGCAGCATCTTGGCCGAGATGTTCGCGGCGTGCAGGCTCGGCATGACGAGCACATTGGCCGGCCCGGAAAGGCGCGCGAAGGGATAGAGCTGGCGCATCAGCTCCTCGTCGAGCGCGGCGTCCGCCGACATCTCGCCCTCATACTCGAAATCGACGCCGCGCCCGTCGAGCACGGACACCGCCTCGCGCACATGGGCGGCCTCGCCGAAGGGCGGGTTGCCGAAATTGGAGAATGAGAGCAGGGCGACGCGCGGCTCCGCGCCCATATTGCGCGCCATGCCGGCCGCCGCCGCCGCGATGTCGGCAAGCTGCTCCGGCCCCGGCCGTTCGTTCACGGTCGTGTCGGCGACGAACACCGTCTGGTTGCGGCTCACATAGAGGGTCACGCCGCAGGGCGTCGAATCGGCGGTGGGCGGCAGCACATGGCGCACGCCGCCGAAGCTCACCTGGAAGGACCGGGTGAGGCCGGTCACCATGGCGTCGGCCGCGCCGGCCGCCACCATGCAGGCGGCGAAGCAATTGCGGTCCTGATGCACCATGCGCTGCACGTCGCGCTGCAGGTAGCCCTGGCGCTGGAGCCGCCCGTAGAGCATGGCGATATATTGCGCATTGTCTTCCGAGAGGGCGGCGTTGTGGATTTCCAGCGGTTCGCCGGAGGCGATGCCGAGCCGCTCCATCTGGTCCCGGATAATGGTCTCGCGCCCGACCAGGACGGGCGTGCCGAAGCCTTGCGCGCGGAAGGCGAGCGCGGCGCGGATGGCGCGCTCCTCCTCGCCCTCGGCGAACACCACGCGGCGCGGCGCGGCCTGCACCTCGGCATAGATGCGCTGGAGGCTGCCTGAGGTGGAGTCGAGGCGGGCGGCGAGCGCGGCGCGGTAGGCGGGCCAGTCCTCGATCGGCTTCTGCGCGACGCCGGTGTCGATGGCGGCGCGCGCCACCGCCTCCGGCACATTGACGATCAGGCGCGGATCGAAGGGCACGGGGATGATGTAGTCGGGGCCGTATTGCAGGCGCTTGCCGGGATAGGCCGCCGCCGCCTCGTCCGGCACGTCCTCCCGCGCGAGCGCCGCCAGCGCATCGGCGGCGGCGAGTTTCATCGCGTCGTTGACGGTCGTGGCGCGCACATCCAGCGCGCCCCGGAAGATGTAGGGGAAGCCCAGCACATTGTTGACCTGGTTCGGGTAGTCCGACCGCCCGGTGCAGATGATGGCGTCGTCGCGGACCTCGCGCACTTCTTCCGGCGTGATCTCGGGATCGGGGTTGGCGAGCGCGAAGATGATCGGCTTCTCCGCCATCGACGCGATCATCCCGCGCGTGAAGGCGCCCTTGACCGAGAGGCCGAAGGCGATGTCGGCACCTTCCATCGCCTCTTCGAGCGTGCGCATGGGCGTCTCGATGGCATGGGCCGATTTCCACTGGTTCATGCCCTCGGTGCGGCCCCGGTAGATGACGCCGCGCGTGTCGCAGAGCACGACATTCTCCGCCGGCAGGCCGAGCGCCTTGAACAGGTCCACGCAGGCAATGCCGGAGGCGCCCGCGCCGTTCACCACCATGCGGCAGTCCTGGATGCGCCGGCCGGTCAGGTGGAGCGCGTTGATGAGGCCGGCGGCGGAGATGATCGCCGTGCCGTGCTGGTCGTCGTGGAAGACGGGGATGTCGAGCAGCTCGCGCAGGCGCTCCTCGACGATGAAGCATTCCGGCGCCTTGATGTCCTCCAGGTTTATGCCGCCGAAGCTCTTTCCGAGATAGCGCACGCATTCGATGAAGGCGTCCACGTCTTCGGTGTCCACCTCCAGGTCGATGCCGTCCACATCGGCGAAGCGTTTGAAGAGGACCGCCTTTCCTTCCATGACGGGTTTGGAGGCGAGCGCGCCGATATTGCCGAGGCCGAGCACGGCGGTGCCGTTGGAGATCACGGCGACCATGTTGCCCTTGGCGGTGTAGTCGTAGGCGAGGCCCGGGTCCTTCTCGATCTCCAGGCAGGGCGCGGCCACGCCCGGCGAATAGGCGAGCGAGAGCTGGTACTGGGTGGTGAGCGGTTTGGTCGGCGTCACCTCCACCTTGCCGGGCCGGCCGGTGGCGTGCATCCGCAGCGCCTCGCGCCCCAGCGTGTCGTTGTCAACCATCGCGCTTGCCCCCGGCCTTCCGGCTCTTCGTCGCTCAACGAATCCTAGTCCGGCAGCGGACCCTTTGCCAATGCCGCCCCGGGCGGGCCGGACCGGCTACCAGAGGCGGCGGACGTCGTAGCGGTCGAACGCCGGGTCAACAGACAGAATCGGCATGTCGCGTCCCATGGCCTGGGCGATGAGCATCCGGTCGAACGGGTCGCGATGCGGACCCGGCAGACGCCCCGCCCGCTCGGCATCGGCCACGGAGATCGAAATTTGCCCGAACCCTTCTCCGATGATGGAAGCAGCAATGTCAGCGCCGATGTCAGGCAACCTGCCAAGCCGGGCCTTGGTCGCAATTTCCCAGACGGAAGCGGCGCTCACGTCCAGGTCGTTCGTCCCGTCGCCGATCATGCGGCGAGCGCGGCGCGACAAGCGGGCGTCATCCGTCAGCCACCAGAGAAAGGCATGGGTATCCAGCAATATCCGCACGGGTGGTCAGTCTTCCGAACGCCCTTCCCAAGCCCTCAGTTCTTCTTCCGGCAGCGGGTCGAAAAAGGCGCTGTCCGGAATGTCGAACCTGCCCTTCAGGGCGCCCGGTTGCCGGTGGCGTTTCGGCTTGCCCGTTGCGGACGACGCGCAGGCCACAAGACGAACGGCCGGTTTGCCCCGGCGGGCTATTACGACCTCCTCGCCGCGCTCGGCCTGTGCGACCAGTGAGGACAAGCGGGCCCTCGCTTCGCCGATATTGACGGTGGACATGACTATCGGCCCTCGGACGAACGGCCAACCTAGCCGCCGGCGCGGCATCGTCAAGGCCGGGGCGCGGGGTGTCCTTGGCGCCGTTCCGGAAGGGAGAATTGGCGGGACCGGTTCAGCCGGATCGTCGAACCGGGATCCTCAGCTGCCCGAGCGGTCTGACAGGTACCCCTCGCGCAAGCGTTCCCTCAGCCCGATCTCCCAGACCTTTCCGGTCGGGATATCCAGAATCCAAAGTTCCCGGATGTAGCGGTCCTTCTTGACGAAATACGCTACCCGGTTACCCGACTTCGAAATTGCTGCATCGGTCACCGGGTTGCCGATATAAGTTACATGCCGGATCTTCCGGGTATCACCGACCAGAATATTGTAGCCGTTTCTCAATACCATCGTGCGGCTATCGGAAGAAACTCCAAGTCTGTCACTCTGTACCCATTTGGCGGCCAGAAGATCGACGGCGACGGGCGTCGGGAGCGGGGAAGCGGATTTGAACGGCCTGTCGAATGTGACCGTATATGAGTGGCGATGGCGCAAGAGTTTATCGCCCGACTTCTTCTTCACTTTCTCGATCAAGGCGGAATGGCCCGTCGGCCAGCTCGCGTTGATCACCAATGTCTTCTCGTCAAGAAAACCCTCGGGCATGACGGGACCATTCCATTCGAGCCCGAATTCCTTGAGCGGAAGCGTGTGCTCGATACCTGTTTCCAGGTCCAGAATCCGGATTTTCCTGGTGTAGAGGCCAAACCAATGGCTGTATTCGAGTCGGGCGAAGCGGTTGTCGTAAGCACGTTTCAGCGCTCCGTAAGCGACGAAACGCCCGTCCGGAGAAAAAGCCGGCGCCCTCCGGGCGAAACCGTCCTCGACCGTCACGGCCGTATCGAGGCCCGTCTTCAAGTCTAGGAGCGAAACCTGGTATGCATTCACTCCCTTGCATCGGCGTGTGCAGCCGCGGATGAACACGATACGGTCGCCCGTGGGCGAGAAGGACGGCCCGTACCAATGTTCGCTACCGGGCGATGCGAACGTCTGCAACTTGCCGCTATCGACATCGATCACCGCCAGTACCGAGCCGGAAATGCCTCGCACCAACACAGGCACAACCACCAGCCGGCCGTCCGGTGAAAGCTCGGGCTGGCCTACGAATTCGCTGAAGAAAATCGGGGGCCGGTTCAGCCGGTCGTTGAAAGCAATGATCTGCGTAGGCGTGCAACCGGAAGCAAACAGCAGAACCGGCAGTGTTCCGAGGAGCAGCACCGCCAGTCTGACGGACCGGCGGCAACCCTGGGACATGGCTCCTCCTTGAGGCGAGTTTTCCGCAGGCCCTACCCGCCGTCCAGCGCCGCGCAGTGCCGCGAGAAGGCGGGCAGCACGTCTTCGGCGAGGCGGCGCATGGAGGCGCGGCAGAGGTCCGGGTCCTCCCAGTCGTGCATCCCGATCAGGAGCGTGCCGAAGGGGCCGATCTCCTCGCGCAGCGCGACCAGCCGGTCGAGCACCGTCTTCGCCGTGCCGCAGATCGGGATTTCGGCGACCGCTTCCTCCACATCCAGCAGTTCGTTCAGCTCTTCGGCGGGCGCGTCCGCGATGGCCTTCACCTCCGGCAGGCGCCGGAGGCTGCGCAGATAACGGAAGTAGAAATGGAAGAGCCCGTCCGGGTCGCCGAGAATGTCGTCCGCCTGGCTCTCGCTTTCCGTCACCAGCAGGTTGCGCGCCACCCGCCAGACCGACGGGTCCGCCGGCCGGCCCGCCTTCTCCGCCGCCCCGGCGTAGAGCGGCCAGTGGGTCGCCACGTCGCGCGAGGGGATGAAATTCGCCGATATCGGGATCCAGCCGCGCCCGCCGCAGACGCCGGCCGAGCCCGAATTCGCCGAGACCATCGCCATCGCGATGGGCGGGTGCGGGTCCTGGTAGGGCTTGGCGATCAGGCCGACGCCGTGGCGCGGATAGACCGCCTCGTCGATGGCGATGTCCCACCACTCGTTGTCGAAACGGTAAGGCGGCTCGCCGCGCCAGAGCTCCAGCACGATGTCGATGGCGGCGAGCATCATCCGCTGGCGCTCCGCCGGGTCGTGGTGGCCGTACATTTCGGCGTCGCTGACGAGCCCGCCCGGTCCGATCCCGAACAGGAACCGGCCCTCACTCAGCTGGTCGAACAGCGCCACATGGCTCGCGACCGTCACCGGATGGTGGTGAGGGATGTTGATGACGCCGGTGCCGAAGCGGATCGAGCGCGTCTCGCGGATGAGCGTGGCGAGGAAGATCAGCGGCGAGGTGATCTGCTCGACCTTGGAGGTGAAATGCTCGCCGATCCAGGCCTCGGAATAGCCGAGCCGGTCCGCCAGCAGGATCGCCTCGCGGTCCTCCTCCAAAGTCTGGAGAAACGGCTTTTCAGGCCGATGCAGGGGCATCGAGAACAGGCCGAGTTTCATGCCGCGCTTCCTCTCTGGCGTCGGGCGCGGCTCAGGCTATAGCACGCGCGCCGGCCGGGGAATCCGGGGCGGCGGCTTCACGCGCCTCGCGCCCGAGGGCGGTGAGGCGGATGGCATGGACCCTGCCGGCGACGCTCTCCGAGGCCTTCATGTCGGCGATCAGCGCCGCCCGCGCCGGATCGCCGGGCAGGTCCAGCGCCTCGAATGCGGCAAGGAAGTCGCGCTGCTGCTGCTTCGCCGCGAGCAGGCGGGCGTCGTCCCGGCCGGGAAAGGCGGCCAGCGCCTCGAAGGACACCAGCCTCGCCGCGAGTCCGCCCAGCGCCTCATCCTCGAGACCCGCTGCGGCCGCATCGTCCAGCAGCGCCTCCATCGCGCCCTGCTGCGAGCCGAGCTTCAGCAGGTCCTCGACATTGCGCAGCGGCTTCGCGAAGGCGCTCCATATGTCGGCGTCCGGGCCGAGCTCCGCCGAGGCGGGCAGGCGGACATCCCGGAGGCTGAGCCCGCAATGGCCGGTCGGGCGCAGGAACTCGACGGCTCCCGCCTCCGTGCGCGCAAGGCCGGGCGCGTCCGCCGGCACCAGGAAGGCGCCGAACCGCTTGCGCCCGGCGCTCTCGCCCTTGACCGCCACCACGATGAAGAGGCCGGCGGACGGGCCGTTGGTGATCCAGGCCTTCTCGCCGTCAAGCCGCCAGCCGCCGTCCGGCAGCCTCTCGGCCTGCGCCTTCAGATATTTCGGATGCGCGCCGGCGCCGGGCTCCGAGATCGCGGCCGCCAGCGTGGTTTCGCCCCTGGCGAGGCGGGGCAGCCATTCCCGCTTCTGCGCCCCGTCGCCCAGGCGGGCAAGCGCGAAATATGAGAGCGTGCAATGCACCTTCCAGGCGAGCATGGCGCCCAGGCTGCGCCCGTGGCGCACCATGTCGCGGCAGCCGCCCGCCAGCCGTTCGAGGTCCCAGCCCGCGCCGCCATGTTCCTCCGGGACGGTGAGGCCCAGCAGCCCCGCTTCGGCGAGGCCCCGCCAGAGGTCGGCAGGATAGTCCCCGCGGGAGCGCAGGTCGTCGCGGCCGCGGATCAGGCGGGCGGCCGCCGCCGCGACGGTGCTCACCGGCGGTGGATCGGGTAGCCGTGCTCGTCCGACGCGCCGTCGCGGTAGTTCACGATCCGCTTCGGGCTGAGGTGGATGCCCATGAGCCGCATCGGCCCGTCGCCCACGGCGGCGAAATTATGCCGGCGCTCCGGGGGCAGGGCCACGGTGTCGCCGGCTTCGAGGCGGGTGCGCTCGTCCTCCGCGCCTTCCAGCCAGACATCGCAGCTGCCTTCGAGGATGTGCAGGATTTCCACATAGGGATGCGCGTGCAGCCCCGGCTCGTATCCGGGCTCCGCCGTCTGGATGCCGACCCGGATCGGGAACCCGGCCTCCTCGCCGAGCAGGATCGGGTTGTAGAAGGAATCGGGCGCGAACGGCACGGTGTCCGTCTCGGAAAGACGGACGATCTTCGCTTCGGTCATGGTCTCGGACATGGGGCGCATCCTCCTCGGGACGCATTCTCGCAGGCCCCGCGCTCCGCGTCGAGGCGCCGCGCGATGGTAGTGAACGCAGGTGTTTCCTAATTTTCTAGAACAAATCATGATATATAACGGGAGCGGCGAGAGTCGGAAGGAGTGGGACCATGAATATCGCGGAGAGATTTCCCTGACGCTTCGCCGCGGCGCGGCGATGGGATGGACCGGTGCGAAGCGCAGCCCCGGCGGGCAACAGGCGAGATGCGCGCCCAATCCGGGAAACCCGCCCGGCAATCCGATCAGCTTGCCTGTGAATCGCCGTCCCGGGAAGCCCCGGCGGTCCCGGCCCGCCTCCGGGTCCGGGCCGGTATCTTCCATTTGCGGTGCCTCCAGCGCCTGAAGCCATGGCGCCTGAGGAAGCGGTAGATCGCGCCGTAGCTGAACGCCAGGCCGCGCGCATCGAGGGCCGCGCGCAGCCCTTCGACGGAAAGACCCGGATTTTCCGCCAGCAGGCTGAGGACGGTGTCGCGCTCGGCCTCGATTCGCCCGGAGCGGCGGTCGCCGCCCGACGGCTTCGGCCGCGCGTCGCCCCGTTCGCGTTCGAGCGCCCGCCATCGCGTGATGGAGTCCATGCCCACATGGAACCGCGCCGCGGCCTCCCGGCGGGTCGCCCCCGCCGCCACCGCTTCCAGGACCCGCTTGCGCAGGTCGGGGGAATAGGCTTTCGGCATTTCTGCTGCTGTCTCCCTGCTGAGCGGACCCCGAAAAGCACAAATAGGGAACGATATAAAGCACCCGATGCGCGCCAGTTGGCGGCTCATTCCGGTCCCTCCAGACCGCACGCTGACGGTACCGGCGGTCGGCTTGGCAATTGTCACGACCTGTCTGCTATCATTTGGCGATTCGCTCTAACTCGGGCCCGCAAGATGGTGGGCAGCGACAGGAAAGGCGAGTCATGACCGACGATAACGACCGAGTCGTCAAGACCCCGCCAAGCGGGGCGAGTCCTGCGTTCCGGGAACACGAGGTGCCGTCCGCTATATCTGGAACTGTATCATCTCTGCCGGTGGGTGAGGCGGCCTAGCGCATGAAACACCCCGCCGGGACCCGCTCAGCTTCTCTGCCGCTGGACTTGACGCAGCTAAGGACATGACCGATCAAATCCTGCACGATGTGCTTGAGGCAACCGGCTATCTCGCGAACGGTCAGCCGGCTCACGGCGTTCACTTGGGTGAGCAGGTAAGCGGCCGAGACCGGATTCGGGATTTTGTTCCGGATGCCTTGTGGCGGGGAGAGTCGGAGCTCGCCGTCTATTTCAAATACGAACCGGAAACGCCGCCCGATGAAACGGTCGCCCTATGGCGGCAAGCCGTCTGGAACAAGGGTTTCGCGCCGCTTCTGTGGGTGGTCTCGCCGGACAAAGTCGAAATCTACAACGGCTTCGGCCGCCCCCAAACGACCGGAGACGCCGCAGAGCACCGGCTTCGCACCTTCGAGAGGATCGAGGAAGAATTGGACAGACTCGATGCGTTTGCCGGCCGACTCGCTATGGAGACAGGAGAATTCTGGCGGCAAGAGCCTCGCGTCAATCGCAAGACAAGTGTTGATCGGTTGCTCCTGTCCGATCTTGCTAGGCTTGAACGCGACCTCACAAAGGACGGTCTGGATCGTCTTAGCGCGCAAGGGCTGATCGGCCGGTCGATATTTACTCAGTATCTTATCGACCGCGAAATTGTTATGGGTGAGCGTTTGGAGTACGAATACGGGCATCGTACTCTCGCCGCGATACTACGTGACCGCCGTGCCACCGAACTGTTGTTCGGCTGGCTTCGTCAAAGGTTCAATGGCGACATGTTTCCATCCGGAGGGTCGTCCCCTCCAGAGGAGCGATATCTTAATCGGGTCGCAGATTTCCTAGAGAACGTCGATCCGAGGGGACAATTAACATTCTTTCCCTATAGGTTCGATGTCATACCGGTAGAATTGATCAGTTCGATCTATGAACAATTTGCCCATTCCACAAAATCGGAAGATAATTCCAAATCAGAAACGAAGACGAATACGGACGTATTCTACACCCGTTTATCACTCGTTTCTCTGGTTCTCGACGAAGTCATGCAAGGGCTAACCGGAGAAGAAACCCTGCTCGATCTGGCTTGTGGCTCGGGGATTTTTCTCGTCGAAGCCTTGAGAAGGCTGGTCCACCTGAGATCCGGTGGGGGCAGCCCGAGTCGCGAAACGGTTCACTCCACATTGTATAACCAGATTTATGGCGTCGACATCAGTGGACCTGCGGTTCAGGTCGCGGCGTTCAGCCTTTACCTCGCCGCCTTGGAACTCGACCCGGCTCCCGGAAAAGCGCCGAAGTTCGAGCCGCTCATAGGAAACACGCTTATCGTCGGCGACGCATGGAATGTTGAGGAAACACCCGCAGGGCGAGCGGCTCTGACCGAACGAGGCAAGCTAAAGACATTCGATCTCATCGTGGGCAATCCACCGTGGAGTTACCCCGGTAAATCGGGAAGGGCAGCGCGCCGTTCCGCCGGAGCGGGGAACGACAGCCGCGCGCCTCGCGGTGTAAGCCTTGACTTCGCACATCAGTCCGTGCGTTTCGCGTCCGAGAAGACCCGCTTCGGGTTAATCCTCAGCGCTGTCCAATTCTTCAGTCGTAGCAACACAGGAAGAAAGGCTTCACACGATCTCATTGAGATGCTATCTCCCGTAACCCTCGTCAATCTTTCGTACCATTCAAGCTGGCTTTTCCCCCGCGGTAATTTGCCAGCTGTTATTCTGTTTGCGAGGCATCGACCTTCGGATTGTGGTAATATTACAGTTGTGCAAGTTCCTTGGTCTCCAGCAGGTATACAGACTCACACGTTTGAAATTTCTCACAACGATATCGGTAAGCTACCATTATCGGAATGGCGTAGAAATTCTGAATTCATTAAGGCGGCGCTCTTTGGAATGCGCCGCGACTTGGCGCTATTAGATAAGTTAACCTCGAATCATACAACTTTGGCAGGTTGTCTTAATGGGGTCGATGCCGAGCTGACCGCAGGACTAAAGGTTGGCAGTCAAAACCATGATTCGAGCTTTCTCCGTAATCTCCCTCTAGTTTCAAAAAACGATGTGCGGCCGTTGTCAATATCGAGCGATCTGGAATTATACGGCGGAACGAGAGCCGAACGGCCCCGCAATCGAGACGTCTATCGAGCGCCTCTGTTGCTCATTCGCGAATTTCTGGCGAGGCACGGACGCTCTGTCGCTGCAATGTCGGACCGAGATGTCGTTTTCACCGATGCTGTCTTCGGTGCATCACTGCCTTTAGAACGATCAGAGATCGGCAGAGCACTGGTTGCGATCCTGAATTCTTCGCTGGCGTCATGGTTTTTCCTTATGACGGCGTCCACATTCGGACTTTCGATGCGGCGGGTCTTGCTTCGGGATGTAGAACACATGCCGATTCCTAGTCTCGAAGCGCTCTCCTATTCAGGAGCCAGTCGACTTTTGATGCAAATCACCCAAGAACTGGCGATGCGCCCGGCGACAGAAGGCGATTGGCGAAAGCTCGATGAAGCTGTCTTCGATCTTTACGAACTGGATGATGAAGAGCGTATTGTCGCGCGTGATGGTCTGTTCCGGGCGACATGGCAATGGAAAGAAGGGAGGCTTCAGTCTGTGGCCGCTGCCGAAATTGGCCCGCATATTATGCCTTATGCGAGTGCATTCCTGGGGGCAGTCGGGATTTGGCTTTCGGCGGGGCGGCGGCGGATGCGGGCTGAAGTCTTCGAATTCCCCGCGTCGGCACCACTTCGGGTCGTTCGTTTTGTTATCGAGGAGAGTGGCGGTCCCTCAGCGGTGGAAGTCGTGCAACCGGGTGGGAGCTTGCGGGATGTTTTGCGCCGGATCGGAGAGCGTCTGGACGTGCCGCTCGGAACCTCCCTGGTCGGTCAGCGTACGTTGCGGGTAAGCGGTCCGAACGAAGTCGTTATTATCAAACCCGCGGCCCGCCGGCACTGGATGAGGGTCTCGGCTTTGGAAGACGCGGATGCCGTCATTGCCGAAAGCATGTCCGGGGCTTTTGTGTGAAACTGCCGCTCGATGCTCCAGCTGCCGCCGGCCAGCCCTTTATCGAACTTGCCCGCGAGGTTGCAACAACAGTCCTACGCACTGTTGAAGCCGGTTGGCGGCACGCGCTGTCATTCCCGGAGGTAAATGCAGCAAGCGGGGAAGTGACGATTACGGAACGCTTGCGGGACGGTATGCGCCAGGCCCTGAACTCTGGCGAGTTTGACTGGAGCGGAAGTATGGTCGTACTCGACGGCAGCGAATCTCGATCCCGCCCCGACATTCTGGTGCCGGATGGGCGAACCGATATCCCGATCCTCGTGATCGAGATATTTCAACGTTTGAAGGTCCATAATCCCCACGCGATAATCGAGTGCAAACGTATCGCTGGCGACGATAGGTATCTGTGCCGTGAATATGTCGTGGAAGGCATAGATCGTTTCCGGCTTGGCAAATACGGCAGCAACCACTCGACCGGATTCATGATCGGATATCTGATTGCCGATAATGCGAACAGCGCCGTAAAGGGGATCGACCGCTACCTCGACCGCAAGTCGAGGGAGGCGGAAAGGCTGGAACCATCGACTATTGCGGCCGTTTGCTGGGCTTGGCGCAGTGACCACCCGAGAACCGGGCGTTCGCCTATAGAACTACACCATGCGTTCCTGTCGTTTACGAAGCCGCAGCACGCGCGGGGACGGTAACAGGACATTTTGATCGAACCGGGCTGTCTCTGCGTCTGGCGCGGTTTTCCGTGCAGGCTATGCTTCCGACAACGATATGGCGTCGCGGCGGAAAGAACTGTTTCCAGTCATGCATTACGGACGATTCGGTTGCTTGGTGCCGAGGGGGCGGAGGCGCTCGACTGCTCGCATCTCTGCTACTGCCTCTCTGTTGGGTGGACCCCCCGCGCCGCTCGCCCCGGCGGAGTAGGCGGCCTGGGGTTACGGGAGCCCCTTGCGCTTCAGGTGCTTCAGCGCCTCGCGGCGGCTGAGGGGCGAGAGGCCGGGGTGGCGTTCGATGAACGCCGTCACCCAGCCGGGGTCGGTCTTCGAATATTCGCGCAGCGCCCAGCCGATGCCCTTGCGCAGGAAGAACTCCGATGAGCCGATGGACGGCCGGATGGCGTCGGCCAGCAACTCCGTGTCCGTCGCCCGCTTCGCCCGAAGCTGCGCGAGTATGGCGGTCCGACGCTTCCAGATATCGTCGTCCCCGGCCCAGTCGCGGAGCAGGGCCTTCGCCGGACGGGGGTGGGCGGCGAGCATCGTCCCCATGCCGCGCCCGGCAATCGGGTCCACATAGTCCCACCAGGCGCCCGTGACCACCAGTTCCTCGACCATGGGCGCGCGCGCCGGCTCCAGCCAGCGCGCATAGCGCCCGAGAAGCAGAAGCTCCACCGCCGCATAGCGTTCCTCGCGGTGGACGGCCCCGCGCCAGAGGTCGAGGACCGCCGCCTGCCATGCGCCGGCGTCCGGCAGCGGGTGCGCCCCGGACACCCGTGCGACGATGCGCCGGCACTGCGGCACGGCCACGCCCAGGAAGGGCATGCCGGACTTCATGTAGGCCTGCTGCTGCGGCGCCCTCGCCGGGTCGGCGGCCTCGCGCAGGGCGGCGACGATGCTGTCTCGAAGGTTCATTTGTCGTCCCCCTATGGTGTCCGCCTCCGAGCCGGGAAGCCGGGGCGAGGCAGGCCTCAGGCCCCGGCATGGCGCCGTGCCGAGGGCTACGGGCCCCGCAGCAGGCCGTCCAGCAGATCGAGCATTTCGGCGATCTCCGCATCGGTGACGTTGAGCGCCGGCACGAAGCGTAGCGCGTCGGGGGCGGGCGCGTTGAGCAGCAATCCCGCCGCCAGCGCCTTCTCGACGAGAGCGAAACCGTCGGCCCTCGGATTCAGGTCGAGCGCGAGGAGCAGCCCCCGGCCGCGCACGCCGCCGAGGCCGTATTTCCCGCTCAGCCTCTCCAGGCCGCGCCGCAGCGCCGCCCCCGCCTCGCACACGCGCTCGAGGAAGCCCTCTGCGGTGAGTTCTTCGAGCACGGCGTGGCCGACGGCGGCCATCAGCGCGTTGCCGTTATAGGTGCCGCCCTGGTCGCCGGGCTCGAAACAGCAGACCTCTTCGCGCGCGAGCAATGCCGCCAGCGGCGTTCCGGCGCCGATTCCCTTGCCGAGCGTCATGATGTCCGGGCGGACGCCTGTGTGCTCGAAGCAGAACAGCGCGCCGGTCCGCCCCATGCCGGTCTGGATCTCGTCGAGGATCAGCAGGATGCCCCGCCGGTCGGCTAGGGCGCGCAGGGCCCTCAGATAACCGTCATCGGCGGGCCGGACGCCCGACTCGCCCTGGATCGGCTCCAGCATGATGGCGGCGGTCCTGTCCGTAATCGCGGCCTCGACGGCCCCGATGTCGTTCAACGGCACTTTCGGGAACCCGGCCACCCTGGGTTCGAACAGCCCGTCCCAGGCCGACTTGCCCGACGCGGACATGGTGGCGAGGGTCCGGCCGTGGAAGCCGCCGGCGGTGGTGACGATCTCCCAGGCGCCGCCCCTGTGCAGGGCGCCCCATTTCCGCGCGAGCTTGATCGCCCCTTCATTGGCCTCCGCGCCGCTATTGGCGAAGAACACCCGCTCCAGGCCCGCAGCGGCCGTCAGCGCGTCCGCGTAGCGCATCATCGGCTCGTTTTAATAGGCGGGACTGCAATTCAGCAGTCTGGCGGACTGTTCGGCCAGCGCGCGGGCGACGGCCGGCGGCGCGTGCCCGAGGCAGTTCACCGCCCAGCCCTGGATGAAATCCAGATAGCGGTTGCCCTCGCTGTCCCAGAGCAGCCCGCCGCGCCCGTGCGTGAACGTGATCGGGGGCCGCCGGGTGATTTCCATCAGCGCCCCGTAGGGACCCGGCGCCGCATTTTCCGCCTGCGGCTCTGCGATTGTCGTCATGGTCCTGTCCTTCCCGCCCGGACCGCCGAGGACAAGGACAGCAACAACAACCCCCGCCTCCCGGCGGCAGTCGCGGCTGTTCGGATTGTGGTGCTAGTGAATGAGCCCGCGACCGCCTGTTAGCAGACGCGGCGTCGAGAAACGCAGATGCGGATCCGTGGGCTCATGGCCGCGGACCCTACAGCGGCCGCGAGGCGATGGCAAGGCCGGCAGGCCGCCTCCGCCCGCGCGGGTGTTACGGGAGCAGCGGCACGGCCGGGACCGGCCGGCCTGCGGCTCCCGCTGCCGCATCGGTAAGCAGCCGGCGGTCGTCTTCGGCGAGCGTGTCGAGGTCGCCGTCGCCGAACCAGCAGAGCGCGCGCACCGATTCCATGGGCGGGTAGCCCGGCCCGTAAAGCGCCCGGGCCGCGCCGAGGCCCTGTTCGAGCGCGAGGCCCGACCGGAGCAGCGCCGCGATGTCGGCATAGTCCTTGGCGGCCGCCCGCTGCAGGATCGTCTTGAGCTTCGTCGCCAGCAGGTCGAGGGCGGACGCGACGGGCAGGCCGTTTTCCGGAGCCGTGTCGGGCTCCCCGACCCTGCCGTTGTCGATGCCGCCGAAGAAGGACAGCAACACGCCTTCCGCCGTCCTGACGACGAGGCTGTCGGCATCCTCGCGCAGCGCTGGCCTGTCCGCGATAAAGCGGCAGGCCCGCCGGAGCGCATCGCTGTCGAGGGAAACCGGGCTGAAGAGGTCGAAGTCCTCCGATATCCGGTGCCCGAGCCTGAGCGCGATGGCGGTTCCGCCGTAAAGCGTGAAGCCGAGGCCGGCGACGGGCGCAAGCTCGGGCCAGAGCGCCGCCTGCGCCGGGGGCAGGATGTCCGTGCGCGGCGCGAAGCCCGTCATGCCGGGCGTTCCCAAGGGGCGGGCGGCAGCTTGCGGCGGACGGGGCGGGGGCCGGCGTCGATGCCGAGCGCCGCCTGCCAGAAAGCCCAGCTCCGGGCGCGGAACCAGCCGGGCTCGGCGCGGCGCAGCACCCCGCAAAGGCGCTCGTCGCCGAAGGACGCCCTCATGGCGCGGCAGTCCTCGAAGGTGCCGATGTCCATGACCTGCGCCAGCACGCGGTCCGGATAGCGGACGGCCTCTTCCGGCGTCTTCCACCAGATGTAGCTATCCGCGAAACGGAGCAGCGCGCGCTCCGCCCGGCGTTCGTCTTCTCCCCGGATTGCGGCCGGTCCGGGCTCCATCGCGGCCTCCCGGCGCTACTGGTTCATCGCCTGGAAGAAGTCGTCATTGTTCTTGGTCTCGCGGAGCTTGCCGATCAGGAACTCCATCGCGTCCTGGGTGCCCATCGGCATCAGCACGCGGCGCAGCATCCACATCTTGGAGAGCGCGGCCCGATCCACCAGCAACTCCTCCTTGCGGGTTCCCGACTTGCCGATGTCGATCGACGGCCAGACGCGCCGGTCGGAGAGCTTGCGGTCCAGCACGATCTCGGAATTGCCGGTGCCCTTGAACTCCTCGAAGATCACCTCGTCCATGCGCGAGCCGGTCTCGACCAGCGCCGTCGCGACGATCGAGAGCGAGCCGCCTTCCTCGATATTGCGCGCCGCGCCGAAGAAGCGCTTCGGGCGCTGCAGCGCATTGGCGTCCACGCCGCCGGTCAGCACCTTGCCGGAGGACGGCACGACCGTGTTGTAGGCGCGCGCAAGCCGGGTGATCGAGTCCAGCAGGATCACCACGTCGTGCTTGTATTCGACGAGGCGCTTGGCCTTCTCCAGCACCATCTCCGTCACCTGCACATGGCGGGTCGCCGGCTCGTCGAAGGTGGAGGAAATGACCTCGCCGCGCACCGAGCGCTGCATGTCCGTCACCTCCTCCGGCCGTTCGTCGATGAGCAGCACGATGAGATAGACCTCGGGGTGGTTGTGCGAGATCGCATGCGCCACGTTCTGCAGCATCATGGTCTTGCCGGTGCGGGGCGGGGCGACGATGAGCGCGCGCTGGCCCTTGCCGAGCGGCGAGACGAGCTCGACGACGCGGGTGGTGTAGTCCTTGCTCTGGTCCTTGCCCTCGCGCTGGTCGATTTCCAGATGCAGCCGCTCATCCGGATAGAGCGGCGTCAGATTGTCGAAATTGATGCGGTGGCGCACGGCCTCCGGGTCCGCGAAATTGGCCTGCGTGACCTTGGTCAGCGCGAAATAGCGCTCGCCCGACTTCGGCGCGCGGATCTCGCCCTCCACCGTGTCGCCGGTGCGCAGGCCGAAGCGGCGCAGCAGCTGGGGCGAGACATAGATGTCGTCGGGGCCGGGCAGGTAGTTGGCCTCGGGCGAGCGCAGGAAGCCGAACCCGTCCGACAGCACTTCCAGCACGCCGCGGCCGACAATGGCCACATTGTCTTCCGCCAGGTTCTTCAGGATGGCGAACATCATGTCCTGCTTGCGCAGGGTGGAGGCGTTCTCGACCTCCAGCTCGTCGGCGAGCGCGAGCAGCTCGGCCGCCGACTTCTCCTTTATTTCCTGAAGATGCGCGACCTTTTCGGGCGCCGCAATATCGTCGAGCATGGCCTCGGACCGTCCGTCGGTTGATGTTGAAAGCCGTCTCGCCCGCTGAAACGGGAAATTCGAACGCGAGGGGAAGGGGCCGGATTTCCCGCCGGGCGGCGGGCGAGGGCTGAAGAAGGCCGGAGTTTAACCCAGCGCGGCCGGCGCGGCAACGCCTTTCCGCAGGGGAGGCGGATGCTACGGCAGGCGCCGGATCGGGCCGGTCCCGCCGAGCGCCTCGATCAGCGCGTCCACCGGCCTTCCGCAGGCCGGATGGCGCCAGTCGGGCGCCAGGTCGCGCAGCGGCAGCAGCACGAAAGCGCGCTCATGCAGGCGGGGATGGGGCAATTCCGGCTTCTCGCCGGGGCTGGTTACGAGGCCCCGATAGTCGAGCAGGTCGAGGTCCACCGTCCGGGAGGCGTTGCGGGCGCCGCGGACCCGGCCGAGCCCCGCCTCGACGGCGAGCAGCGCGGCGAGCAGCGCCTCCGGCGAGAGCGCGCTCTCCACTTCCGCCACGGCGTTGACATACCAAGGCTGGCCGCTCGGGGGCACCGGCGCGCTCTCGTACCAGGGGGAGAGCCGGAGCGTCCTCGCGCCCTTCGCCTCCAGCGCCTGCAGGGCCGCGGCGAGCGTGGCCTGGGGAGGCCCGTGCTCCTGCGATGGCAGGTTTCCCCCCAATCCGATCAGAATCATCCCCGGCGGCCCCTTGTCGCGCGGCTGCGTCTCGCCTAGGCTGAATCTACCATGTCATCGGGCTGTCGTTTGTTTGGGCGGCCGCCCTTTTTCGGAGCCTTCCCATGCGCACCTATATGGAAGAACGTACCGCGCTGTTCATCGACGGCGCGAACCTCTATGCGGCCGCGCGCGGCCTGAACATCAATATCGACTACAAGCGGATGCTGGACTATTTCTCGAAGCGCGGCCGGCTGATCCGCGCCTTCTATTACACCGCGCTGATCGAGGACCAGGACTATTCGCCCATCCGCCCGCTGGTGGACTGGCTCGACTATAACGGCTTCACCATGGTCACCAAGCCGGCGCGCGAGTTCACCGACGCCATGGGCCGCCGGAAAATCAAGGGAAACATGGATATCGAGCTCGCCGTCGATGCGATGGAGATGGCCGACAATCTGGAGCACATCGTGCTGTTTTCCGGCGACGGCGATTTCCGCCGCCTCGTGGAGGCGCTGCAGCGCCGCGGCGTGCGCGTCACCGTGGTCAGCACGATGAAAAGCCAGCCGCCGATGGTGTCGGACGACCTGCGCCGGCAGGCGGATTTCTTCATGGATCTGCTCGACCTGGCGCCGTCGATCATGCGCGACCAGGACGAGCGGGAAGCCGCCCAGGCGCGCCGCGCCCAGCGGGAGAGCCTGCGTTTCGAAGAGGCGCAGGACGACGCCGAAGAGCAGTATGGAGCCTGATCCCGACTGCCCCTTCTGTCCGCGCCTTCGGGCATTCCGCCATCGCTGGAGGGACGCCGAACCGGACTGGTTCAATGCGCCGGTGCCGGGTTTCGGCCCTCGGGGCTCCGGAATATTGATCGTGGGCCTGGCGCCCGGCCTGCGCGGCGCAAACCGGACGGGCCGGCCGTTCACGGGCGATTACGCCGGCGACCTGCTCTTCGCGACGCTGCTCAAATTCGGGCTGGCCGAGGGCGAGTATGGCGGCCGCTCCGACGACGGGTTCTCGTTGGCCCGCTGCCGCATCGTGAACGCGGTGCGCTGCGTCCCGCCGCAGAACAAGCCTGTCGGCGCGGAGGTTGCCGCCTGCCGTCCATTCCTCGTGGGCGAACTCGAAGCACTGCCTCGCGGCGGCGCGGTGCTGGCGCTCGGGCGCGTCGCGCACGATGCCGTGCTCGCCGCGCTCGGCGAACGGCGCGCTGCCCGGCCGTTCGCCCACGGCGCCCTGCACCGGCTCGGCTGCGGGCGGCTGCTCGCCGACAGCTATCACTGCTCGCGCTACAACACGAATACCGGGCGGCTGACTGCGGCCATGTTCGAGGCGGCGGTGGCGGGCATGCTGGAGGCGATGGCGGCCGGCTGACCGGACCGCTCAGCCGAGCATCTCGGCTTCGGGATCGTGGGCCTTGAAACGCCGGCGAGCCGCCGCGGGAGAAGCGTTGGCGTAGCAGTAGAGGCAACCGTGCGGACAGGTGTCGTAGGCGCCGATATCCCGGCTGGCGGCGCAGGCGCAGCCGGGCCGGTTGCCCTTCTCCGGAAGCGGGCCGAGGCCGAGCCGGGCCGGATCGATGCAGCGGGCCGGTTCGGCGGCGCCGACCGTCAGTTCCGGCTGTGCGCAGACTGTGAGGCGGAGCGGCGAAACGGCATCCGCCAGCGCCTCGATCAACCGCAGGCGGCGGTCGGGCTCCGGTTCTTCCCAGACGAAGCCGGCCGCCGACAGGTTCCGTTGCGTCTTGCGGTAGAAGGATGCGAAGGAGACCACGCATTCGTCACTCGCGCCCCGAAGCGACTCGGCCAGCCGTCCGGCGGCCTCCACATGGTCATGGGTCGGCGACAGGATCGGGTCGTAGCGCCAGACGACGCATCGGGGGCCGTGGCGCTGGGCGAGGCCGTGCGCAGCCTCGACAGCGCGCTCGGGCGGGGGGACCGAAGGCTCGAGCCGGCGCCCGTAGCCGGTGATCGTGAACTGGACGGCGAACGGCCGGCCCAGCCGATCGAGAACGGGCATGAAGGGCGCGGGATTGCGGGTCCAGAAGACATACCCCGCCACGGCCTCCGGCTTGAGGCTCACCCGGTAGGCGCTGCCGGACCACGGGTTGCGCACCAGCGCATAGCCGGCGGCGAGGCGGCGGGCGAACCAGTCGCCGTAGAAGGCCGGGATGTCGGTGCGATAGCTTGCGGAAACGACGGTTTCGGTCATTTTTTCGCCCGAATTGCAGTTTTTGCCGCACCTCGCGCGAGGTCGCGGGGTCTTGTAGGGCCAGAGGGGGGTTCATATATACCCGCGCAACGGAGGTCGGGCGCGCGCCCGATTTTTTCAGTGTCATGAAAGGGAGCCGGGACAGGCGCTGCGCGTGCGGGCGGTCCGGGCTTGCCGCATCGGATGAGGACGAACCGCATGAGCAAGGTTATCGGAATCGATCTCGGCACGACCAATTCCTGCGTCGCCGTGATGGATGGCAGCGAACCCAGAGTCATCGAGAACGCCGAGGGCGCCCGCACCACGCCCTCCATGGTGGCGGTAACCGGAGACGGCGAACGGCTGGTCGGCCAGCCCGCGAAGAGACAGGCGGTCACCAACCCGACCAACACCCTGTTCGGCATCAAGCGCCTCATCGGCCGCACGGACCGGGACCCGGTAATCCAGGAAGAGAAGAAGGTTCTGCCCTTCGCGCTGGTCAAGGCCGACAATGGCGACGCCTGGGTGCGGGCAGGCGACGAGACCTACGCGCCGAGCCAGATCAGCGCCTTCATCCTCCAGAAGATGAAGGAGACGGCCGAGGCGTTTCTCGGCGAATCGGTGACCGACGCGGTCATCACGGTTCCGGCCTATTTCAACGATTCCCAGCGCCAGGCGACCAAGGACGCCGGGCGAATTGCCGGCCTCGAAGTGCTGCGCATCGTCAATGAGCCGACGGCGGCCGCGCTCGCCTACGGCCTCGACAAGAAGGAAGGCGGCGTGATCGCCGTGTACGACCTCGGCGGCGGCACCTTCGACGTCTCCGTGCTGGAGATCGGCGACGGCGTTTTCGAGGTCAAATCGACCAATGGCGACACCCATCTGGGCGGCGAGGACTTCGACAACCGCATCATCGAATATCTGGCCGAAGAGTTCCGCAAGGAGCAGGGAATCGACCTGCGCGGCGACAAGCTCGCCCTGCAGCGGCTCAAGGAAGCGGCGGAGAAGGCCAAGATCGAGCTGAGCTCCACCGCGCAGACCGAGATCAACCTGCCGTTCATCACGGCTGACCAGTCCGGGCCGAAGCACCTCAACATCAAGCTGTCCAGGGCCAAGCTGGAGGCGCTGGTCGAGGACCTTGTCGAGCGCACGGTCGGCCCCTGCAAGAAAGCGCTGGAGGATGCCGGCCTGCGCGCCTCCGACATCGCCGAGGTCGTGCTGGTGGGCGGCATGACGCGGATGCCGAAGGTGATCGAGACGGTCAAGACTTTCTTCGGGCGCGAGCCGCATCGCGGCGTCAACCCGGACGAGGTGGTGGCGCTCGGCGCCGCCATCCAGGCCGGCGTGCTGAGGGGCGACGTGAAGGACGTGCTGCTGCTCGACGTCACGCCGCTGTCGCTCGGCATCGAGACGCTGGGCGGCGTGTTCACCCGGCTGATCGACCGCAACACCACGATCCCGACCAAGAAGAGCCAGACCTTCTCGACGGCCGAAGACAACCAGAATGCGGTGACCATCCGCGTCTCGCAGGGCGAGCGCGAAATGGCGGCGGACAACAAGCTGCTCGGCCAGTTCGACCT
>JAJDVH010000008.1 GCA_022826185.1 Alphaproteobacteria bacterium
GAAAAATCAGACCAAAACCGCAAAATGTTCCACTACACCCTTTTCGAGACCCGGAAAATCAAAACCCGATATCACCCAAAATCAACGACTTGCCCGAGCCGAACGGCCCCAAATCCAGCCGCTACTGTTGAAGTTGGGCCAAACATGATCGTCCCCAGAATCGGGGGCAGGCGCAGACGGAGCGGGGCTTCGCCAAACAGCGTTGGCTGCAATGTCTTCGAGAAACTGCCGAAGGTCGTCATCGCTGAGGCGATGAAGGCGAGTGATCGCTGGACGGCTCAACACAGAGGCGTATTCGTCGAACAGGTCGGCGGACAAGGCATAGGACAGTTCGCCATCCAGCATGGCGTTCACAATTCGGTCAGGCGGACTGCCCGTACCGATCAAACCTGAAACGACGACGTTCGTATCAACGATGCAGGGCTTTGGCATCGGCGCTGCTCTTCAACGCCGACCGTTCTTCGCGGAAACGCCTTGTTTCCTCGACAGCCAGATTCATCGCCTCATCCGCATCCAAACCGGACGCGGCGCGGGCCCGGGCAACTATATCCCGGGAAGAACCGCGAGGTCGAAGACTGCGGATGCCGCGTCCGGCCAGGCATTCTTCCACAATGGCTCCCATCGACCGGTGCTCCCGCTTGGCTGCATCCTTCAGTGCGCGGTAAACATCGTCTGTCAAAGTGACGGTGACGCGGGTCATTCAGAACGGTTCCGGTAGCCGGTTGAAGCGTTCATTAGGCGTTCAGCATAGCCCGCATGGGCTGCAAATCCAATCTTCGCGCCTCTTTTCCGGAGATGTGACCAGCCTGCCTACCCCTCCGCCAGGAGTTCGCAGGCCTCCATGGCGGCGTAGGTGAGGATGGCGTCAGCGCCGGCGCGCTTGAAGGCCATGAGGCTCTCCAGCAGCACGAGGTCGTAGTCAAGCCAGCCGCGTCCGCCGGCCGCCTTGAGCATCGAGTATTCGCCGGAGACGTTGTAGGCGACGGTCGGCACGCCGAAGCGCTCCTTCACCCGGCGGATGACATCGAGATAGGGCAGGCCCGGCTTGACCATCACCATGTCGGCGCCCTCGGCGAGGTCGGCGGCGATTTCGCGGAGCGCCTCCTCCGTGTTCGCCGGGTCCATCTGGTAGGTCTTCTTGTCGGCCGCGCCGAGCGCGCCGGCGGAGCCGACCGCATCCCGGAAGGGGCCGTAGAAGGCGGAGGCGTATTTCGCGGAGTAGGCAAGGATCGAGGCATCCTCGTGGCCCGCCGCGTCCAGCGTGTCGCGGATGGCGCCCACGCGCCCGTCCATCATGTCCGAGGGCGCGATCACGTCGCAGCCGGCCTCGACCTGCACCCGCGCCTGCTCGCAGAGCACATGCACGGTCTCGTCGTTCAGGATCTGCCCGTCGCGCACGATGCCGTCCTGGCCGTGGGTGGTGAACGGGTCGAGCGCCACGTCGCACACCACGCCCATCTCCGGCGCGGCCGCCTTCACCGCCCGGATCGCGCGGCAGACGACGTTCTCCGGATCGAGCGCGTGCTCGCCGTCATGCGTCTTCAGCGCGGGATCGACATAGGGGAACAGCGCGACGGCCGGAATGCCGGCGTCTCCTGCTTCCCGAACGCGCTCCACCAGCAGCTCCACCGACCAGCGGCAGACGCCCGGCATGGAGGGCACGGGCTGCGACACGCCCTCGCCGTCCACGACGAAGAGCGGCCAGATGAAATCCTGCGGGCCCAAGCGGCTTTCGGCGACCAGGGCGCGCGTCCATCCGGCGCGGCGGTTGCGCCGGGCGCGCAGGCGTGGATAGGCCCCGAGCGGCCGCCCCGGCGCGGCATAGCGCGGCAGTTCTGTCTCGCGGTCCCTTGGCATGGTCTTCTCCCCCATGCGGCAAGTGCGCCAATACGCCATGACCGCCGCCGCCGGTCAACGCTGCGAAAGCGCGCGGGCAGCCAGCCAGCGGCTTGACCCCGGCCGGGCGCGCGTTTCATCCTGCCGGTTCCGTCCGGCAAGGGAGGCGCGTCATGTCGGGGCTTCGAACCATCCCCGCGCGGAGCGGCAAGGCGGCGTTCGCGCGCAAGGGGCAGAAGGTGAGGGTCGTCAACACGCATGGCGAGCAGGTGGTGGACACCTGGGCCTTCGCGCGCCGCGACCTGCGCGAGTTCATGTCGATGGAGCACACCCGCGCGACCTTGACGAAGATGCGCCCGGAGGTCGGCGACGCGCTTTACAGCAACCGCCGCCGCCCGATCCTGACCCTCGTCGAGGACACCTCCCCCGGCGTCCACGACACGCTGATGGCGGCCTGCGACAATTACCGCTACGGCCTGCTCGGCTGCACCGAATATCACGACAATTGCACGGACAATCTCGCCGCCGCCCTTTACGAGCTCGGCCTGACGCCGCCGGAGACGCCCTCGCCGCTCAACCTCTTCATGAATATCCCGTGGGAAGAAGGCGGCGGCCTCGCCTTTGCCGCGCCGGTGACCAAGCCGGGCGACCATGTGCTGTTCGAGGCCGATCTCGATGTCGTGGTCGTCTTCTCAGCCTGCCCGCAGGACATCCTGCCGATCAACGGCGTGGGACGCGAGCCGACGGAAGCCCATTTCGAGATTCTGGACTGAGCGTTGCGGAGGAGCACGCCGTGACGGAATTTCGGAGTTGCAGCGGCGTATAAGGGACGCCCCGGACGCTCAAGGACGGAACACTATCGCCAACACAGCGGCGAGCGTTGCAAGGCTGATCGCCAAGTGAATACCAATCACCCATCGTAGCGTCGCAATGTCGGCCCTGGTCGCTGCTTGCAGCGCGTCCAGATCCGCTTTGGTCGCAAGCTCCCCTTGCCCGGCGCGAATCGCCCCGGCGACGGCTTCCGCCGCCTCCCGTTTCAGGCCGGCCTGCTCCATGTCGTGGGCAGCGGACAGCGTGTCGAATGCAGCCGCCATTGCCCTGGCTCCTGTCCGGCTTCCGCGTCCCATGCGCGCCAGCGTTTCATGCGCTCATACCGGGCGGTGATCGAAGATCGCGCAACTTCTGCGTTATCGACCCGCACGAAGTCGGTATATGTCCTTGCGCGTCAGATTCCGGGCGCACCTCAATGTCGATGGCGGCGCAGTTTATATCACCGCCATTCCCAATCATCGGCCCCCTCCATCGGAACAGTTCCGCACTATACGCAATGTGTGCGCTATATTGCCATACGCCCTCTCCGAAAGGGAGAACGGCGTGTCGGTATTGTCCAGAAACGACCGCGGTCCGACGATTAGTCCAATTGCAACATCATCGCCTTGAGATAGGCCGACTCCGGCAGCATCGGATGCACCGGATGGTCGGCGGCGGCCCCGGCGGTGCGCAGCACGCGGCCCGTGCGGCCGGCCTGCCCGAGGCCGCGCGCGACCTCCAGGGCGAAGGCCTCGGGCGTCACATTGTGCGAGCAGGAGGCCGCCAGCAGGAAACCGCCGGGCGCCACCAGCCGCGCGGCGAGGCGGGCCAGCTTGCGGTAGCCGCGCAGCCCCGCGCCCAGGTCCTTCCGTGAGCGCACGAAGGCCGGCGGGTCGGCGATGACGAGGCCGAAGCTCTCCGGCTCCGCCGCCTCCAGATAGGCGAAGGCGTCGGCGCGCTCGGTGCGGACCCGCCCGCTGACACCGTTCAGCCCGGCGGCCCGGCCGGCAAGCTCCAGCGCCTGGCGGGAGCGGTCCACCAGCACGGCCTCGCGCGCGCCCGCCAGCGCCGCCCTGATGCCGAAGCCGCCGAGATAGGCGTAGAGGTCCAGCACCCGCGCGCCCTCCGCGAGGCCGGCCGCAAAGGCGCGGTTGTCGCGCTGGTCGTAGAACCAGCCGGTCTTCTGCCCGCCGAGCGGGTCGCAGAGGAAGCGGCAGCCGCTCTCGACCAGATCGACCGGCCCGGAGACTTCGCCGAAGACGAGCCGGGTCTCCGTCTCCAGCCCCTCCAGGCCGCGCTGGGCGCTGTCATTGCGAAACACTAGTGCCTCCGGCTGCAGCGCCTCCCGCAGCGCCTCGACCAGCGGCGCCTCCAGCCGCGCCATGCCGGCGCTGTTGAGCTGCGCCACCGCCACCGCGCCGAACAGATCGACGATGAGGCCGGGCAGCCCGTCGGCCTCCGCGTGAACGACCCGGCACCAGGGCGCGAGGCCGAGCCGTTGCCGGAGCGCCAGCGCCGCCTTCAGCCGCGCCGCCAGCCAGTCCCCGTCGATCTCCCGCTCCGGTTCCGGGTCGAGCCGGCGGATCGCTGCGAGCGCGCGGGGGTTGAACATCGCCCTGCCCAGCGCCTCGCCGTCGGCGCTTTCCAGCCGCACGAGCGTTCCGGGCTCCAGCGCGCGCGCGCCGGCCGACATCTCGATCTCGTTGGCGTAGGCCCAGGGATGCCCCGCCCGGAGGCGCTTCTGCCGGCCGGGCAGGAGCCGGACGACGGGTCGCGGTTCCATAAGCGGCGAGACTCCCACATCCCCGCTTGCCGGGCCAGACGGTTTGCGGGACTGTTCCGGCGCCATGCTCACCGCCCGCACCGTTCCCGACCTTCGCCGCCTCGTCCGCGCCTGGCGCCGGGCGGGCTGCTCCATCGGGGTCGTTCCCACCATGGGCGCGCTGCATGCGGGCCATCTGAGCCTCGCCGCCGCGAGCCGCGAGCGCGCCGACCGCACCATCGTCACGCTTTTCGTCAACCCGAAGCAGTTCAACGACGCGACCGACCTCGCCCGCTACCCGCGCACCGAGGAGAGCGACCGCGGGAAGCTCGCCCCTTATGGCATCGACCTCCTGTTCGCGCCGCCGCCCGAGGTCATGTACCCGGCGGGCTTCGCGACGAACATTTCCGTCTCCGGCGTCACGGACGGGCTTTGCGGGGCGGACCGGCCGGGGCATTTCGACGGCGTGGCGACGGTTGTCTCCAAGCTGCTGGTCCAGACGGGCGCGGACTTCGCCTTCTTCGGCGAGAAGGACTACCAGCAGCTCGCCACGATCCGCCGCATGGTCCGGGACCTCGACCTCCCTGCCGAGATCGTCGGCTGCCCGACCGTGCGCGACACCGACGGCCTCGCGCTCTCCTCCCGCAACGCCCTGCTCGGCCCGGAGGAACGCGCATGCGCCCCGGCGCTCCGCCGCGCGCTCGTCATGGCCGCCGGGCGCCTGCGGAACGGCGAGGATACGGGCTGCCTCGCCGACGCCGCCGCGGAGATCGCGGCGGCCGGCTTCTCCGCCGTCGATTATGTCGAGCTTCGTGACGCGGAAAACCTGGCGCCCATGCAGCACCTCGACCGCCCCGCCCGTCTGCTCGCCGCCGCCCGTCTCGGCCGCGCAAGGCTGATCGACAATATCGCGGTGGAGCCTGCCGGCTGCGATTGACAAGGTCGCCACCGGTTGCCACCATAGCCATTATGAGATCGGTCGGGATAAAGGCGCTGAACAGCCGGCTGAGCGAATATGTGCGGCTGGCGGCTTCCGGCGAGACGGTGCTGGTGACCGACCGCGACCGGGTGGTTGCGGAACTCGGCCCGCCGAGGGAGACCCGGAGCCCGGTTCTCGCCGACGCCTTCCTGGCCGACCTGGTGCGCAAGGGCTGGATGACGCCGCCGCTCGCCGTCAACAGGGACGGGAAGCCGCCGCCGCGCCCGCCTCCCGTCATGACGCTGGCTGAAATCCTCGACGATCTGGACGCCGCCAGAAGCGACCGGTGATCTACCTCGACACGTCCGTGATACTGGCTTACCTCATGGCGGAGGACCGCAGTCCGCCGGAGTCGCTTTGGCGCGAGACGCTGGCTTCCAGCAGATTGATGGAGGTCGAGACATGGAACCGGCTGCATGCGCACGGGCTTGCCGACTCACGCGGCGAACACGCCCGCACACTGATCGCACAGGTCTCCATGCTGGAACTCATCCAACCGGTAATTGCGCGGGCGCTGGAGCCCTTCCCCGGCCCCTATTTTCCGCGCACGCTCGACGCGCTCCATCTGGCGTCATGCGCCTGGCTTCGCGACAGCGGCCGGGCAGTCTCGCTCGCCAGCTACGACCGCCGGATGACCGCCACTGCCCGCGCGATGGATATTCCCGTCTTCGACCTGGACGCCTCGTGACCGCTCCGCAGCGCTTCCCCTCCCCCGCCCTGTCAAGCTAGGCTGGGACATTGAGGCGGGTTGGGGGACCCGGAGTTTTCCTGGAGGCAAGAGCAGGGATGAAGATTACCGGTATTCGCACGATGACGGTGGATGTGCCGCTGGAGGAGCCCGTCATCACCGCGATCCACGATATCCGTTCGATCGGCTATGTGCTGGTCTTCGTCGATACCGATGCGGACGTGACGGGCGAGGGCCATCTGTTCTCGCTGCCGGCCCGGCATCTGGCGCCGCTGGAGGCGATGACGACCGTGCTTGGCCAATCGCTCATCGGCGAGGACGCGCACCGGGTCGAGGGCCTCTGGCACAAGCTCTGGACCGAAGTGAACTTCGTCGGCCACAAGGGCGTGCCGCTCTTCGCGCTCTCGGCGCTCGACATGGCGCTCTGGGATGCGCGCGGCAAGGCGCTCGGCCAGCCGGTCCACCGCCTGCTCGGCTCCTGCCGCGACGCCGTGCCGGCCTATCACAGCGGCGGGCTCTGGCTCTCGCGCTCGCGGGACGAGCTCGTTGCCGAGGCGAAAAAGTTCCTGAAACAGGGCTTCCGCGCCATGAAGATGCGGCTCGGCAAGCCGCGCTGGCAGGAGGATGTCGAGCGCGCCGAGGCGGTCCGCGACGCCGTCGGCCCCGACATCCGGCTGATGGCGGACGCAAACCAGGGCCTCGATGTCAGGCACGCGCTCCGGCTGGGACGCGCGCTCGAGCCGGTGAACCTGGACTGGTTCGAAGAGCCGGTGCCGGCGTATGACGTCGCCGGCCATGCCGCGCTCGCCGCCGCGCTCGACACGCCGATCGCCACCGGTGAGACCGAATACACCCGCTACGGCTTCCGCCCGCTGATCGAGGCGAAGGCGGCGGATGTGCTGATGCCGGACCTCGGGCGCGTCGGCGGCGTCACCGAGTTCATGCGCGTCGGGCACATGGCGCAGGCCTGGGACCTGCCGGTATCGCCGCACCTCTACTCGGAGCCCTCCCTGCAGCTTTGCGGCGCGCTGCAAAACTGCGACCTGCTGGAATACATGCCCTGGTCCGCCCTGCTGTTCGGCGAGAAGATCGAATTCGAGGACGGCCGGGCCCGGATTCCGGAGCGGCCCGGCCTCGGCTTCTCCCTCGACCTCGACGCGCTGGAGCGCTACCGCGCCGCGCCCGCCGCCGGCAGCGCCGCGAAACCCGCGCCCAAGCGGCCGGCCCGCCGCGCGGCGGCGAAGAAGGACGAGGCGCCTGCCGCGAAGCCGGAGCCGAAGGCGCAAGCTGCGCCGAAAACCAGGGCTGAGACGAAGCCGGCGGCGGAGGACCCGCCCAAGCCGAATGCAGCGCCGGAACCGGCCCCGAAGCCCGTCCGGCGCCGGCGGCGCGAGCCCGGCAAGACGCCGTGGTATCTTCGCCGCGAGACGGAGGATGCGTGACATGCCGGATGGAGTTCAGGGAATCGCGAACATGCAGGTGAAGCCGCTTTCCGGCTCCTGCGGGGCGGAGGTGCGCGGCATCGACCTCACGGCGCTCGACGATGAGGGCTTCGCGGCAGTCAACGAGGTCTTTCTGCGCCACAAGGTGCTCTGTTTCCGCGGCCAGGAGATGGACGAGGACTCCCTGATGGCGTTCGGCCGGCGCTTCGGTCCGCTGATCGTGCATCCGAACCTGATCGCCGACGGCAACCATCCCGAGGTCATTGCGATCCGCAAGGAGCCCGGCGACAAGGCGGCGGTCGGCGAGAACTGGCACACCGACACGACCTGCCTGGAGAAGCCGCCGCTCGGCTCCGCGCTCTACGCGCTGGAGGTGCCGCCGGCGGGCGGCGACACGCTGTTCGCGGACCAGCAGGGCGCGTGGGACCTCCTGTCGGAGGGCATGAAGGAGACGCTCTCGGGCATGCGCGCCGTGCATAACGACACCCGCGTGGCCGGGCCGGCGACGAACTTCAACGCGCTGCGCTCGACCAGGAACCGCGAGGACGACGCCTGGCGGCCGACCGAAAGTCTCCATCCCGTGGTCCGCACCCACCCCGAGACCGGGCGCAAGGGCCTGTTCGTCAACCGCGCCTACACGATCCGCTTCGAGGGCATGACGGAGGACGAGAGCACGCCGCTGCTCGATTATCTCTACGCCGCGGGCGAGCGCGTGGAACTGACCTGCCGCGTCTCCTGGGAGCCGGGCACACTCACCCTCTGGGACAATCGCTGCCTCAAGCACGCCGCGATCAACGACTATTCCGGCTACCGCCGCGACATGCGCCGCATCCAGATCGAGGGCGACCGGCCGAGCTAGGGCGCAGGAGCGGGAGGAACCGGCCGCGCTCTGCCGTCGGCGCGCGGCGCGGATTTCGACCCCGGGAGAAGCGACGCCGGCTTCCTTGTGGAATTCGGCCCGACCGCGCGGCTCCGCTCCTCCAATCCCGCGCTCACCAGCGGACCGCGCTCCTCAGCATGACGCCGTGCTCCGGCCTGCCGGCCCCGGAGCCCGGTCCGGGGTTGGCGGGCTCGCGGCGGGTCGTTTCGAGGTCGAGGGAGAAGGATTGCAGGCGGTCCGACGCGAGCCGCCAGCCGAGGCGCCAGTCGCGCGCGCCGGCCTCGCCGAACCCGAAGCCCGCATAGGGCGTGCCGGTCAAGGTCCCTAAGCCCCTTGGCGGCCGGGTCTTCATAATATGTGTTGGCAAACAAGCCCGGTTGCGCCTGTGGATTGCCTTTGCCCAATCCGACCGTCACCTTGTTGCCGTCAATCTCCACATCACCCGTGGCATAAAAGCCATGCGGGCGATTCACCGCAAGGAACACAAACACCACGAACTGGCCCCCCACCGAGTCCGGGTCCAGCGCCTCGCTGAAGTAGAGGGTCATCGTCCCGCTGTCGATTTCGCCCCGCACCAGCCGCGGCGGCGTTCCGTCGGGAACGACTGCCAGGTCGGTGAAGCTCGCCGCCTGGTTGCCGGCTGCGTCGACGATCCGGTTGCCGGTCCCCGAAGTGGGCCTGGCGTAGCTCACCTTCACGCCCGTGTCGGTCGCCAGCACTGCGCTCTCCAGCGTCAGGGTCACCGTGGCGCCGTCGATGGCGGGCAATCCGGTCAGGCTCACCGTCTCCTCAGGGGCCCCCTGCGGCGTCTTCTTCACCGTGAAGGCGCCGTTCGCCGGCGACGCGGCCGCGCCGAGGGACTCGTCGAAGGTGAGTTTCAGAGCCGCGCCGTTCATGCTCGCCACTGACAGCATCGGCGGCGCGGTGTCCACCCTGTGGTTCGGGTCGTGGGCGAGCCCCGCATGGGCCCGGTGCGCGTCCGCCTGTGTCGCCGCGGAGCGGATCGTGCCGCCGTTGAGCTCCAGCGTGTCCGCGAGCACCGCCACCCCTGCGCTCGAGACGTCGTCCTGCGCCATCGTGTAGGCGAACTCCAGCATCTTCGTGCCGCTGCCGCTCGCGTAGCCCGCCCACTTCTCATCTCCGGTCCCGGAGCTGAAGTCGAGCTTCAGCCGCGGCGTCCCGGTCACGTTCACCGTCTCGCTGAATGTCAGCCGGACCCGGATGGTCTCGCCCAGTGC
>JAJDVH010000031.1 GCA_022826185.1 Alphaproteobacteria bacterium
CATCCCCCGGCAGGAACCGCGCCTCAGGCGCAACCCATACCCCTGCGCCCTCAAACCGAAATACAAAACCCGCCACCGCCAACACCCAGCCGATTGCTAAACTTGGCCGGACGACGCTCGCGGTGAGAAATCCGGGCTAGAGCGTGCGGGCCGGGGAAAAATCTGCTATTTTCGGAAGGCCCAGAGGAGGTTTTGAAATGGCCGTGAGAGTGCTTTTCGAAATGAAGGCGAAGCCCGGCACCGGGGCCGATGTCGTATCGCACTTCCGGTCCATCCTGCCGGAAACCCGTTCCCAGGAGGGCTGCATAAGCGTCGAAGTGCTCCAGAACGGCGACGACGCCGACAATCTGGTGCTGTCGGCCGCCTGGGAAACGCGCGGGCACTATGAGAAATATCTGGCCTGGCGGCGGGAGCGGGGCGACAGCGACCGGCTCTTCGATGCCCTCACCGAGCGTCCGGGCATCCGCTATTTCGACCCGACCGACGCCTGACCACCGAAGCAGACCGGACGAACTCTACCGCGCGTCCTGCCAGACGACGGGCCAGAGGTCGCTGTCCAGCGGGCCGCCGGAGGGAATGTCCGGGTCCCTGAGCATCGGCTGAATGCCCGGACGCGGATAATAGACGACGTCATCGCCAGCCCAGCGGGTGACGTAAGCGCGCCGCCGCCGGTCCGCGGTCGCGTTGCCGGGCGCACCATGCACCGTCAGCCCGTGATGCACCGTGCAGTCGCCCGGCTCGAGTTCGGGCTGGACGAATTCCAGTTCGCCGCGCATCTCGTCGATATCGGGGACCGGCGGCAGGTCCTCCTTGTAGCGGCCTTCGCCAAGGAAGGCCTCGGCCTTGTAGCGCGCGCCCCATCTGTGGGAGCCGCGGACATACTCGACGGCGCCTGAGGCCGCATCCACGGGGTCGAGCGCCAGCCAGAGCGTGCAGACCTGGTCTCCATCAATGGGCCAGTAGGGCAGGTCATGGTGCCAGCGGGTGCGCTCCTGCGTTCCCGGCTCCTTGATGAGGAACTGGTCGAACACGATGTTGACCTTGCCGGCCTCCATGATGCGGGCGGCCACCCGGGCGGCCGGCGAGTTGAAGACGATGTCCCGGAAGTCCTCATTGCGGGGCCAGAGGAAGGTGTTGTTGAAGAAGCGGCCGGGGTCGCCCTCCTTCGCCAGCTCCTGCTTCATCTCGCCGGGCGTGCTCATGTCCGCCTCCGCGAGGTCGCGCACGCGCTCGATCCAGTCCCTGTCGAACAGGCCCTTGAGCAGGACGACCCCGTCTTCCCGGAAGGTGCGGATTTCCTCGTCGGTGACATCGCGCAGGGGTTCGCGGTTCATGTCGATTCCCTCCTCCGGGCACAGGGCCGAAGCCGATACCCGTCAGTTATAGCCCGTCTCCTCCAGATCGAGCAGCGGGTAGCCGCTGAAGACGGAGGGCTGGGCGGTCATCCCGGCGCGGGCCACGAATTCCGGGCCGAGGTCCTGCCAGTCGGTGCAGCCCATCAGGCCGAGCGCGGTCACCACCTCGTCCTCCAGCAGTTCCAGCATGGTGACGACGCCCGCTTCGCCGTTCGCGGCGAGAGCGGCCGCCGACAGCCGACCGATGCCGACCGCATTCGCGCCGAGCGCCAGCGCCTTCACCACATCCGTGCCCCTCAGGATGCCGCCGTCCACCCAGACCTCGGCCTTGCCTGCCACCGCCTCGACCGCCTCCGGAAGCACATCCAGCGCGCCGCGACCGGCATCCAGCTGCCGGCCGCCGTGATTGGAGACATAGACGACATCGACGCCGTGCTCGACGCAAAGCGCGGCGTCCTCGCCCGTGCCGACGCCCTTGATGATGAGCGGGATGTCGTGGCGGTCCTTGAAGCGTTTGACATTATCCCAGTTGAAGGCGCCCTGGAACTCCATATTGCGGTTGTCGATCCGCCAGGGCTTGACGAAGCGTTTGGCGATGTCGCGCTCGCGCCGGCTGTAACGGGCGGTATCGACGGTGATGCAGAATGCCGTGTAGCCGGCGGCGATGGCGCGCCGCGCAATGTCGTCCACCCAATCGTCGCCGCCCCGCACATAGAGCTGGTAGATCTTGGGGTTGGGCGCGGCGGCGGCCGTCTCTTCGAGGCCCGGCTCGGAGACGGAACTCTGGATGTTCATGGTGCCGAAGGCATGCCCCGCTCGCGCCGCCGCCGCGCCGCCGTCGGGGTCGAAGCTCTGCAGCGAGCCGATAGGCGCCAGCAGCACCGGCAGGCGCAGCTCCTGGCCGAGCACGCGCCGTCGCGCCGAGACGGTCGAGACATCACGGAGCACGCGGTGCTTGAGCGCCAGCCGGTCCAGCGCCATGCGATTGCGCCGGAGCGTCGCCTCGCTCTCGCTGCCGCCCGCCAGATAATCCCAGTAATTCCGGTTCAGATTGTTGTGCGCGCGATGGACGATCTCGTGAAGGCACAGGAACTCGCCTTCGGTCTGGCTAACCATGAATCCTGCTCTCGAAAAGGGACGGGCGAGCATCCACCATTCGCCCGCACGGTCAAGCGAAGCCGACGGGTCCCGGCTGGCTGTTTGCCGCGCTCCGGCTCCGCTATCCTGCGGCGTGCCGGACCCGGAACGAGAGGACACCCGAAATGAAGATGACCGCCGCCGTGCTGGTGCAATGCGGGGCGCCGCAGCCGTTCGCCCACAGCAGGCCCGTGGAGATCATGGAGGTCGAGCTGGAGCCGCCGGGGCCGGGCGAGGTGCTGGTGAAGATCGGCGGAGCGGGCCTCTGCCACTCCGACCTCTCGCTTTTGAACGGCGACCGCCCCCGGCCGGTGCCGATGGTGCTGGGCCATGAAGGCTCCGGCGTCTGCGTGGAGGCGGGGCCGGGCGTCCACGACATCAAGCCGGACGACCACATCGTCTTCCAGTTCGGCTCCGCCTGCGGGCGCTGCCGGCGCTGCCTGGAAGGGCGTCCGCAGGTCTGCGAGACCGCGGCGCGCACCAAGGGGCAGGGCCAGCTCATGTCCGGCGAACGCCGCCTGAAGCTGAACGGCGAATATATCGCCCACCACACCGGCATTTCCTGCATGGCGGAATATGCTGTGGTGGACCGCGGCACCTGTGTCGTCGTGGACAAGTCCATCGACATCGAGGAAGCCGCGATCTTCGGCTGCGCGGTGATGACGGGGGCCGGAGCGGTCATCAACACGGCGCGGGTGCGCGCCGGCGACAGCGTGGCGATCGTCGGGCTGGGCGGCGTCGGGCTGAACGGCCTGCTGGGCGCCAAGCTCGCCGGGGCCGGGCAGATCATCGCCGTCGACCTGGAGGACTCGAAGCTCGGTCTCGCGCGGCAGCTGGGCGCGACCCACACGGTCAATGCCCGCGACGCCGACCATATCGAGCAGATCCGCGACATCTCGAACGGCGGCGTCGATTTCGCCGTCGAGCTCGCCGGAACGATCAAGGCGATGGAGACGGCCTGGAAGAGCACGCGCTACGGCGGGGCCGTGGTCACGGCCGGCCTCTCGCCCGCGGCGGCCGATTTCAGCTTCAACCACGGCGAACTGGTGGCCCAGGAGAAGTCGATCCTCGGCTCCTACATGGGAAGCTGCGTGCCCGTGCGGGACATTCCGCGCTTCATCGACCTCTACCGCCAGGGCCGGATGCCGGTGGACCGGCTGATCGACCGCAAGATCGGCTTCGAGGAGATCAACGCCGGTTTCGACAAGCTGCAGGATGTCGCCGCGGTGCGGCAGATTCTCGCCCCGCACAGCGCATGACCGGAGGCCGGCGGGCGGCCTGGGGCGCCGCGGCGAGGCCGCTGCCGCCGGCATGAATGCCGCGCTATTGACTGCGGCATTTTGACGCGATTTCATAAGACTGCCGCAAATCAAACGCATGGGGAGGCGCCCGTGCAACCGGGGCGGAAGGAGGGACGGATGAAAACCGTGTTGGTGCCGATGAACGAGGCGGGCGGGCTCGACTCGATGCTGGCCTGCGCGCGGATCATGGCGGGGCGTTTCGGCGCCCATGTCGAGGGCTTCTACCAGCGCCGCTCATTGCCCGACATCATGGCTGCCGGCGCGGCGGACGCAGCGTCGCCGGCCCTGCTCGACGATCTGGAGCGCCGCGACAACGAGGCGTCCGGCCGCGCGCGCACCCGTTTCGAGGCAGCGCTTGAAGGGCGCTCGTACGCATGGCGGGAGGAGGTCGCGCGCCATCTGGATGTCTCGGAGCGCGCCCGCGCCTTCGACCTCACCGTGGTGGGCCGGCCTACGGGCGCCGGCGACTCGCCCTCCATGAGCACGCTGGAGGCGGTGCTGTTCGAGAGCGGCCGCCCGATGCTGGTCGCCCCGCCGCAGGCGCCGCAGGGATTCGGCGCGAACATCGCGGTCCTCTGGAACGGCAGCACGGAGACCGCGCGCACCATCGCCATGGGCATGGCGTTCCTGAAGCAGGCGGAGCGCATCCTGGTGGCGACCGTCGAGGGCGTGTTCGTGCCGGGCCCGAGCGCGGCGGAGATGGCGGAAGGGCTTTCGCGCCACGGCCTGCCGGTGGAGGCGGCGGTGCGGGAGCGCGGGCGGCGGAGCGCCGGCGAGGCAATGCTGGAAGAAGCCGCCGCCTTCGGGGCGGACCTCGTCTTCAAGGGCGGCTACACCAGCAGCCGGCTGCGCCAGATGATCCTGGGCGGCCCCACCAGCCACATCCTCGCGGAAAGCACGCTCCCGGTCTTCATGGCGCACTGAGAGGGACGAACCTCCCGGCTCTTCTCGGGCTGCCGCATGGAACGACGACTTCCTCCTGAACCTGATACGGGCCGCGGCATGGCTGCCCCAAAAGCGATTGCCCTGCCCGGCAGCCCTGCTGCATTGCCTCCGCTGAAGTCCGGCGACAGGCAACCCTGCCCCCGATCCGGAAGACTGTCGGTTCATCCGGATCGAACCGCGCTCCCGCTGCTGGGCTGTACGTCCCGGATTGCCCGCCAGAGGCGCTCAGGTGTCAGCGGCATCTCGATGTGGCGGACGCCGAGGTCGCTGAGCGCGTGGCAGACGGCGTTGGCGACGAGGCCGAGCGCAGGCGTGGTGCCGCCTTCGCCGCCGGGGCGAATGCCGAAGGGATGCGAGCTTGCCGGCACCTCCGTTATCAGCGTGTTTATCGGCGGCACCGTGTCGGCGCGCGGCATGGCGTAGTCCATGAAGGAGCCGGTGAGCAGCTGGCCGTCCTCCGGCGTGTAGCAGACCGCCTCCATCAGCGCCTGGCCGAGGCCCTGCGCCACCGCGCCCTGCGCCTGCCCGTGCAGGATCAGCGGATTGACCGCGAGGCCCACATCGTCGAGCGCCGTCCACGCCGCAACGCATGCATGGCCCGTCTCGGGATCGACCTCGACCTCGCAGACATGCGCGCCGTAGGGATAGCCGCCGGATCGGTCGGTGATGTCCCCGATGCCTTCCAGCGGCCCGCCGGCAAGAGCTGCGGCCTCGGCCAGGCCGAGGCTGGCGCCGCCCGCAGCGTGGAACGCGCCCTCGCGCATGGCGATGTCGTCGGGCGCGGCCTGCAGCGCACGGGCAGCAATGGCCTTGCCCCGCTCCACCAATGCCGCCACTGCCTTGTCGATGGCGATGCTGGCAAGCCGCATCGAGCGCCCGGAATGCGAGCCGCCGCCGACCGACACGCGGTCGGTGTCGTTGCAGATGTAGCGGATGCGCTCGAAGGGCATGCCCAGCCAGTCGGCGGCCAGCTGCGGGAAGCTGGTCTCGTGGCCCTGCCCGCTGCTCATCGTGCCGACGACCAGTTCTATCGTGCCGTCGGCCAGCGCCCGGACCTCCGCCCGCTCGCGGGGAATGCCGCTCGTCACCTCGATATAGTTGGCGACCGCAATGCCCCGGAGGCGCCCCCGCCGGCGGGATGCGGCGCGCCGCGTCTCGAAGCCCGCCCAGTCGGCCGCCTCGAGCGCCTCACCCATGCCGGCGGCGTAGTCGCCGCTGTCATAGGTGACGCCGACGGCGTTGGTGAACGGCATGGCCTCCGGCGCAATCAGGTTCCGCCGGCGCAGTTCGACCCGGTCGAAACCGTGCTCTTCGGCCGCGAGGTCGATCAGCCGCTCGATCATGTAGATGGCCTCGGGCCGGCCGGCGCTGCGATAGACGGCGGTCGGCGCCGTATTGGTCAGCACCGCATGGCCCCGGAAATGGACGGCAGGTATCCGGTAGGTCCCCTGCATCATCGAGAGGCCCTTGCGAAGCGGCCAGAAATAGACCGTGTAGGCGCCGAGATTGAGCGTGTTCACGCCCCGGAGCGCCAGGAAATTGCCGTCCTCGTCAAGCGCCAGCGCCGCCTCGGAACGGAGGTCGCGGGCCTGATAGTCGCTCAGGAAGCATTCGCGGCGGTCCGCCGTCCACTTTACCGGCCGCCCGGTGCGCCTCGCCGCCCAGGGGATGAGCGCGAATTCCGGCGAGAAGGCGTTTCTCGTGCCGAAATTGCCGCCCATGTCGCCGAATACGGCCCGGCACTTCTCCAGCGGCGCGCCAAGCACCGCCGCCAGCCGCTCGCGCGTCTGCACGGCGCCGCGCCCGGAGGCGGCGCGCAGGGTGTAGAACGCCGTGCGGGCGTCGTATTCGCCGACGACGCTGCGCGGCTCCATGGGCACGCCGTTGACGCGGTGGACATGGCTTTCGAGCGTCACGACATGGGCCGCGTCCGCGAAGGCCGCCTCCACCGCCTCGCGGTCGCCGACCTCGCAGGTGAGCGCCAGGTTTTCCGGGCAGCCGGGCCAGAGCTGCGGCGCGCCGCCGCCCATGGCCGCCCGCGCATCCGTCACGGCCGGCAGGGGCTCATAGTCCACCGCTACCAGCTCCGCCGCGTCGGCCGCCAGGGCCGCGGTTTCGGCCACGACCAGAGCCACGGCCTCGCCGCAATAGCGCACGGTATCGACCGGCAGTGGCAGGTTCGGCACAAGCGCAACCTCGAAGCCGTCCGGCAGGCTGAGTTCGACATCGGGCCCGCCCTGCCAGTCCGGATTGTGCGGGATCGGCCCCATCCCGTCGGCGGCCGCGTCGGCGCCCGTCAGCACGGCGAGCACGCGGGGCAGGGCCGCGGCGCACGAGGTCTCGATCCTGCGTATGCGGGCATGGGCATAGGGGCTGCGCAGGACGAAGGCATATGCCGCCCCTTCGGGTGTGAAGTCGTCCGCATAGCGGCCCCGGCCCGTCACCAGCCGGCTGTCCTCCACCCGTCTCCTCGGCTTGCCGATTTCGCTCAACGCCCCGACTCCCCCGCGCATCGGGTCATTCTTGGCATTGCCGGACGCTCCGGCAATGATGCGCTTCGTCCCGATTCACGAACGGAGTGTCCCCGTGAAGGTCATCGACTCGCATGCCCATTACGTTCCCCAGACGGTGTTCGACACGCTGGCCCGGGGAGCGGCCCGCTTCGACGGGGTCGAATGCCTGCATGAGGACGGGCGCTTCCGGCTCGCCTTCGGGGGAAGGGACCCGACGCGCCCGGTCAACCCGAAACTGCGCGAAGCCGAGGAACGCCTCGCCTGGATGGACGAGCAGGGCCTCGACCGGCAGGTGGTCGCGCCCTGGACCGACAGCTTCGGCTACGAGCTGGACGGCGGGACCGGGGCGGACTGGAACCGCTTCTGCAACGAGGCGCTCTGGCGGGCCTGCGAGGGCGAGGAACGCCTGATCCCGCTCGCCGGCGTGCCGCTGCAGGACGGCGAGCGTGCCGCCGAGGTGCTTTGCGAAGCGCTCGACCACGGCTTCCGCGGCTTCATGATCGGCACGCAGCCGCATGGCGATTCCGGCGTGCTCGACGATCCGTCGCTGGAGCCCTTCTGGGCGGCGGCGCATGAGCGCGGGGCCGTGCTCTATGTCCACCCGATGTATGTGACAAGCGACCCGCGCGTCGTGGATTACGACATGGTCAATGCGGTCGGCAGGCTGGCGGACACGACCGTGGCGGTGGCGCGAATCCTGTTTTCGGGCCACGTGCTGAAATATTCCGGCGCCAGGCTGATCCTGAGCCATGGCGGGGCGGCGCTGCCCTTCGCGCTCGGCCGCCTGGTGCGGAACGTCGAGGCCCATCCGGGCCAGTATGCCGACCCGGCGGAAGGCCTCTCGCGGCTCTATGTGGACAGCTGCGTGTTCCGGCCGGATGCGCTCCGTTTCCTGGTGGACCTGATGGGGGCGGAGCGCGTGATGCTCGGCTCCGACTACCCCTTCCCCATCGGCGACCCCGCGCCCCGCAAGGTCGTGGACGACACCCCCCTCACGGATGCCCAGCGGGCCGAAATCCTGTCCTGTTCGACGGCGCGTTTGCTCGGGTTGTGAGGTGACATCCCGGCAAACCGCACTAGATTCCGGGAGATGGCTACCGGGAGGCCCGACGATGCACCAAGGCTGGATCAGGGCCGTCAGCGTCGAGGAGCTTCGCCGCAAGGGCCGGACGGTCTTCCGGCTGGATGGCCGCCAGATCGCCCTGTTCGACACTGCCAAGGGTATCCGCGCCTGCAACAACCGCTGCCCGCATGAGGGCTATCCGCTGCGCGAAGGGACGCTCGACGGCGACTGCCTGCTCACCTGCAACTGGCACAACTGGAAGTTCGACCTGGAGACGGGCGAGAACCAGCGCGACGGCGACAGGCTGCGCGTCTATCCGGTCGAGGT
>JAJDVH010000041.1 GCA_022826185.1 Alphaproteobacteria bacterium
AGCTAATCGAACGCAGGACCCTCCGAAAGCGGCCGAAGCCTTTCCCCCTTGGGGCGTATGCGGTATTAGCCGCCGTTTCCAGCGGTTGTCCCCCACTTCCGGGCAGGTTCCTACGCGTTACTCACCCGTCCGCCACTCCACGTGCCGCCCGAAGGCGGCTGCGGCGTTCGACTTGCATGTGTTAGGCATGCCGCCAGCGTTCGTTCTGAGCCAGGATCAAACTCTCATGTTCACCTCGCGGACACCTTGTCCGCCGGAGACCGGAGTCCCCGGACGGCTGGCGCCGCGGTTGACACAGAGCATCCCGCACGCGTCTTTGTCTGAAAAGACACGCGCGACGCTCCGATACCGATACCGGAGGACGCCGCCTGCGCATCCCTTCCCCATATTCCGATCACTTTTCAAACAGCGGCCCGCCCGTCTCCGAGCAGGGGAGGCGGCTTATAGGCCCCGTGGCGACGGCGTGTCAACAACCTGCAACGAATTTTTTAATTTTCCGCGCCGCCTCGGTTGACTTCCCTCGGGACCCGCGGGCATCCTCGCCCTGTCGTCGTTTCCGGAACGCCGTTTGTTCAAGAGATCGGCCTGCCCGGCGGCAGGGCGCGGAGTGTCTGCGCTGACTCGTCGCCATGTCCTGCGCCTGCTCCATGCGCTTGCGGCGGGGCTTGCGCTCGTTCTGGCCGTTCCCTTTCCGGCAGCCGAGTCGGGGCAGGACCCCGAAGGCTCGCGCAGGGCCGGCCCGCCGCTGCCGGTCCCGGCCCCGACGACGCCCGGACCGGCATGGGCGGCCCCGGTTGCGATGCTGCAGCCGAAATTGCCGCTGCCGGCCCGCACGGTCTTCGAGCCCGGAATGGGCGAGGCGCCGGTCGAGCGCGCGCTGGAGATCCGCAAGGGCCAGTCGCTGATCGCCGTGCTCACCGGCGCCGGCATCCACGCCGGGGACGCCCACGGGGCCGCCAGGGAGCTGGCCCAGGTCATGGACCTCCGGCGGCTCAAGGTCGGCGAGACGGTGACGGTGACGCTGGCGGGCGGCCGCGCGCCCGGCGCGGCCGGCGCGCTTTCCGGGCTGCGCATGAAGAAGGACGCCCACACCGAGGTCGGCATAGGCCGGCTTCTGGACGGCGGCTTCCAGTCGTTCCAGCGCCAGCGCCGGCTGCGGCACACCCCCGTCGCCATCCGGGGGGACATCGCGTCCAGCCTTTACGCCGACGGCGTCAAGCACGGCGCGCCGGCGGCGCTCATGCTGGATGTCTTCCGCCTGTTCTCCTACAGCGTGGACCTGCAGCGCGATATCCAGCCGGGCGACCGGTTCGAGCTCCTGTTCGACCGCTACAACGAAGCCGACGGAACCGTCGCGGACTATGGCGAGATCGACTATGCGGCGCTGCGCACCGGCGGACAGCAGCTGCGCTTCTACCGGTTCGAAACGGATCCCGGCACGTTCGAATATTTCGACGCCAATGGCGAAGGCGTGCGCCGGGCGCTGCTCGCCACGCCGGTGGACTCGGCGCGCATCACTTCGAGCTACGGGCGCCGCAAACACCCGATTCTCGGCTACAGCCGGATGCACCGCGGCGTGGATTTCGGCGCTCCGACCGGCACGCCGATCCGCGCCGCCGGCGACGGCACCGTCGTATCCCGCGGCTGGAAGGGCGCTTACGGGCGCTATATCCGCATCCGCCACCGCGGCGGCTACCAGACCGCCTATGCCCATCTCAGCCGCTACGCCAGGAGCTCGCGGCAGGGCCGGCGGGTCAAGCAGGGCCAGATCATCGGCTATGTCGGCTCCAGCGGCCTCTCGACCGGCCCTCACCTGCACTATGAGGTGCTCATCAACGGCCGCCAGGTCAATCCGGTGCGGTTGAAATTGCCGAGCGGCAAGAGCCTCAAAGGCGAGGCGCTGGAGCGCTTTCGCTTGCACCGGGAGGAAATCGACCGCAAGCTGCGGGAATTGGCCGTCGGCCAGCAGGCCGACGCCGGAACGAGCGCCGTTAACTGACGCAATCGCCGGCGCTCGCGCGAACATCGAAGGCCGGGAGGACGGAAACGATGCGCCAGACGGCAGGCCGCAGGGCCGAAACTCCGCATGTCACGCACGAACTCGCGCGGTTTGCCTCCGGCATCCGCTACGAGGACCTGCCGGACGATGTGCGCTTCATGGCCCGCCAGTGCCTGCTGGACTGGCTCGGCGTCACGCTCGCCGGCTCGCGGGAGCCGCTCGCTCTCATGCTCAGGGCCGAGGCGGAAGAGGAAGGCGGCGCGCCGCGCGCCACGCTCTTCGGCGGCGGGGGCAGGACCTCCATGAGCCAGGCGGCGCTAGTGAACGGCAGCGCCGGGCACGCGCTCGATTTCGACGATGTGCTGGGCGCCATGACCGGGCACCCGACCGCGCCGGTCGCCCCTGCCGCGCTCGCGCTGGCGGAAGGCCGGGGCCTCGACGGCCGGCGGGTCGTCGCCGGCATCGTCGCCGGCATCGAGGTCGAGGCGCGGATCGGCCGCGTGCTCGGCGACAGCCACTATGCCAAGGGCTGGCACGCCACCGGCACGGTGGGCGCTTTCGGGGCGGCGGCCGCGGCGGCCAACATGCTCGGCCTCGACGCCGGGCAGACGGCGCGGGCTTTCGGCATCGCCGGCACCCAGGCGGCCGGGCTCAAATCCATGTTCGGCACCATGTGCAAGCCGCTCCATGCCGGCAAGGCGGCCCGCAACGGCCTCATGGCGGCCACGCTCGCCGAGCGCGGCTTCACCAGCCGCGACGACGTGCTCGACTGCGTGCAGGGCTTCACCGACACCCAGACCGAGACCTTCCGGCCGGAGGCGCTGCTGGAGGAGCCGGACCGCTTCCACATCCTCGACACGCTCTTCAAATACCACCCGGCCTGCTACGGCACCCACGCCACCATCGAGGCGTGCCTCGGCCTTGCGGAGAACCCTGCGTTCGACGCCGGCGACGTCGAGCGGGTGGAGGTGAAGGTCCCGCAGAATGCGCTGCGCATGTGCAACATCCCGGCGCCGGAGACCGGCCTCGAGGCCAAGTTCAGCCTCGCCTACAATGTCGGCCTCGGGCTGACGCAGAAGGCGACCGGGGCGCTCGACATCTATTTCGACGAGAATCTGGACCGGCCCGACGTGCATGCGATCCGGGAGACGGTCTCGGTCGAAGGCTCGGACGACATGGCGAAATTCGGCGCCGATGTCGTCGTGCATCTGGGCAGCGGCGTCGTGCTTCGCGGCGCCGCCGATGTCGGAGTGCCGGCCGGCGACCTCAACCAGCAGTGGGAGAAGCTGCAGGGCAAGTTCCGCGCGCTGGCCGCCCCGCTGCTGGGCGGCGAGGCGGCGGAGGCCCTGATCGGGGCCGTCGGCAGTCTGGACGATGCCGGCGATATCGGGGCGGCGCTCGCGCCGGCCGGGGCGGAAACCGGCTGAGGAGGACAGCGTCATGGACGGTATGCAGACAAGCGGGATCCACCCTTCGCTCGACGAACTGGATGAGGAACGGCGCGCCCGCACCGAGCTGGCCTGCGCCTACCGGCTGGTGGACCATTTCGGCTGGACCGAACTCATTTACGGCCACCTCACCATGCGCGTGCCGGGGCCCGACCATCATTTCCTCATCAACCCCTACGGGCTGAACTACGAAGAGGTGACGGCCTCCAATCTCGTCCGCATCGACCTCGACGGGAACGTCATCGAAGGCGATTACGAAGCCAATTTCGCCGGTTTCATCATCCACTCCGCCATCCACATGGCGGGCGGCGACAACAATTGCGTCATGCACACCCACACGCGGGCCGGCATGGCGGTCGCCGCCGTCGAGGAAGGGCTGCTGCCGATCTCGATGACCTCCACCACCTTCTTCGACGATATCGCCTATCACGACTATGAGGGGCCGAGCCTCTATCTCGACGAGCGCGAGCGGCTGCTGGCGGCGCTCGGCGGGAAGAAGGCGATGATCCTGCGCAATCACGGCCTGCTGACCGTCGGGCGCACGGTGGCGGAAGCGTTTGCGCGGCTATACCGGCTGGAGCGGGCCTGCCAGGTCCAGGTCGATGCCGGCGCGGCCGGCACGCCGAGGGTGCTCTCCGACGAGATTGCGGCGCAGTCGGGGCGCGACACCAACGCCTTCGCCGGGCGCGAGAGCAACGAGGCGATGGGCGCGCTCGAATTCGCCGCGCTGATGCGCAAGATGGACAGGAAAGACCCGAGCTACCGGGACTGAGCCCGGAACTCGCCAATGCTGACGCACGATCCGATCTGTATGGATCGAGAGTTTTGGCGAACGGCCGCCAGGCCTGCATCCCGTTCGTCGCCCCGGACCCCGATCCGGGGCCCATCCAAAGCCGTTTCGGCCCGGTGGAGAAGCCGGGAGATGGACCCCGGATCGTCGCTGGCGCGCCGTCCGGGGTGACGGTCGAGGCTATGCGAACGCTCTTGTTTCGGTCCCAACGGACCGCATTTTGATGCGCGCGGTCGTCTGCCGGGCGTTCGGGCCGCCGGAAGACCTCGAATTCGGCGGGCTTCCGGCGCCGGAGGCGGGGCCCGGCGAGGTAGCGATCCGGGTCGAGGCGGCGGGCGTGAGCTTCGCGGACACGCTGATGATCCGCGACCTGCACCAGAACAAGCACGAGCTGCCCTTCGCGCCCGGCATGGAAGTGGCCGGGCGCGTGGCGGAGACGGGCGCCGGCGTCGAGGGCCTCTCACCGGGCGACCGGGTGATGGCGCTCGTCTATGACGGCGGCCATGCCGAATGCGCGGTTGCGCCGGCGGCGGAGACCTTCCCGCTCCCGGACGGCGTGTCGATGCCGGCGGCGGCGGCGCTCGGCGCGGCTTATCTCACCGCCCATGCCGGGCTCTTCTGGGAGGCGCGCCTGAAACCCGGCGAGACCCTGCTGGTGCTGGGCGCGGGCGGCGGCACGGGGCTGGCGGCCGTTGAGGTCGGCAAGGCGCTCGGCGCGCGCGTCATCGCGGCGGCCTCGACGGCGGAGAAATGCGCGCTCGCCGCAGAGCGGGGCGCCGACGCGGTGCTCACCTACCCGGTGGAGTCGATCCGGGAGCGCGCGATGGCCGAGACCGGCGGCGAAGGCTGCGACGCGGTCTTCGATCCCGTCGGCGGCGACCTCTTCGAGGAGAGCTTCCGTTCGCTCGGCTGGGGCGGGCGGCATGTCGTGGTCGGCTTTGCCGGGGGCGCGGTCCCGGCCTTCCGGGCCAATCACCTGCTGGTCAAGAACCGCGCCGCCCTGGGCCTCGCACTGTTCAACTACCGCAAGCGCCGGCCGGACCGGCTGCGGGCCTCGGCCGAGGCGCTGTTCGACTGGGCCGCCGCCGGCCGCATCCGGCCCCATATCGCCGCCGAGCTGCCGCTTGAGGAAGCGCCCGCGGCGCTGCGCGCCATCATGGACCGCAAGGCCGCCGGCCGGCTGATCCTCCGCCCCTGAACCCGCCCGGCCCCGCTTATACAAATGGTGTCGATTTGGGACTCATGGCAAGGATTGTGGGTCGGAATCGTCGCCCCGGACCTGATCCGGGGCCCATCTCCGAACCGTCCTGCATGCCGCAACGGCGGAAGATGGGCCCCGGCTCTCCGCTACGCTCCGGCCGGGGCGACGGCGGGGGTGGCTCCGCCGTCGGTTCCAATCAATGACCGCGGGAATTATACCAGCGGTTGAGGGTTGAGACTCATTGAGGGGATTCCCAGGGAGGGCGACTTCTGACTCAATGCCGCTCGAGCGATTGGAGGGTCGGTATGAGGGCAGGGATCCCCTTGAGGGAGGATTTCGATGCGGCGC
>JAJDVH010000121.1 GCA_022826185.1 Alphaproteobacteria bacterium
CGTCTTCCAGAGCTACGACGACATCCTCGATCACTGCTGCAATGCCTGGAACAATCTCGCCTCACAACCGGCGCGAATCGCCTCTATCGGTACACGAAAATGGGCCAATGGGTTCTAAACCATGCCCGATGGTATCAGGCGCTGCAATGCCGGTCCCGCAACGCTATTGCCAACGATTTTCGACATGGCTGCAAAAGAGGAAAACACCGTACAGCTTCCCGACTATTGCACGATCCGTTTGGATTGAAACGGCCTTGTCCGTATAGCCTCAACCGTCACCCCGGACGGAGCGGAGCGGAGATCCGGGGGCCATCCCCCGGCGTTCGCACCAGGCCGAACCAGTCGAGGTTGGGCCCCGGATCGGGGTCCGGGGCGACGGATGAGATCAAGGCCCTACGCTACCTGGCAAAGGCAGTCGTTTCAGTGGGAATGGGTCGTGCCCTAAGCGCCGGCGTCGATTCCCCGCATATGTGAGGACTGCATCATGCATGGAAATCGGCAAACACCGGGAGCAACCGGTCCCGGTGTCTTGAAAGTCGCAACCGTTCCGGCGCCCGGCTCTGCCGGCGGCTTATGGCGCCGGAGCAGGCAGGGCCCGCAACCGGGTTACGGTCAGTCGTCGCGGGCCTCGACAATCACCCGCTTGCGGCCGCGCCGGACCAGGTAACCGCCGCGGCGGATTGTAAGTTTGCCTTCCTGAATCAGAGCCCACAACGCGTCGGCGATGATTTCGGCATTTTCGTCCGTATCCGGCGACTCCGCCGCCTGGTCGAGCCATTTGGCAAAGGCCTCATCCGCTATCGAAGGACCCAATGACTTGCGCAGCGCATTGAGCTTGCGGATCTGGCCCTTTGTCAGGGCTGTCTCATCGATCATATGAAGGCCTCCATATCGTCTGTCTGCGTTGAACGCGAATTTCGGACGTTAGCAAACATAGTCTAAAATTGTAATACCCTTGGAATAGAAGATTCAGGTTTAAATGTCGCGGCGGTCTTCTCCTTGCTCGAGAAACGCAATTTCGGGGACGCCGGGCGCTTCAAAACCGAGAATCCGGGCGAAGAAAGAAAGTTCGGCCTCCAGGGCCATCATGATGTTCTCCGCCTGCCGAAAACCGTGCCCTTCGCCATCGAAAAACAATAGCGCAACGGGAATTCCCCTGGCCTGAAGAGCGGCTGCCATAGCTTCGGTCTGGTCCGGTGGTACGACCTTGTCCTCCGTGCCTTGCAGAAAGATCACCGGGCAGGAAATTCCATCGGCATGAAGCAGCGGCGAGCGCGCATCGTAAACGGACTCGGCTTCCGGTAGCGGGCCGATCAGCCGGTCGAGATAACGGCTTTCGAATTTGTGCGTATCCCTGGCAAGAGCCTTGAGGTCTCCGATGCCGTAAAGGCTGGCGCCCGCCTTGAAGACATTGCGGAATGCAAGCGCGGCAAGCGTTGTATATCCGCCGGCGCTGCCGCCGCGCACAACAAGCCGGCCGGCGTCCGCGCGACCGGTCTCGGCCAGCCATGTCGCCGCTGCGCAGCAGTCGTCGACATCGACCGCGCCCCATTGGCCGTCCAGCTGGCGGCGGAAGGCGCGCCCGTAGCCGCTGCTGCCGCCATAGTTCACGTCCACGACGGCGAAGCCGCGCGTTGTCCAATACTGGATGGAGGACGAGTAGGCGTTGTCCGAAGCGCCCGTCGGCCCGCCGTGCGACCGCACGACGAGCGGCGGGCGTTCGCCCTCGGGCGCGGCGAAGCCCGGGTTCTTCGGCGGGTAGAACCACGCATGGGCGGTTCTTCCGCCGCTTGTCGGAAAGGAAACGGCCTCGCCGCGCGAAACGAAGGCCGGATCGGGGTCGTCGGGGGCGGCGCGGGCGAGCGTCTCGCGCCCCCCGTCGGCGTGGAGCAGGTCGAGCCGGGCCGGCCGGTCCGTGTCCGCGCCCGGCAGCGCCCAGCCGCCGGCGAACGGCACGGGGCAGGCCGGGCGCGAGAAGCCGGTCTCGAAAGGGCCCGCGCGGAGCCGTTCGACGAAGACGCCGCCGTTCTCCTCGTACCGGGCAATGATGTCGCCATCGGCAAGGCAGCGGTAGCTTTGCGCGCCGAGGCCCCAGAGCGGGCCTGCGAATTCCGCCGCCATCGGCTTCAGCGCCTGTCCGCCGCCGCTGTCATGGACATAGAGGTTCCACCAGCCGGAACGGTCCGAGATGTAATGCAGCCGGCCGTCCGCCGACCAGGAGGGCTGCAGCACCGACTCCTCCGGCCCGCCGGCGACCGCCTCGCCGTCCAGCAACAGTTCGGTGCCGTCCCACGGCATGTCGGGATGGTTCCATGCGATGCAGGCAAGGCGGCGCCCGTCGGGATCGGGCCTGGGGTACGCGTAGAAGTCCCTGCCCGAGCAGACGGGTTCGCCTTCGCCGATCCGCCCGGGGTCCAGCAGGACCACGCTGTTGACCGGCTCTCCGGGCCCGCGATGGTCCTCGCGCACGGCGTAGATGCCGTCGGCGCCGAAGGCGAAGTCGGCATAGCGCAGGGCGGCGTCCGGCGTGATCCGCCTCGGCGCGCCATCCTCCCCGACCAGCCAGACGGTCCCCTCGGGGAAGTGCGAAAAGACGACCCTGCCGCCGGCTGCGGCATAGGCGCCGCCGCCATATTCATGCACCCGCGAACGCACATCGAAATGGGCCGGCAGCGCTTCGCGCGCCTCGCCCTTGCTGTAGCGCATGAGCACGCTGCGGCCCCGCTCGCGCGGCCGGCTCTCGAGCCAGTAGAGGCTTTCGCCGTCGGCGCGGACGAACGAGAGGCCGACACCGGCTTCGGCGATCCGCCGCGCCGAGAGCGGCGAGACCCAGCTTCCATATGGCTTTACGACGGGCGAGTCGGTCATGGCGCGGCGTTCCCCTGCGTCGGCTCGATGGCGGCGCCATTGTCAACCCGCGCCGGCCCGGCTTCAATCGACGCGATGAAAAGGCCAGCTTCCGAGGCGGACTCCGCGGGCGCGCTCTGGGATTTCGCCCTCCGCCTGTATGCGGAACCCGGCGTCGGCGAGGCCTGCCTCGCCCTGCAGGACAGGTTCGGCGTCGATGTGCCGCTCCTGCTCTGGGCGGCCTGGCTCGGCGAGGGCGCCAACCCGGCGGCGCTCAGGGCCGGCGACCGTGCGGTGGGCCCCTGGCGGGCGCGGGCCGTGCGGCCCCTGCGCGCGCTTCGCCGCCATCTCCGCGAGGCCGTCGCCGGTCTGGACGACGAGGCGCGGGAGGACTGGCGCGCATCGGTGAAGCGCCTGGAAATCGACGCCGAACGCCTTGCGCTCGAAATCCTGGCCGGCGTGGGGCGGCGGGGCGGGCGTCCGGACCTCGCCGGGTTCGCCGCCGCCTTCGGCCTCGACCCCGCATGCCCCGAACTGAAGCTCGTCGAAGCGGCCGCCCGCCGCCTCGCGTGAGGGCGGGGCCGCCGCTTCCGGTCAGGCCTGCCAGCCGGGCGGGCGTTTCTCCAGGAACGAGGCGGCGCCCTCGCGGCCTTCCTCGCCGGCCCAGCTTTCGGCGAAGGCGTAGAGGCCGTCGATTCCGAGCGCGTCGGGGCCGCTGCGGTCATAGAGGTCGAGCGCGCGCTTGACGGCCGCGGCGGCGCCGGGCGCCGCGCCGAGGCAGCCGGCGACGGCGGCTTCCACCGCCTCGTCCAGGCTATCGTCGGGCACGGCGCGGTCAACCAGGCCGATGCGCCGGGCTTCGGCCGCATCGAAGGTCTCCCCGGTGAACAGGTAGCGCTTGTAGGCCGCCGAGCCGATGCGCGTCAGCAGAGCCTTGAGCGCGCCGGTCGGCACGACGCCCCGGCGCAGTTCCGTGAACGCAAAACGCGCGCCGGCTCCGGCGACCGCAACATCGCTCGCCGCGATCAGGGTCACGCCGCCCCCGAACGCGCCGCCCTGCACCCGCGCCACGACCGGACAGGGCAGGCTGGCGATGCGATGGCTCAGCATCGAACCGCGCAGCGCAGCCTGCAGGCGCTCTTCGGCCGGCGCGGTTCCCATGCGCCGGAACATGGCGATGTCGCCGCCGACGGTGAAATACCGCCCCTCGGCCGCCAGCAGCAGCAGGCGCAGGTCCGTCCGCCCATGCAGGGCATCAAGGGCCAGATGCGCCTCCCGCATCGTCTGTGCGGTCAGGGCGTTCAACCGGTCCGGGCGCGCGAAGGTGAGCGTGACGACCCCCCGCGCGTCCTCCTCGACGTGTATGGTTTCCCATTTCATGCCAGCCGCCTCCCGCTCGCCGCGCCCGCCGCTGGTTTCCCGGCCATGCGCATTGTTGATTTGTGCATGTACGGAAAGCATGGCGACAGGCCGGGAAATTAGCTATGGTCGCGCACCGGAGGCTTCTGGACCGACAGGCAGGGACGATTCATGGATATCGGAGAGAGCAAGGTAGACAGCGTATTCGTGCTGGAACCCAGGGGGCGGCTGGACAGCGCGAACGCGCGGAGTTTCGAGGAGCGGGTGGTGGCTGCGCTCGACCAGGGCGAGAGCGCTCTGCTCATCGACTTCGCCGGTCTCGACTACATCAGTTCCGCGGGCCTGCGGGTGCTTCTGATGGGCGCGAAACGGCTTCAGCAGTCCGGCGGCGCGATTGCGCTTTGCGCTCTCAACCCGAGCATCCACGAGGTCTTCGAGATCAGCGGTTTCCTCACCATTTTCGCCGTGCACAACGACAGGGCTACCGCTCTGGCGGCCATGGGCTGACGGCAATGCTCCGCTTTGCCGAAGAGATCATGCTGCTGCTGCTCGACGACCGGGACGGCAGCTTCCTGCCCATTCCGGAATGGTCGATGCAGTGCGCGCTTGCCGGCGCGGTGCTGATGGACCTGGCGCTGGAGGACAGGATCGACACCGATCTCGAATCGCTCATCCTCGTGGACAAGAAGCCGACGGGCGACCCGCTGCTCGACCCGACGCTGGAGCGCGTCGCGGCGTCCTCGGATGTCCACGGCGCGCGCTACTGGGTGGAGAACACGGCGTCCTATGCCGAGGAGATCCGCGAGGGCGCGCTCGCCCGCCTGGTCGATTCCGGCATTCTGAACCGGGAGGAGGACCGTTTCCTGTGGGTCTTCCGGTCGCGGCGCTACCCCACCATCGACGGCAGGGCGGAGCAGGAAGTCAAGCTCAGGATCATGGGGGTGCTGCTGTCGGACGAGATTCCGGACCCCCGGGACATCGTCATCATATGCCTGTGCGATTCCTGCGGCATCTTCAACGAATTGCTGTCTTCCCGGGAGCTGGAGCGCGCCCGCGGCCGCATCGACCAGGTCCGCAAGCTGGACCTGATCGGCCAGGCGGTCTCCAAGTCGGTGTGGGAAATCCAGGCGTCGCTCGCCATGGCGGCGCACCCCGTCTACTAGGCGGCCAGGCCCCTCGAAACGGCCGACGGCATACCGGGACCGGCCGGGCATGAAAATCGTCGTCATCAATCTCGAACGCGCTGCGGAGCGCCGCCGCCGGGTGTCCGCAGCGTTGGACGGGCTCGGCCTGGAGTTCGAACTGTTCCGCGCCGTGGACGGCCGCCGGCTCACACCCGGACAGGAGGCGCTGATCGACTACGATGCGCTCAACCGCCAGGGCTGGCCGATGAGGGCGGGGGCGCTCGGCAACTGGCTCAGCCACCGCGCGATCCTTTCCGACATGATCGAGAACGGGCCCGAGGCGATGGCGGTGCTGGAGGACGATATCGAGCCGGCGCCGGACCTGCCCGCCGTTCTCGAGGCGCTGGAGCGCTCGACCGGTTCGTTCGGCGTCGTCTTCCTGAACCGGGGCCGCGCGGTGCGGCGCTTCATCCCGCATCTGCGGCTGGACACGGGCCACCGGCTCGGCTGGCTGCGCTGGTCCCATTTCGGCACCCAGGGCTATGTCATCACCCGCCCGGCCGCCCGGCGCTTCCTGGAGGCGTTTCCGCGCGTGCGCATGAATATCGACCGGTCGCTCGCCGCCTACTGGCACACGGGGCTTGCGACCTATTGCGTGCGCCCGCCGGTGGTCCGGCACCTGCTGGCCGACGACGGCAACGATTCCATGATTCAGGCGACCGGCGCCGTCGGTCCCGCGGACCCGCTGTTCCGGTTCCGGCGGCGCTGGTTCTTCCTCCGCGAGGGTCTGGCGAAGCGCGCCGCGCTCACCCGCCTGGCGGTGAACGCGCTCGGGCCGGCGCAAGGCCTCAGGGCGCTGCTGGGGCCCGGAGCGGGCGGCGCGTGACCGCGCCCCGTCCCTGCCGCTGCTGAAACGGTGCTACGATGGGGCCGACCGCCTTCCTGGGAGCCCGGCGATGACGCGCAATCTCGACCCGATCACCGTATCCGTGGTCAGCCACCGCCTGACCGCCATCGTGGAGGAAATGGGCGAGGCGATGCTGCGCACCGCCTATTCGCAGATCCTCAACTCCTCGCGCGACTTCTCGGCCGCCATCTGCGACCGCGACTGCCGGCTGGTCGCGCAGGCCGAGCACATCCCGGTCCATGTGGGCGCGATGCCCTGGGCGGCGAAGGTGGTCTCCGCCCGCTTCGGCGAGGATGTGCATGAGGGCGACCTGTTCGTCGTCAACGACCCCTATGCCGGCGGCGGCAGCCACCTGCCGGACGTAACGGTCTTCGCGCCTGTTTTCGTCGACGGGCGGCTCGCTTTCTGGACCATCAACCGCGCCCATCACAGCGATATCGGGGGCGCCACCCACGGCGCCTACAACCCGTCCGCAACGGAGATCTTCCATGAGGGGCTGCGCATTCCGCCGCTCAGGCTCTGGGAGCGCGGACGCCCGCGCGACGACCTGCTGGAGATGCTGGCGCTGAACGTGCGCCACCCGCGCGACTTCAAGGGCGACCTGGCGGCGCAGATCGGCTCGGTGCGGCTGGGCGAAGCCCGGCTCCAGGCGCTGGTCGACACCTTTGATTCGCGCACCGTCATGGCCGCCTGCGAGGCGGTGCTGGACGGGGCCGAGCGCCGCTCGCGGGCCGAGGTCGCAAGCTGGAAGGAGGGCGTGTTCCACGGCGAGGCCTTCCTCGACGATGACGGCCACGGACGCCACGACATCGCCATCCGCGCGACCGCCACGGTCCGCGGCGGCGAGGTGACGGTGGACCTGAGCGCGTCCGACCCGCAGAGCACCGCCTTCGTCAACTCCAGCCACGCCAATACGGTCTCGGCGGTCACGCAGTCCTTCGCCTACCTGATCGACCCGGAGATCCCGAAGAACGAGGGCGCGTTCCGCCCGCTCTCGGTCAAGCTGAAGGAAGGGACGATCGTGTGGGCCGAGGACGGCCTTCCGGTCACCATGTGCACCTCCCATTGCGGCAACGAGATCATCGAGGCCGTCGTGACGGCGCTGGCCCAGTCCTGCCCGGCGCGCACCATGGCGGGCTGGGGCCGGCGGCTGCGCATCGCCATCAAGGGCCGGGACCCGCGCAACGGGCGCGGCTTCATCTGGCACATGTTCTACGCCCGGCCCGGCGGCGGCGGCTCGCCCGGCGGGGACGGCTGGCACTCGGTCGGCGAATGGCATTCCGCCGGCGGGCTGAAATTCGGCAGCGTCGAGGTGGCGGAGGTGCGGTTCCCGCTGCATATCGCGCGCCACGAGTTCCGTCCGGGCTCGGGCGGCGCCGGGGAATATCGCGGCGGCTGCGGCGCGGAGCTGGAGTTGCGCGTCGAGACCGAGGAGCCCGCCGTCGCCAACACGGCTGGCGACGGCGTGCGCTACGGCGCGCGGGGCATTCTGGGCGGCGAGGACGGCCAGCCGCACCGCTATATCCACCACGGCTCCGGCGGCGGGCGCGTGCTCCCGAGCAAGCTGGTGGGCATCGAGGTCGCGCCCGGCGACGTGTTCGAGGTGCTGTCGGGCGGCGGCGGCGGCTGGGGCGACCCGGCGCGCCGCTCCGAATCGGCAGTGGAGGCGGACCGGCTGGACGGGGTGGCGTAATCCGCCCGTTCGGCTTGCGCGCGCCGGCCTGCCGGGCCAACATGCGCCGTCTTCATGCAGCGGAGTTGCCCATGCTGCTTTCGTCCACGCGCCACGAAGTCGCCGACATGATGGCGGCGCAGGAATTCTATCACAGCCGGGGCTGGACCGACGGCCTGCCGGTGGTGCCGCCGACCGAGGAAGCCGTCGAGGCCTGCCTGGAGTGGGCGGGCCTCGCGCCGGACCATCTGGTGGGCGTGGAGCCGGTGCGCGCCCGCGCGATCACCGCCGAGAAGCTCGCGATCAACGCCGTCATGGCGGGCTGCCTGCCGATGCATTTCCCGGTCGTCGTCACCGCGTTCACGGCGATGCTGCAGGAGCCGTTCCTGCTGCACGGCGCCACCGCCAGCACCGGCGGCTGCGCCGTGCTGGTCGTGGTCAACGGGCCGATTACGGCCGATATCGGCATGGACGCGACCTTCAATGCGCTCGCCTCCAGCGACCGGGCCTCGACGGCGATCGGCCGCAGCCTGCGCCTCTGCCTCATCAACCTGATGGATGTCCGCCCGGGCGCCATCGACCGCTCGGTGCTCGGCCATCCGGGCAAGATCAGCTATTGCCTGGCCGAGGACGAAGCGGGCTCGCAATGGCTGCCGCTCGCAGAGGAGCGCGGCATGCCGGTCGGCGCCTCCTGCGTCACCGTGATGGCGGCGGGCGCGCCGCGCCAGTTGATGAACGAGTGGACGACGGCGCCCGAGGAAATCCTCGACACCTTCGCCTCCGAGATACGCGCCAACATGCGCCATTACTCGATCTGGCCGGGCAATTACGCCATCGTCGTGCCGCCGCAATTGCGCGCCCATTTCCATGCCGCCGGCTGGTCGAAGGCCGATGTCCGCGCCTATGTCTTCGAGAAGGCCCGCATTTTGCGCTCGGAATGGGCCGACTGCGGCAAGGGCGCTGTGGTGCGCGACCGGGGCGGCTCGGAATATGCCGCGCTCTCCGCCCCGGAGGACCTGCTGGTGATCGCCGCGGGCGGCCCGGCGGGCGGCTTCGGCGCGGTCATCCCGCCCTGGCTCGGGCCCAAGAGCCGGGCGGTCACGGTCGCGATCGGCGCCTGCGTCGATTGCGAGATTCCATAAGATCGGACGACACGAGGAGAGAGAAGCGAGCCATGCAGATACTCGATCCGTCGCATGAGGAAGGGGCCGAGAGCTTTGCGCCGGCGGTCCGTCTTGCGGCGCTGGAGGGCGCGACCGTCGGGGTGATCTCGAACGGCAAGGAAGGCACCAAGGGCTTCTTCGCCGCCTTCGAGCGGGCGCTCAGGGAGCAGTACGGCGTCGGCGAGGTCGTGCTGCGCACCAAGTCGAACTACAGCGCGCCGGCCGACAAGGGCCTGCTGGAGGAAGCGAAAAGCTGGGATGCGCTTGTCGCCGGCATTGGCGATTGAGGCAGCTGCTCGTCGTGCAGTTTGCATGACGCGGTTGCCGGAGAGCGCATCGGGGTGCCGTCCGCCGGCATCATGACCGAGACCTTCGCGAGCGCGGCGGAACTGATGGCGCGCGCGCTCGGCGCGGAGGACTATCCCTTCGCGGTGATCGAGCACCCGATCAGCAGCGCCGACGGGGCGGCGCTCGCCGCCCGCGCGGAGCGCGCCGCCGCCGACTGCGCCGGGCTGCTGCTGGCCTCGGACGGATAGGGCGGCCCGCCCGGCGGGTCGATTCGGGCTCGCCGTCGTTTGTCCCGACGGCGAGCCGGAGCCCTTGATTCCCCGCGACAGCCAGGGGCCGGGACGGCGCCTCGTGAGGTCGGGTCAGCAATTTGTTCTTATACCCGCGGTCGTTGACCGGAACCGATGACGGCTTCGACGCCCGCCGCCCGATCGCCCCCTTCCGTCATGCCCGGAACAAGTCCACTGCTGTCCGGTTTGGATTTTGCGGACAGGGCGCATGGCCTGGATTCAACAGGATTTCAAAGGGTTCCGTCGGATCGGGACACGGATCAGCGCCCGGCGTCCCGACCATCTTCTCGTCATGCCCGGACTTGTTCCGGGCATCCACTTCCATCGGCTCCGCTGCACGGCCGCATGGATGCCCGGAACAAGTCCGGGCATGACGGAGGG
>JAJDVH010000075.1 GCA_022826185.1 Alphaproteobacteria bacterium
GGGCTTTTTCAATTTTCCCCTCGCCCCGAACCCCGCTGCTGCTCCGAGGCTCCGGCCCGGGGCGTTTCCTATTGTACCCGATCCCGCGCCTGTCTGGATTGCCGGGAAATCCGCGCGGGCGCCACCGTGGCGCTGGCGCCCGGCCATGGCGCCCGCGGGCGCTGGACGCGGGGCGCTGGCGCCCAAGCGTGGCGCCCATGAGTGGAGCACATGTCGGTCCCGCGCCTCAAGCGTCGGGGACCGCGCTGCCCACACACAGGCGCTGAACCCATGGGCCCCGGTCGTGGCGCTGGTGCCCCGGCATGGCGCCCACGCAAGCGCCCCGCGGAATCCACGGCCGCTCCATGGAGCGCGACCGGCGCCACGGGCGCGCTCCACGAAATCCATGGACGCCGGAGCGCCGGCACTACCCTTTGCCGCCAACCGGTGCACCATTGCCGCGCCGCCCCCAATCTCAGCCCTCCCTCTCGTCCTCCGCCACCGAGGCTTCCGCTTCCTCCACCAGAAGCCGCCAGACGCCTTCCCGGCCCTCCTGCGCCAGCCGCAGGCGCTCCGCCAGCGCCAGAAGGCGCAGATCCACCGCAAGACGCCGCTGCGCCGCCGCCGGCAGCCCGCCGCCCCCGGCCGCCGCCTCCGCAGGCGCAAGCCCGCGCGACAGCAGGAACTCCGAGGCCGACATCCCCGCCTTCTCCGCCCGGCCGCGCACCAGGCGCCACTCGCTGTCGGTCGCCATCACCGAGCGCGGCCTCTTCCTGCCGTCATCCCCGGCCAAATCGCCTCTCCTTCCGTGGACCGCGGGCAACGCACCATGCGTTTCCCCGCAAACATCCGGAGCGCCGCATCCATGCCGTACCCATGTCGGCAAGGCGCGCCCCGGGGACATCTCCTTTCCCGGCCAGTCCCAGAACGGGACTCCCCGGCGAACTCTCCGGGAGCACCATAAAATCCACAATCTTCGATTTCAAAGCGGAATCCCCGCAAACCGGGCAGCGACGCGGAGCGCGCGCCGGCGCCGCCAATCCCCGCAACAGAGACCCTGTCGGCACGGCCGCGCTTCACCCTCCCGCGTGACGCATGGCCGGCAGCCCGATTTCGTCCGGCACAGGAGCCCGCGCCCACGCACGAACACGCCGCCGCATGAGCGCATCGGCGGCGCGCGGCGTGCGTTTTCCAGCGAACGCCGCGCGCGCCGCATCAATGCCGTATCAATGTGTTCGCCGCGCGCGCGCCGCGCGCCGGGAATCCGCCGTTCCCGCTCCCCGGAAGCACCGCAACATGCCCAATCCGCGAACCCGAGGCGGAATCCCCGCAAGTGCCCGCAAACGACGCTGCGACACAGGCCGTGCGCCGCTGCCGTCAGCCCACTGTATTCCTCAGGAATCACCAGTCTGCCATCCTCCCGGCGAGCACGGACGACCATGCGTGTTCCCGCCCGGTTTCGGAGCACCCCATCCATGCCGTATCCGGACATCCGCGGCGCGGCCGGGGAGCGCTCTGCGGATCCACGGCCGCGCTTCGACGAACCCCGAAAATCCCCAATTTGCAGATGCAAACCGGCTCTCCCGGCAAACAAAGTGATGCACCCGGTCTTGCATCGTCTCCGGAAAGTCCCTATGATGCAGCTACTTGCGAGGAAAGCAGCGCTTCTGACCCCAGTGTCACTTACGGGCCAAAATTCGACCCGATGTGGCACACCAAGCTGGTGCCCGACCTCGACCGGCTGGAGACGATCACGCCCGCCGGCATCGAGGCGGTCGTCGACAGGTCGCTGAAACGGCTCTGCCTGGAGCGGTTGCCGCTGGTCCAGTTCTACTGGTGGGACCTGGCGCGCGGCCGCCCCTACGAGGTGCTGTCCTGCCTGAAGGACATCCAGGCGAAGGGGAAGATCGGGCTGCTCGGCGTCAACAACTGGAGCGAGGCGGCGATGCAGCCCTTCATCGATGCGGGTTTCGACCTCGTTTCGACGCAGGTCCAGTATTCCCTGCTCGACAACCGGCCGGCGGGCGCCTTCTCGCGCTGGTGCGCCGGGAACCGCATGAAGATGCTGTGTTACGGCACGCTTGCCGGCGGCTTCCTGACCGGGCGCTGGCTCGGCGCCGCCGATCCGGGATACGAATTCGCCAACCGCTCGCTGGTCAAATACCGGCTCATCATCGACGAGTTCGGCGGTTGGGCGCTGTTCCAGCAGCTGATGGAGGCGCTGGCGGCCGTCGCCCGCAAGCACGGAGCGACCATCGCCGCCGTCGCCGCCCGCTGGGTTCTGGACCGCCCGCAGGTCGGCGCCGTCATCATCGGCGCGCGCACTGCCGGCCGTCTTGCCGAGACGGTATCCATCTTCGACCTGCAGCTCGACCGGGACGACCGCCTCGCCATCGACGCCGTGCTTGCGCAGCGCCGCGGCCCGAACGGCGGCATCTACGAACTCGAGGGCGACAGGTCCGGCCGCCACGGCCGGATCATGAAATACAATCTCGGGCGCGCGCCGTAGCGGCCTCATGCGTCCGGAGATAGTCGTAGCGGATGACCAGGCCCGGCTTCGGGTCGGGAAGCGACACCGATCCGGTGTTACGTCAGCAGTTCGTCGAGCGGCTTGTGCTCCGCATCCATCCCGGCGCGCTCAACGGCGTCGATCACCACATCGGCGGCGTCCTCCGTGCGATGGCTGCGCTGTGCCGAAGCCCGAAGCCAGTCATATTGCTCCGCGGACATGAGCACGAACGCGCGGCGCCCACGCCGGGTTATCTCCACCGGCTCGCGCTGCGCTTCGTGCTGGAACCGGCCGAACTTGCGCTGGAACTCGAAGGCGCTTACGGCGGGCATGGTAGACTCTCCGGGTAACGGGCATCCGCCTCTTCCGGCAGCTTCAGCCAGATGATGGCGCCGCCATCGATCGGGGCAGCAATGAGAGGACGGTCCGCTCGACCTATTTCAACCGTTTGCGGGCCAGCCGCGCCCCTTCGACCATGGTCTTCAGTTTCGCCCTCGCGACCGGCAGCGACAGCGGCACCAGTCCGCAATCCGGCGCCGCCTGGATCTGCGCGGCCGGCAAATGCTTCGCGGCCGCGAGCAGCTTTCCCGCGACATGGTCCGGCGTCTCGACCTCGTCGGTTCCGTTGTCGATGCAGCCGAACATGACCGTCTTGGAGGGGCAGAGGCGAAGCAGCGCGGGGTCCAGGCGCGACGCCTCGAACTCAAGCGCCAATTGATCGACCCTGGAGCCTTCCAGCGCTTCCAGAATCACCGGATAGCTGTCCATGATCGGCCGGGGCACGCCGGGCATCGGATAGCTGTAGCAGACATGCGCGGCCGTCCTGGTGTTCTCGATTCCCTCCAGACACCGGTCCAGCGCCGCGACGCCCCATTCCCTGACCTTGTCGGGATAGCGGCTGAACACGGGCTCGTCGAACTGGATCACCGCGGCGCCCAACCTATCGAGCTCGCGCGCCTCCGCGTTGAGGGCGTCCGCCACATCCATCGCCATCGCCGCCTCGTCGCCATAATGCTCGTCGGCCGTCGAATCGACCACGGTCATCGGCCCCGGCATCGTGATCTTCACCGGCCGGTCGGTCTCCGCCAGCAGGAATTCGAGGTCGTCCGCGAGCATCGGTTGCGTGCGCCGCACCGGGCCGACGCAGCGGCCGACCTCCGCCAGCCGGCGCCGGTTCCGGGTCCATTTCTTCGCCAGCACCTCGTAGTCGAACCCGGCGAGGCGCATGGTGATATAGGTGAGATAGGACCTGCGCCGCTGTTCGCCGTCGCTGACGATGTCGATCCCGGCGGCCTCCTGGTCGTGCAGGGTCACCCGGGTCGCGTCGTCCATGGCCTCCGACAGCAGACCGCCCGAGAAGACCCAGTCCGCACCCTTGCCGTGAACCTGCTTGCCCGCCTCGTTGAGCGGCACCTGCTCCATCAGCCAGGCCGGCTTCGGCATGGACCCCACGACCGTGGTGAGAAACGGTTCCGTCATAGCGGCCTGCTCCCCTTCGACCGGTCCGATGGCGGAGAGGGTGGGATTCGAACCCACGATACGGGGTTACCGTATACACGCGTTCCAGGCGTGCGCCTTCAGCCGCTCGGCCACCTCCCCGGCGCAGCGGAAAATAGGGACCGCCCGGCGCCCGCGCAAGGTGCGCCCGGCTGTGCCATGATGGGCGCGCACAGCCGGCGGGAGGAGAGTCGGACGATGGAAAAGACCTTTCAGTTCTCGAACATGCACCACGAGCTCATGGCCCGCGACGAGGCCTGTATCTATGGCTGGCGCTACGAGCCCAGGGTGATCTTCGAGAGCGGCCGGGGGATCGTGCTGAGGGACGTGGACGGCAAGGAGTATTTCGACCTCACCGCCGGCATGATGTGCATGGTGCTGGGCCACAGCCACCCGGAGCTGACCGAGGCGATCCGCGAGCAGGCCGACAAGCTGGTCCACACCTCCTCCTGGTATTCCAACCCCTGGCTGATCGAGTTCGCCGAGCTCATCGCGAGCACGCTTCCGGGCGGCCTCAAGGTGGTGAATTTCGCCGTCACCGGCTCCGAGGCCAACGAGATCGCCATGCGCATGGCGCTCGGCGTCACCGGGCGCTACGACATCGTGTCGGTCATCCGCGGCCTGCATGGCGGCAGCCTGGCGGCCGAGGCCGTCACCAGCGTCGGCGGCGGGCGCAAGGCGCATCTCGGCCCGCTGATGATGCCCTCGCACCGCAACGCCATCTACGCCCCGCTCTGCTACCGCTGCCCGGTCAACCTCGAATATCCCGGCTGCGGCGTCGCCTGCCTCGACCACAGCGAGGAGCTGATGGAGCACGTCACCAGCCGCAATCTCGCGCTCATCATGGCCGAGACCATCCCGGTGGCGGGCGGCATGGTGGTGCCGCCGCCGGAATGGCTGCCGCGCCTGCGCCAGCTCGCCGACCGCTGGGGGGCGCTGCTGATGCTGGACGAAGCGCAGCTTGCGCCCGCCAAGACCGGCAGCATCTGGGCCTTCGAGCAATATGACGTCATGCCGGACATCGTCTCCTTCGGGAAGGGCATGACCGCCGGCATGGGCATCGCCGGCACGGTGACGACACGGGAGATCGCCGAGGAGGCGCGCGGCAAGGCCGGCCTGCCCTGGGGCGGCACCTATTCCGGCGACCCGCTGCCGGCCGCCGTCGGGCTGAAGCAGCTCCAGATCGTGCTGCGCGACGGGCTGGCGGCGCAGGCGGTCTCCAGGGGCGCCCGGCTGCGCGCCGGCCTGGAGGCGATCGCCGCGAAATACGATGTCGTCGGCCAGGTCCGGGGAACCGGCCTCTACTACATGCTGGACATCGTCGAGACGCCGGAAAGCAAGCGGCCGGACCCGGCGATGGCCGAGCGCATCCGCTACAACGCCCTGCTCGAAGGGCTGGTGCTGATCGCGGTCAAGAACTTCATCCGCGTCTGCCCGGCGCTCACCATCACCGAGGCGGAGATCGACGAGACCCTGCACCGCCTGGAGACCGCCGTGCAGCGCTCCGTGGAAGGCTTCCCGAGGGACCTCGACTACGCGACCTCGAGCTCGCTCGCCGCGCGCCCGCAGGCCGCCGCCGCGACCTGACCGTCGGCCGCCCCGCTCATCGCGCCCGGCGCTCCTTCCGCACCGTCTCATAGGCGGCGTTGATGGCGGCGAGACGGTCGTTGGCAAGCTCCATGAACTCCTCCGGCAGGCCCTTCGAGACCAGCCGGTCGGGATGGTAGGTGAGCACCAGCTTGCGGTGCGCCGCGCGCAGTTCTTCGTCGGAGGCGCCCGGCGCCACGCCGAGCACGGCATAGGCGTCCGCCGCGTCTTCGCGCCCGTTCCTCGCGCGGCCTCTGCCGGACCGCGACCCGGAGCCGGGGGCGTGGCGGGCGCGGAGCGAGGCCATCTCGTAGTCGCTGAGGCCGAAGACCGCCCCGATGCGCGCGATCATGCCCTCTTCCGCCGGATGCAGTTCCCCGTCCGCCGCGGCGATGGCGTAAAGCGCGTCCACCACCTCGGCCAGCAGTTCCGGCTTGGCGGCGAGCGCGCCGCGCACCTGCTCGGCATAGGCCTCGAAGCCGTCCGCGCTTCGCCGGGCCTCGTTGTAGAGTTGGGAGATTCGCTCCCGCTCGTCCGCGTCGAACGGGAATATCCGCTGGAAGGTGCGGATCTCGTCGCGCGTGACCGTGCCGTCCGCCTTGGCGACCTTGGCGGACAGCGCAATGACGCCGAGCGCGAACACAACCCCGGCGTCGGCCTCGAGGGCCTCGTTGCCGCCTGTCGCCGCCCGGCTCCGGCTGCGGTCGATGAGGCCGTGGCCGGCGACCGCGCCGAGCAGCGCCCCCAGCGGCCCGCCGACCGCGAAGCCCAGCACCCCGCCCAGGATCTTGCCGATGATCGCCATATACCGTCCCTGCCCGCCGCGGGTCGCGCCAGACTATCGCTTCGGCGCGGGGGAGGACAGGCCGCGCGCAGGCCCGTCTTGGAAAGCGCGGGGCAATCGGCTTCAATCGCCGCGCGCCCGCTCCGGGCGGAGAGACGCCGCGCCATGCAGCCGCAGAACCTGTTGTTCATCATGTCCGACGAGCATTCCGCCAATGCCATTGGGGTTGCGGGCCATCCGGTCGTGAAGACGCCGAACCTGGACGCGCTGGCGGCGCGCGGCACGCTCTTTTCCAGCGCCTACACGCCCTCGCCGATCTGCGTGCCGGCCAGGGCCGCCTTCGCCACCGGGCGCCATGTCCACCAGATCGGCGCCTGGGACAATGGCCATCCCTATGACGGCAGCGCGCCAAGCTGGGGCCATGCGCTGCAGGCGGCGGGCCGCCCGGTGCTCTCCATCGGCAAGCTGCATTACCGCGACGAGGCCGACCCGACCGGCTTCGACACCCAGATCCGCCCGCTGCATGTGGTGGACGGCAAGGGCGATGTGTATGGCGCGATCAAGGACCCCATGCCGGTGCGCTTCGGCGGGGCGAAGTTCTCGCGCGAGATCGGCCCCGGCGAGAGCGGCTACACCCGCTACGACCGGGCGATCGCGGACGAGGCGGTGCGCTGGCTGGGGGAGGAGGCCCCGGCGGCGGAGGCCCCGTGGGTGCTGTTCGTCTCCTTCGTCTGCCCGCATTTCCCGCTGATCGCGCCCGAGCCCTTCTTCGCCCTCTACGACCCGGCGGACATGGCCCTGCCGAGGGACTACCGCCTTCGCCCGCGCCATCCCTGGATCGAGGCCTATGCCGAGGCCCAGCCCTATGACAGCTTCTTCAACGACGAGGCGCGCCGGGTCGCCATCGCCTCCTATTACGGCCTCTGCTCCTTCCTCGACGACAATATCGGCCGCGTGCTGGCCGCTCTCGAGGAGGCCGGCCTCGCGGAGGCAACGCGCGTGATCTACACCAGCGACCACGGTGAGAATCTCGGCGTGCGCGGGCTCTGGGGCAAATCCAACATGTATGAGGAGGCGGTCCGCGTGCCGCTCATCGCCGCCGGGCCGGGCGTGCCGGCGGGGCGGGTCTCGGAAACGCCGGCCTCTCTGCTGGACTGCCACCCGGCGATCCTCGAATGCGCGGGCCTCGAAGCCGACCCCGCGCTTCCCGGCCGCTCGCTCTGGACGCTCGGCGACGAACCGGAGCGCGCCGTGTTCAGCGAATACCACGCGGCCGGGGCCGCTTCCGGCTGCTTCATGCTGCGGCAGGGCCGGTGGAAGCTCATCCGCTATACCGGCTTCGAGCCGGAGCTGTTCGACCTCCACGCCGACCCCCAGGAACGCCAAAACCTGGCCGCCCGCGAACCGAAGACGGTCGCGCGGCTCACGGCGGCGATGCGCCAGGTCTGCGACCCGGACGAGGTCCACCGGCGCGCGCGGGCGAGCCAGAACGCGCTGGTCGAGGCCCATGGCGGCCGCATGGCCGTGATGCGCGCCGGCGCCTTCTCCGGCACCCCCGCCCCCGGCGACAAGCCCGTCTTCACGGCCTGAGCGGCTGGCCCGCCGCTTGCTCCGGAGCGTTTCGGTTCCTATAGTCGGGGCCATGACCGGGGCCATCGCCTTCGACACCCACCGCTTCGTCAAGCGCCTGACGGACAGCGGCTTCACCGAGAAGCAGGCCGAGACCCTGGCCGAAGAACATGTCGCCCTGCTCAACACCAACCTGGCGACCAAGGCCGACATCGCAGCGGCGCAGACCGACCTCGCGGCAGTCGAGGCCGGGCTCAAGGTGGACATCGAGGCGGTCAGGGCGGACGTCGCAAAGGTCGAGGCCGGGCTCAAGGCGGACATCGAGGCGGTCAGGGCGGACGTCGCAAAGGTCGAGGCCGGGCTCAAGGCCGAGGTCGCGAAGGTCGAGGCCGGTCTCAAGGCGGAGATCGTGAAGGTCGAGGGCGGCGTGGAGACGCTTCGGATGGAGACCGAGGCCCGGATCGCGAAGGCCGAGACCGAACTCAAAGTCGAGATCGCGGCGGTCAAGGCCGACCTGCTGAAATGGATGTTCGGCGCGATGATCGCCCAGGGCGGGCTGATCGTCGCCCTTGTCAAGCTGCTGTAGCCCGTCCTTGCCGCGCCGGCTCCTTTTCCGACGCTGCCGGCGGCCCTTCGCGAGGCCGCCGGCGAACGGTCCGACCGGCGTGGACAGGCCATGATCGTCATCGACTCGATAACCCATGTCGAACCCGGCCATCGCGGCCGCGTGGTGCTGGCCGGCAGCCATGGGGGGGCCTATTGCGCGAGCGTGGCGGCGAAGGCAGGCCTGCGCGCCGTGATGCTGAACGATGCCGGCTTCGGCCTCGACCGGGCAGGCGTCGGCGCGCTGGCCCTGCTGGACATGATCGGCATGGGCGCGGCGGCCATCGACCATATGAGCGCGCGCATCGGCGACGGCGCCGACATGGCCCGGCGGGGCGTGCTCTCCGCCGTCAACGAGGCCGCCGCCCGCGCCGGCTGCCGCATCGGCATGGGCGCGGCGGAAGCCGGCGCCCTGCTTGCCGAAACGCCGGAACCCTCAGGCGTCCTGCCGCCGCTGGAGGAAGCCCGCATGGAACTCGCGCCGGGCGTGGTCGGGCTCGACTCGCTCTCGCTGCTGCAAGCCTCGGACGGCGACAAGGTGGTCGTTTCCGGCAGCCACGGCGCGCTGCTGCCCGCCAATCCGGGCTATGTCATCCACCATGTCGTGCGCGCCGTCGTCTGCCACGACGCCGGCATGGGCTGCGACGGAGCGGGCATAAGCCGGCTGGAGCCCTGCGCCGGCATGGGCGTGCCGGCCGCGGCCGTTGCGGGCGCAACCGCGCGCATCGGCGACGCCCGCTCGCTCTGGAACACCGGGCGGCTTTCCGCCGCCAACAGCCTGGCGCGCGCCGCGGGCGCCGCGCCCGGCATGACCCTCCCCGAATTCGCGGAGCTCTTCGCATGACCGACCGGCGCAACGACCCGACGCGGCGGATGAATGGCGGCCGCGCCGTCGCCGAAATGCTGAACGCCTATGGCGGCGCGCCGATCTGGGGCATGGCGGGCTTCCAGCTGCTGCCCTTCTATGACGGGGTGCGCGCGCTCGGCATGACCCACACGCTCATCAATGACGAACGCTGCGGGGCCTTCGCCGCGGACGCCTGGGCGCGCGTGACCGGGCGGCCGGGCGTGGTCGATGCGACCCTCGGGCCCGGGGCCACCAACCTGCTGACCGCGCTGGTGGAATCGCTGAACGCCGGCGTGCCGATGATCGCCGTGGTGGGCGACGCCAACCGGGCGCATGCCTGGAAGAACATGACCCAGGAGACCCGCCAGATCGAGATGCTGGCGCCGGCGGTGAAGGAGGTGATACGGGTCGAGGTGGGCGAGCGCATCCCGGAGCATGTGCGCCGCGCCTTCGCGGTGGCGACCGCCGGGCGGCCCGGCCCCGTCATCCTCGACGTGCCGGAGGACATCGCGCATGGCGAGTTCGATTTCAGCGAGGAAGCGCTTTACGTGGACGAGGCGTGCAAGCGCATCCCCTCGCTCCGCGCCCGCCCGGATGCGGCGGCGGTGGAGCGCGCAGCCGCCATCCTCGACCGCGCCGAGCGCCCGCTGCTGCTCGCGGGCGGCGGCATCCACCTCTCCGAAGCCTGGGAGGCGCTCAGGCGCTTCGCCGAGACGCATGGCGTGCCGGTCGCGCACACCATGTCCGGCAAGGGCGCGCTCGCCTGCACGCATCCCCTGTCGATGGGCCTGTTCGGGCGCTACGACCGCATCGCCAACGGGCTGATCGAGGAGGCCGACGCACTCATCGCGGTCGGCTGCAAGCTCGGCGAGATCGCGACCAGGCGCTACACGCTGCCGCCGGCGCATATCCCGCTCATCCACCTGGAAATCGAGGCGGGCGAGATCGGCCGCGCCGTGCGTGCGCATGTCGGCCTCTGGGGCGACGCCCAGGCCGGCCTCGACGACCTGGCGGCGGCCTGCGACGCGCGCATCGACCGCAGCGCCTGGACCGGCGAGGCCGCCCGCCGCCACGCCGCCTGGCGCGAGGAGGCCCGCGCCCGCTACGAGAGCGCCGAGACGCCGGTCAACATGGCGCGGCTGGTCCACGCCATCCGCGCCGCGCTCCCCGACGACGGCATCCTGGTGGCCGACGGCGGCTTCGCCGGCCACTGGACGGGCCTCCTCTACGACACGCGGCAGGCGGGGCGCACCTATATCGCCGACCGCGGCTTCGCCTCCATCGGCTACGGCCTGCCGGGCGGCATGGGCGCGGCGCTGGCCGCCGGCGACAGGCCGGTGGTTGCGCTTTCCGGCGACGGCGGCTTCAACATGACCCTCGGCGAGATCGAGACCGCGCGCCGCCTCGGCCTCGGCCTCACGGTCGCCGTGGTGAACAACGCCGCGTCGGGCTATGTGAAGGCGCTCCAGCACGCCATGTACGGAGGCCGCTACCAGTCCTCCGACCTCTCCGAGACCAACTATGCCGACGCCGCCCGCGCGCTCGGCTGCCACGGCGTGCGCGTCGAGGACCCGGCCGACCTCGACGCCGCCTTCGCCGAGGCCATCGCCGAGCGGGACCGCCCGAGCGTCGTCGATGTCGTCGTCACCCGCGACCCGGCCCAGATGCTCCCCGGCATGGACAACCGCACCGCCCCGAACATCCAGCAGGGCGACCGGATCGCGTGAGGGTGGCAGCGCTTCCCTGTGGACGCGCGCCAGGTTTCGGTGCAGGCTGGACCGTAGCAATCCGGGCGACAGATGGCGTTTCATGGATAAGCTCAACCATATTGCGATTACCGGATTTAAGAGCTTTGGCGCTGAAGTCGTAGTACCGCTCGGACCGCTCAATGTGCTGATCGGTGCGAACGGATCTGGCAAGTCTAATTTCCTCAGTGCGTTCTCATTTGTCCAAGCCGTTGGCTCGGATAGAATCGCCAATTATGTGACTGGACACGGAGGTGCGGAGAGGTTCCTTCATTTCGGCTCTCGAAACACAAAGCAATTCTCGATACATATTGCCTTCGAGGAAGAGGGGAATTACTCGATTAAATTTCATCCTACCGTCGATGACACTATTTATTTGGGGAAAGATTATACGTTCGGCTATATTGGAACTTCTAAACATCAAGATTTAGAATTGGATCAAAAAAGAATGATGGATCGACTTCAAGCATGGCGTTTGTATCATTTTCATGACACCAGTATTTATTCTCTTATGAAGAAAACGTCTATGCTTCACGACAACCGCTTCCTTAGGGAAGACGGCTCCAATCTAGCATCGTTCCTTTATCTTCTGCGCGAGCGACATATAGCTTCGTACCGGCTGATTCGGAGTACCATTCGACAGGTTGCACCATTCTTCGACGACTTCACCCTAAAACCGTTAGAACTCAATCCCGATACCATCCGGCTTGAATGGCGGCACAGGAATTCCGACGCTTATTTCGACGTTTCCTCCCTCTCCGATGGAACTTTGCGATTTATGGCGCTGACGACACTGCTACTTCAACCCGTGAAGCTCCGGCCTGAAATTATCCTTCTCGACGAACCGGAACTGGGCCTGCACCCCTACGCCATTGCCATGCTCGCCGCCATGATGCGCTCCGCTTCTACGGAAACGCAGATTGTTGCCGCCACGCAGTCCCCGACATTGCTCGACCACTTCGAACCGGAAGACGTGCTGGTAGCCGAGCGTGTCGGAGGAGAGACCCGGCTCAATCGGCTGGAAGCGGAGCCGTTGCGCGAATGGCTGGAGGATTACAGCCTCGGCCAGCTTTGGGAGAAAAACCATTTCGGAGGGCGGCTGACGAGCGATCCGGCGGGGGCGTGACGGCATGGAACGCCTCCATGTTTTCGTGGAAGGGCAAACAGAACAGGCCTTCGTGGAAGAGATATTGCGCGGCCATCTTTGGAGCGCGGGCTGTATCGGCGTCGAGGCGCGGCTTATGGGCGGGGTCCCCGGTTGGCCCAGAGTGCGGCGGGACATAGAACGCCAACTGAAGCAGGACCGGGGATGCTTAGTCGCGTTGATGGTCGACTATTACGGCTTGCCGCAAGCGGGCGGCCGGGCCTTGCCGCGCAGCTTCGCAGGGTGCGGACCCGATCGAACTGGCGTTGCTCGACGACGTGGCTTTGCTCATGGGAGCGAGGTTCGACCGGGGCCGGTTCCTGCCGCTGGTGATGATACATGAATTCGAGGCCATGCTGTTCAGCGACTGCGGGGCGTTCGGAACAGCAATAGGGCGTCCCGACTTGATTCCCGACTTTCAGGCAATCCGGGACGGCTTCGAGAACCCCGAGGATATCGACGACTCGCCGGAAACCGCGCCTTCCAAGCGCATTGAGGCACTGTTCCCGGCCTATCAGAAAGTGTTGATGGGCAGCCTCGCCGCACTGGAGATCGGGCTGGAGCGGTTGGAGGCGCGCGCCGGCGCTGCACCTTGAGCCCGGTTTCCGTCGAGGCCGCAAACGGTCTAGGCTGGAGCTTACCGGGGAAAGAGAGGGATTGCCGGATGGCCGGGGGTTGCGACGAGTATTGGCGGGAGGTGAGCGTGGCGGGGGTGCCGGTGCGCTATTGCCGCTGCGGCGCGGGCAGCCCGGTGCTGATCCTGCACCACGATATCGGCTGTCCGGACCGCGCACCGTTCGCGGAGGCGCTGTCCGTGAACCACGATGTGCTGATGCCGGTCCATCCCGGTTTCGGCCTCGGCAGCGAGCGGGCGGAGTGGATGCGCAGCGTGCGCGACCTGGCGGTGCTCTATCGCGGCCTGCTGGCGGGGCTCGGCATCGGGCGCGCGACCCTGGTCGGGCTCGGTTTCGGCGGCTGGGTGGCGGCGGAGATGGCGAGCATGGCGCCTGCGGACGTGGACCGGCTGGTGCTGGTCGGGGCGATGGGCCTCCAGCCGCGCGAGGGCTTCATCCTCGACCAGGCGCTGGTCGGCTATATCGACTATGCCGAGGCCTTCTTCAAGGACCCCGCCGCCTTCGACGCGGTCTATGGCCGCGAGCCCACGAACGACCAGCTCGAGGCCTGGGACATCTGCCGCGAAATGTGCTTCCGCATCGCCTGGAAGCCCTACATGTACAGCCAGACGCTGGCGCCGCTGCTCGGCAGCGTCACCGCGCCGGCGCTGGTCGTGCACGGGGCGGACGACGGGGTGGTGCCGGCGGACTGCGCGGCGCAATATGCCGCCGCCCTGCCCAATGCCCGCCTCGAAACCGTCGCGGATTGCGGCCACGCCGTCGCGCTGGAGCGCCCGGAGGCGCTGGCGCGGCTCGTTCAGGACTTCATCGGGGAGTAACGGCCGATGCACCTCATGTATTTCACCGAGCAGCCCATGTCCACTTACCCGGCGGACAAGGGACTGGAGTTCGGCGCGACGGCGCTGATGTTCTCCAACCGCTATTTCGACCCGGTGGACGGCAGCCGCCTCTACAACGAGTTCCTGGAGCAGTATCTCTACGCCGAGGAAGTCGGCATAGACGGCATCATGCTGAACGAGCACCACAATGCGCCGTTCTGCATGCAGGCCAAGGCCAACATCTTCGCGGCGATCCTGGCGGGCATGACCGAGAAGGTGAAGATCGTCATGCTCGGCAACCCGCTGCCGCTGGCGGAGAACCCGGTCCGGCTCGCCGAAGAGCTCGCCATGATCGACATGATCTCCAGGGGCCGCCTGGTTTCCGGTTTCGTGCGCGGCGGCGGCCAGGAGCAGCTCGCGGCCGGCGTCAACCCGGCCTACAACCGCGAGCGCTTCGAGGAGGCGCATGACCTCGTCGTCCGCGCATGGACCGAGACCGGCCCCTTCCGCTTCGAGGGCAGGCACTACCAGAACCGCGTGGTGAACCCCTGGGCGGTGCCGCTGCAGAAGCCCTATCCGCGCGTCTGGGTGCCGGGCGTCATCAGCCGCGAGACCATCGTGTGGGCGGCCGAACAGCGCTATCCCTATATCGCGCTCAACACCTCCATCGCCGACACCAAGAAGATCTGGCAGACCTATGACGATGTGGCGCTCGAGGCCGGCTACGAGGCCGGGCCGGAGAACCGCGGCTACCTGATCCAGGTGCATGTCTCCGACAATGAGGAGAAGGCCATCGAGAACGCGCGCCAGTTCCGCTGGATGCAGGGCGAGTTCACGGGCCTGGCGCACCCGGTCTGGTCCACGCCGTCCGGCTATTCCTCGCCGCGCAACCGCCGCGCCTTCGTCGAGTTCGCCGCCGGCCGCCGGGCCAATCCGCGCGGCCAGACGAGCTTCGAGCAGCAGATGGAGGATCTGCGCATCATCGCCGGCACGCCGGACACGGTCGTGCCGAAGCTGCGCCGCATCCTGGAGGAGACCCGGCCCGGCATCCTCGCGCTCTGGGGCAATGACGGGACGGTCAGCCAGGAAGACTCGATGACCTGCATCCGCATGATCGGCACGGAGGTCTTCCCGGCGATCCGCGAAATCGCGAAGGAGCTGGACCTGAAGAGCCCCTTCGAGGCCGAGGCCCCGGTCTCGATCAGATATTCGACCGACCTGAAAGCCCCGGCCGCCGCGGCGGAGTAGCCAGACGGCCGGGCTTTACATCGGGTCGGTGCACACCTACCTTGACAAAGACTCCAAATCATCCCGAATCGGAGTCGGAGATATAGTCAATGAGGCTCACACGTAGTCCTCTTGCCTTTGATCGGGACGCCTTGCAGGCGTATTTGGTCGGTGCGAGCTTGGCGTTCGATCCGCTTCCAGTTAGACGCCGGCGAACATTCATCCTGTCGGACGATGAGGCCATGCGCGCTGATTGGGAAAAGGTAGCTGGCGATATGAAGGCCGCAATTGCGCAGGCCAGGGCCGGTCGTCGGCAGGATAAGGAGCGTTGACCGGCAGCGGCAACGAACCGGATACCCCAGACCACGCTCCGGTTGCGGCGGCCGGAACTACCGCCAAAGCAGACGATCCGGCCGTTTTGGATGCTCTTCAACGTCTTCTTCAACCGGTTGACGGCGAAGATTCCGAAACCCGCCGCGCCCTCATCCAGCAGATACAAACCGTTGCCTATCAAGGCCCGATCCCCCCGCCTCAAATGTTGGCGGATTACGACAACATGGTTCCCGGCTTGGCGGATCGAATCGTCAGGAAGTGGGAAGAGCAGCAAGACCACCGTCAGAAGCTCGAGCGGGCAATCGTGGAACAGGACGAGAGACGGTTGGACCGCAGCCAGAAATACGCACTCGTTGTGGCTCTTGCCGGTCTGGGCATGGCAGCGGTGTTGGGTCTTGCCGGCGCAAACCCGTGGATTGCTGGTGTTATCGCTGTAGTCGCTGTCGGCGGCACGTCCTCGGCGGTTCTGATCGGCCGGTCGTTGGCAAGCAACCGCGACAGGCCATAAGGTCTCCGAACTCCCTTCCCTTCAGAGCCGCCGGATCACCGCCTCGGAGAAGCCGCGCATGTTGGCGAGCGCCTCCTCGCGCTCCATGGCGCCGAAGGCGATCTGGCAGAGCAGGTGGCCGACGCCGGCTTGCGCCAGCGCGGCGACCTGCTCGCGCACGCGGGCGGGGGAGCCGAAGATGGAGCCGGTTTCCATCGCCTGAGCGACCGCCTCGCCGTCCGGGACCGAGGGATCGCTCATCGCGTTCAGCATGGCCGGGTCGATCTCGAAATCCGGCGGATTGAGCGTCATGCGCAGATGCATGATATGGGCGCGCGTCGCCACCAGATGCGCATACAGCCGGTCTTCCGCCTCGGCGTCCGAATCCGCCACATAGACATTGCGCCAGACCGCGGCGTCCGCCAGCAGCCGGGCGCGCTTGCCGGGGGCGTGGCCGCTCGCCTCCAGCCCCTCGGCATAGAGCGCCCAGCGTTCCGGTATCGCCTCCAGCGGCAGGCGCGTCGTCAACAGCGGCAGCCCGGCTTCGCCGCATTCGCGGAAGGAGGCGGGCGAGATCGCCGAGCGCCAGAGCGGCGGCCCCGGCCGCTGCACCGGCCGCGGGCGGAGTTCCGGTATCTCGAAGTCGTGGAACGCGCCCTTGTAGCGGAACGGCGCCTCGGTCCAGACCCGCTCCAGGATGGACACGGTCTCGGCCATCCGCGCACGGGAATCGCCGCTGCGCAGGCCGTAGCCGACGAACTCGTATTCGTTATAGACCGTGCCCTTGCCGATGCCGATGTCGATGCGCCCGCCGGAGAGGTTGTCGAGCAGGGAGAGCTGCGTCGCAAGCCGCACCGGGTGGTGGAACGGCGCCTGCACCACGGCGAAGCCGATCCTGAGCCGTGTCGTGCGCATGGCGAGCGCGGCGGCGAAGGTGAGCGCATCGCAATAGACGCTCTCGCCGGTGAAATAGTGCTCCGTCAGCCAGACATCGGAGAAGCCCGCCGCCTCGGCCGCCTCGGCGAGCGCAATCTGGTCGGCGATGCGCTCGCGGTCCGCCTCCGGCGCCGGCGAGGCCGAGAGCGTCAGCCAGCCGAATTTCACGCCTTCGTCTCCGGACCCGCTCCCGTCATCGCCCGTCTCCCCCCGATTCGCGCCGCCTTCGTTCCAGACGGCTTTGCATTTGGCAGCAAGCTGGATTATGGCAGGGGCTTCGAGGGAACGGGAGGGGGCGCTTCCCCATGAATGCGACCAACATGCGCAAGGTGCTCTGCGTGCAGGGCATGCCGAAGGCGGGGCTCGACCTGTTCGCGGCCCGCGACGACATCGAGGTCGAGATCGTCCATGAGGGCCCGGATTTCGACCTCCGGGCGCATCTGGGCGATATCCACGGGATCACGCTGTTCGGCACGCGCTACACGCGCGAGCTGATCGACGCCACGCCCAATCTGGAAGTCTGCTCGCGCTTCGGCGTCGGTTTCGATTCCGTCGATGTGCCGGCGCTCACCGACCGCGGCGTGCCGCTCATGGTCGCCGGCACCGCCAATTCGGTGACCGTGGCCGAACACGCCATGTTCATGATGCTCGACCTCGCCAAGATGGCGCGCCAGTACCATGCGGGCGTGGCGGCCGGGAATTTCGGCGTGCGCAACGAGTATTCGGCCCTCGACCTCTTCGAGAAGCGGCTGCTGTCGGTCGGTTTCGGGCGCATCGGCTCGCGCACGGTGAAGCGCGCGCTCGGCTTCGAGATGGACGTGCAGGTGTACGACCCCTATGCGGACCCGGCGGCCGTGCGCGCCGCGGGCGCGGAGCCGGTGGACGACCTCGATGCGGCGCTGTCGGAGGCGGATTTCGTCACCATCCACTGCCCGCGCAACGAGGAGACCTACGGCCTGATCGGCGCGGACCGGCTCGCGCGCATGAAGCCCACCGCCATCATCGTCACCACGGCGCGCGGCGGCATCGTGAACGAGGCCGCGCTGATCGAGGCGCTGAAGAACCGGACCATCCTGGGCGCCGGCATCGACGTGTTCGACCCGGAGCCGCCGCTTCCCGGCAACCCGCTCTTCACCATGGACAATGTGCTGCTCTCGCCGCACTCGGCGGGCGTGACCCGCGAATCGATGGACCGCATGGCGATGGTCACCTGCCAGAACGTGATCGACGTCTTCGACGGCAGGCCCGTCCCCGCCCATGTGGTCAACAAGGAAGTCCTCGGCTAAGGAACGCAAGGAACATGCGCAAGAACAACGTCCTCGAAACCTGGAAGGCCGGCGGCGCGGTCGTCAATGGCTGGCTCGCCATCCCGAGCGGTTTTTCCGCCGAGGTCATGGCCGGCTGCGGCTGGGACAGCGTCACCATCGACCTCCAGCACGGCATGGTCGATTACACCGCCGCCGTGCCCATGCTGCAGGGGATCTCGCTGTCGAACGCGACGCCGATGGCGCGCGTGCCCTGGCTGGAGCCGGGCATCATCCAGAAGCTGCTGGACGCCGGCAGCTACGGCATCATCTGCCCGATGATCAACACCCGGGAGGAATGCGAGAAGCTGGTCTCCTGCTGCAATTACGCGCCCAAGGGCTCGCGCAGCTTCGGACCGATCCGCGCCGTCATGTATGCCGGCGCGGACTATGGCGAGCACGCCAACGACACGGTGCTCGCCATCGCCATGATCGAGACGCAGCAGGCGATCGACAATCTGGACGACATCCTGTCCACGCCGGGGCTGGACGGCATCTATGTCGGCCCCTCGGACCTCTCCCTCTCGCTCGGCCACGCCCCGCAGCTCGACACCGAGGTGCCGGAGGTGGTGGCGGCCATCGACACCATCCTCGCCGGCGCGAAGAAGCACGGCGTGCCGGCCGGCCTGCATTGCGGCTCGCCCGAATATGCCGCGCGGATGTTCGAGAAGGGCTTCCAGCTCGCGACCATCGCAAACGACAGCCGCCTGATGGCGGCAGGCGCGATGGCCGCGGTCGCAGCCCTCAAGGGCAAGATGGCCGACAGCAACATCTCCGGCAGCCCTTACTGATACCGGAGTGCGCAGTACGGCCCTCTTGTTGAGGGCCTTCGATTTCTCTCCCCTCCCGCTCGGCGGGAGGGGTTGGGGGGCGCGACGGGTCCTTGCCGGGCTTCGCCCGCCGCTTCCGCTGACGCGAAAGCGGGCCCCCGCCCGGCCTCCCCCGCGAGCGGGGGAGGAGGTTCCCGGCGGCTGGCGGCATGGATGCCAATCAAGGACCGTTGGTATGAACCGGGACTTGTCCGTGCCCGCTACCCGGCAGGCGCGGCGGGCCGGTCCGCCTTCCTGCGGTCCAGCAGGGCGGCGGCCAGCGACGCCAGGCCGGGGGCCGGTTGGCCGGCCGCCAGCGCCTTGTCGCGCGAGCGCTCATGCACCGCGACCCCGAGCACGGCGAGCGCCACGCCCCACATGGCGCTGAGCGAGGCCGCGGCCGCCAGGATCGCCGGCGCGTCCGTGGGGTGCGCGACCACCGCCCAGGCGATGGCGGCCATCTGCATGGCCCAGGCGACCGTCACCGCATAGCCGAAGGTCGGCCGCCAGCGGCGCACATAGGCGTCCTCGGCGCGGGTCTCGGCGCGCATGGTGGCGTTGACTTCGCGGAGCGCGGTCTCGGCCTCGCGGGAGCGGGCTTGCGCCTCGATGCGCCGGTTGGCGGCGTCCAGCGCGTCGGGGGCGATGGCGCCATTGCGCAGCACGCCGTCCACTTCGCGCAGCGCCTTGGCGGCCGTATCCGCCGCCGGGTTGTCGAGCGCCTCCAGCCCGGCGCCGGCGAGGCGGGCGATGAGCGGCAGCCCGATCTGGGCGAGAAGTGCAGGGATCATGGGGTTTCCTCCTGTGGAAGGTGGTTGGTGGATGGGGCGGGCCCGTCATGGAGGCCGCCCCTCGATACGCGGCTGGCGCCGCTATCCGGGATGAGGGGGCGGAGGTCCGCTCCCGGCTCCCGCCTCAGATGCCGAAATCGGTGCGGGCGCGGCGGGACCTCGCCGCGGGGCGCCACTCCCGGCGCGGGGCGCGGCCGGACGGGCCGAGGCGGTAGGGTTCCGCCAGCAGCGCGCAGGCCGCCGCGTCCAGCCCGTCGTCCCGGCCCTTGCCGCCCGGCCGCCATTCCCTGAGTTCGCGCAGGAAGGGCGACTGGAACACGCTCGCATGGGCCCAGAGCGCGCGGGCGGCAAGCGGCGCGTCGAAGGCCTCCAGGATGCGCTCATGCTTCGGCCGGTGGTTGTGGAGTCCCTGCACCGTCGCCCCGTAGCTCTTTCGCTTGAGCTGGTGGCGCAGGATGTCCGGCAGGAAGGCTCCGAGTCCGTTCTTTTCGACAAAGATGACCGGCAGATGGAGCTTGCGCGCCTGGGCCGCCACCTGCCGGCAAAGATCGGCCCCCCGGTTCGGCGTGTCCGCGGTTTTCGGGTCGTGGACCGTATAGACCACCCGGTGCAGCAGCCGCCGGCCGTCCTCGTCGGTATAGACCGCCGCCAGCACGGAGGCGTCGCCCCTGTCCGGCCTGCCGAAAGAGGGGTCCCACCAGGCCGACGCGGAGACCAGCCGCCGGCCTTCCAGCCGGAGCACGGGCTCGCCGTTCGCCTCGCTGTATTCGAGCCGGCCCTCGTAGCGGCGCAGCCATTCCGCGTTCAGCCGGCCCTCCACCGCCTGTACGGGTTTGAGCAGCATCTGGCTGGCGTAGCGCGCCGGCCCCGAGCGGCGGCGGATGGTCTCGATGCGCTCCGGCGTGTAGTGCTCCGGCCAGGAATCCTCCCTGAGCGGCTCCTCCAGCCGGTGGTAGTCGTGGAGGAAGGGCAACTCCTCGTCCTCTTCCGGCCGCGGGTCCCCGGCGTAGATGGAGTAGTAGCTGTGCGGCGTGCCGCTGTAGATCTGGAAGCCGCCGGGGCTCAGCACATAATCGGCCTCGGAGAGGCGCGCGCGCAGGTCGGCCCGCTTCAGCGGCGTGCCGCAGGTATTCGGCACTTCGACATCGTCGCAGATCACGACATCGGCGTGGCTTCCGGTAATGTTGGCCCCGATGCCGCGCGCGAGCAGCGAGGGGTCGCGCGAAACAAGGCGGCGCGGCACGGTCAGCCGGTCGGCCGCCCATTCTTCGGGCTTGCCGGGCCGGAGCGCTTCCGTGTCGGGATGGCGCTCCAGGATGCGGCGCACCGTGCGCACTGTCTTCGACGCCAGCGCCGACTCGGCCGCCAGCACCAGGATGCGCCGGTCCGGGTTGCATTTGAGCAGCCAGGCGGACAGCAGGCCGAGCAGGGTCGATTTGCCCGAGCCTCGGAAGGCCAGCAGCAGCAGGCGGCGCGAACCTTTCGCGATCCGCTTGTCGAACCATTCGGCGATGTTCCGGTGAAGCGCGGGCGTCGCCAGATTCTGGCTGCGGTTCCAGGCGCCGAGAAAGAAGGGGAAGGCAGGAATTGCGGGGTTCATGGAACCTCCGTTGGAGTGAACAGTGGATAGCGGCCGGTGGTCAGCGGCCGGGCTGTTCACCAGCCGCCGGCCACTAACCACCAACCCCCGCTACCGCCGGAGCGCGTCGATCTTCTCCGCCAGCACGGCGAGCGCGCGCGTGTTGGCGACGATCACGTCGAGCACCTGCTGGCGGCCGCGCGCATCGCGGTTCAGCAGCCAGGCGGCGAGCCCCCAGCCGAGCGCGAGCGGCCCGTATTCGGCGAAAACGCGGAGCGCGAGCGTGTCCACGGAGACCGCCCGTCAGCGCCCGCGCGGGGCGAGCAGCCCGCCCGAACGGCGCAGAAGGGCAAGCCGTTCGAGCCGGTCCGCATGGGCGCGGTCGGCCCGCAGCGCCCCGAGGCGCCGCGAGGCGGCATCCCCGGCATGGCGGCCCTCGCGCTCGCTCTCGGCCGCAAGCCCGCCGAGCAGCGCGGCGGCGG
>JAJDVH010000254.1 GCA_022826185.1 Alphaproteobacteria bacterium
GGCGTTTCGAGCAATGTCCGCCCGACTTTCTCTTCCACGGCGCGGATATGCTGCGTCACGCTCTGCCGGGGAATGCCAAGGCGCTCGGCGGCTCTGGCGCTGCTTCTTTCCTCCGCCATCGCCAGAAAAGAACGAAGATAGGTCATATTAATATTTTTCATAATCGCAGAATCGGCATTATGCGAAATTGCCTTTTTGCGACCGCAAGTCTGGCGTTCGTTTCCAGCCCCGCAATGGCGGCTGACGAAAAAATGGAGCCGGCCTGGTCGGTCGGCGTCGCCGGCTACATGCAGCAATGGGTCGGCGTCAGCGACTTCGACACCGTCTATGACAAGGATGGCAAAAACCCGAAGCAAGGCGTGGCCGACGTGCAGTCGGACAGTGAATTCTTCGTCAACGCCAAGATCGAGACGGATAACGGCCTCACCTTCAGGGGCCAGATCCAGGTCGAGGGCAACGGGCCCGGCAATATCGACGAGTCCTATGTCGCCGTTTCGGGCGGCTTCGGCGACCTGCGCCTCGGCGCTGAGGATGATGTCCACTCGTCCATGCACTACGGCGAACAGGACGTTGGCGTCACCATCGCTGCCGGCGATGTGAACAAGTGGCTCCCGATCGGCTCCGGGTTCAACACCGCGGGCTGGAAGGCGGACCGGAAGGGCATCGCCTACTATTCGCCGCGCATGCAGGGCCTCCAGATCGGCGCCGCCTGGGCCGGCAGCACCATGAACGAGGCAACCGGCGGCATCTCGCACAATGACGAAGACAGCTGGTCGGTCGGCGTCAACTACCAGGGCGAGATGGCGGGAACGACACTCGGCGTCTCCCTCGGCCACTGGAACGCGGGCACAACCGGCGAGCAGACGGTGGACGCCAGCGGCCGCAATCACCTCTGCGGCCTGACACGCAAGGGCATTGGTGGCGCAACCACCGATGGCACCAATCCAGGGTCCGGAGCAGGTTTCGCCGCATTCGGCAACGCCGGCTGTGACGCGGCGCGCAACGCGACGACGAACGTCGATACGGAGAAAGGCACGCACTATCTGGGCGGTACTGTAGGCACGCCGGACGGCAACGGCCCGGAGGATCACTTTGTCCCGGCCACCTCAATGGCGAAGATGGCGGACGACGCGACCTTCACGAACCTCGGCGTCCGGGTCGGTTTCGGCAGCTTCGGCTTCAACTTCGCCTTGGCCCAGTCCGACACCGGCGCCTACAAGGTCATGAAGACGCCGCTCTACTACCAGCTGTGGGATGGCACCAATACCGCAGCTAACACCAACCCGACCGCCGCCCAGCTGGCCGCTACCGCCAGGCAGGTCGCGCATGTTGCGACGGGGGCAGGTGCTGCAACGACTGCCGTTGCCCCCACCACGGCCAACTCCATTCCCCGCACCGTTCCGAAGGGCACGCCCGGGGCCATTTCGGGCGCGGACTTCAACTGGAACGACAAGAAGATGGACGGCCTCACCTGTCCCGCAACCGGGACCGGCGCCTGCAACGACGCAGCGGCCGCCAACCTCGTTCCCGAGCACACCGAATCGGTGGTGAAGGACATGGCTGGCGAATCGACGCTGATGAGCGCCGGCGTGGTCTACAACGAAGGCCCGCTGGGCGTCAGCCTGCACTGGTCGCAGGAATCCCGCGAGGACGACACCAAGGCCGAAACCGTCATGCTCTCGACCAGCTACACGCTGGGTCCGGGCGTGGCGTGGAAGAGCTCGATCTTCCAGGCCGAGGACGATGGCGCCAAGACCTTCGACATGAACAAGATGGCCATGAAGGTCGATGGCACCGCCTTCGTTACGGGCATCGCCATCAGCTTCTGATCGAAGCCTGCTGAAAGGACGGCGGCGGCGTTACGGGTTGTCCCCAACCCTCCTCCGTCGCTGTCGTCCGGGGCGGCGTTGGTGTTGCAACGGCGCCGCCCCACCCTTGCTCAAGCGCAACAATTTCCCATAATGCCGATTCTGCGACCGGCGTTCGGAAGTGCTTTCCTCATTCCGAATTCCTTCCGGTAACAGCCGTCCAGGATTGGACGGCGCGGCCATCCTGCCCGCCCGGCGGGGTGCCCGCAATCCGTTGAACGACGATTTTCCAATCCTGTTGCATTCCTGCAACAGCACGGCGCCGGAGGGGCCGCGCGCAGGCGGGGGATCCGGGACCCCGACTCCCGCCATCGCAGCCGGCGCTGAACGGGTTCGACCGTTGAAGCTGCCGCACCGTTCAGGGCTGGGCCCCGGATCCCCCGCCTGCGCGGGGGCAGGCAAGTCCGGGGCGACGGTTGGGGGTGGCTCCGCCATCGATTCCGGTCAACGACCGTTGGCATCACCCGGCATTTTCATTTTTTGTTCCCGGTGGGCTTGACATTTGGCGGTATGGTGTATGATGAAAGTAGAGAGAGGCGGCTTCCGGGGCCGCCTCTCGTCGTTTCTGCAGAAAGCGACCGGCTGGGGGCCGAAAAAGCCCCCGGCGTGAGCAGGCGCGAGAGGTGCGTGCGCCGTCTCGCGCGCGCAATCAGGTGCGCGAACCGCGCCGGCGCCGACACCCGCC
>JAJDVH010000172.1 GCA_022826185.1 Alphaproteobacteria bacterium
CGAAGACAATCCGCAACAAACGACATCTTCTCGTCCATCAGACAGGTCTCCTTCCAAGGCATCGGCCACCTCCTGGCCTACCCATAACCTGTCACCCATCTATCCGGTCCAATCTGTTACCTATCTATCCGGTCTGTACCCCTCCCTCGTCCATGACCTGCCACAGGCCCTCCAGCGCCGGGGCGAAATGCTGCGGCGTATCGACCATCCCGCCCAGCAGCGTCTCGAAGCCTTTCTCCGGCAAAAGGCCGACATCTTCGGCGAACATGGTGAACAGGCAGCGCATCAGGAATTCCGCAACCTCCTCGGGGTGGCGCCCCCGGTCTTCCAGGCTGCGGGCGATGCGCGCGAGGCGCTCGGCAATGTCGCGCGTGACCTCGGCGCTCCGCCGGGCGGGGTCGAGCGATTGCGGGTCGGTCCAGACCGCGCGGAGCCGGGCGCGGACCTCCGGATCGCGCAGGCCCGCCAGCGGAATGGAATAGCCCTCCCGGTCCGGGAATTGGGCGTAGTTCTTCCCCTGGCCGGAGAAGTCGGCATAGACCTCGAAGACATGGCCGACATCGACGACCAGGACGAAGGGCGGCCAGCCATGCTCCTCCGGCAGCGCGCGGGCATAGCCTTCCGCCTGCCGCTTGGCGGCGCGCATCGCCCCGTCCCAGCCGCGCGTGCCGCGAACCGCTGTGCCGGTCCGGACCTGCATGGCGTCCTCGGGAAGCATGTCCGTCTGTCGGGGATCGCCGGCTTTCCGCCCGGCCCGCTTGGCGGACTGCTTGGCCTCCATGACGAAACAGCCGCGCCGGTAAAGGTCGATCCGTCCGGGGCTCGTGCTGCCGTCATCGTGCTTGAAGTCGATGCGCCGCTCGAAGGTGTAGTCGTTGTATTCGTTCCGCTCTTCCGAGGGGTCGGGCCCCGGCAGGCCGAGCAGGTCGCAGAGTTCGCCGGCGAACATCTGGAAATTCGCCGATTCGGAACCGCCGGACTTCTCCCAGCGGTCGATGAAGGCATCGACGGCGGCAGCGTCGATTCCGTCGTCCCGCGGTCCTGTCCCGGTATCCGATCCGCTCATGGCGGGACCATAGCGGCGGCGGCAGTCCGCGAAAGCCCCTTTATGCGCCCTTCCAGCACAAATCGGGCGCTCCTGCCAAATCGCGAGAATCCCGTTCCGAAGAAACGGGACGCCTAAAGAACTTTATTGGGCGAACAGTTTTATTACCGCAAGCGTTACCGTTGCGGCCGCTACCATGCCGCCGACGACGTCGCCCAATACCCATGACTTTGTCGCCATGTGTTCCATATGCGCTTCCAGCCTGGAAATCCGTTCGCGAAAATCATGGATTTCGATTTTGTCACCATTCATCAAGCTATCCTCGACGCGCTCCGTTGTCCAGCCGGGTCTGCGCTGTCGTTCGATCCGTCGGGCTGAAGCAACTGCCAGAGGCGCTTGTGGGCGAATCCCCAATAGCCCCTGGCGGGCACAATCATGCCCGACGCTTCCTCCAGTCCTCCTGACACCAGGCCAAGAGATTTAGCAACCTCATAACTGCCTTCAGCGTCGGTTATAACCAACCAGACATGGCCGGGAACCAGCATGTAGTTTTCGGGAAAAATCTCATTAACGACAGTTTCGTTGAACGGCGCGTCTCCATCGTCCATTTTCGCCATGACGAAATAGGCAGCCATATCGGCGCCTCCAAGACCCTGGTAACTTAACGCCGCAAATATACCATTTCGTTCGTCTGGCGCGCAAGCGGACCGGACCCGGCCGGTCGGCCGCCGGAGAATGTCCTTTCGCCCCGCGAGTCCGCCGTTCGCGCAGCCCTCGCGAACCGCCCTGAGGAACCGGCGCTGAAGCGGGAAGCCGATTCGCGTATCTCTTGCCGGAATGGCGGCATGAAGGGAGGCTGGACATGACGGATGCCACGATGCGAAGCCCGCCGGGCGAGGCCCGCCGGGGTCTCGACGGCGGCGGCCCGCTCGAAGGCGGTGTCGGGCTGGGATCGGCGCTCGCGGAGGCCGGCCGCCAGGCCGCGCTGACGGAGGAGGAGTGGACCGTGTTCGTGTCGCGGGATGCAACGCCGGGGCGGCCGGTTTCGCTTGGATGAACCCGGAGAACGGGCGCGTTGCGGCGGGTCGCGGCCCGGCCCGGTTGCTCCGCGCTTCGCGCGGCCCTCTCCCAACCCTCTCCCCGAGGGAGAGGGCTTTTCCGCCCGGCTGCGCGCAATGTTCACATAATACGGAAATATTTCATTGATTGGCTTGACATTCACTCAGGCCGCGCCCAGATAGGGCGGCAGGACGCGGCATCCGGAGGCTGTGCCCTTCGCGTCGGCGCCGGCGCGAAAAAAACCCCGTCGAAACCGAGGGGAGACGTGCGCCCTGCCTTTGCCTCGCGCGCGCAGGCGCAATCAGGCGCGCGAACCGCGCCGGCGCAAACGCCCGCCCGCGCGCGCAGGCGATACGCGCGAAACAGGGTCCCGCCACTCGGGCGAGCCGATGGCGGAGAGAGGAGAACGAAATGGAACAAAAGATGGACATGCAGCACATCAGGCGAGGCCGGTCGCGGCAAGGCGGCCCTCCTTGGAAGGCCGGCCCGGAACGGCGGCCTCATGCCGGAAGGAGCAGCGAGATATAGATCGCGGGCATAGGGAACATGACATCTCATGACACATCGCGGGGGGTTGCCGCGGCTTCCGCCGGGCCGCCGCATGACAAAACATGACATTCCATGACACGCCGCAGGGTGTCCCCGGCGGCGGCGCGCTACTCCCTGGGCGCGTATTTGGCGAGGATGCGCTGGAGGGTGCGGCGGTGCATGCGCAGCCGGCGCGCCGTCTCCGAGACATTGCGCCCGCATTGCTCATAGACGCGCTGGATATGCTCCCAGCGCACCCGGTCGGGCGACATCGGCAGCTCCGGGGGCCCCGGCGGGTCCGCGCCCATATGCTTCAGCGCCGTCTCGATGGCGTCCGCATCCGCCGGCTTCGGCAGATAGTCGATCGCGCCGACCTTCACCGCCGCCACCGCGGTCGCGATATTGCCGTAGCCGGTGAGGATGATCGCGCGGCTCTCCGGGCGGACGGTCTGCAGGTGCGAGACCACATCGACGCCGCTGCCGTCGCCGAGCCGGAGGTCCACGACGGCGTAGTCCGGCGGGTCGATATCCACCGCCGCCTTGCCGTCCGCCACCGAGCCGGCGGTGCGCACGTCGAAGCCGCGCCGCTCCATCGCCCGCGCCAGGCGGTTCAGGAAGGGCGGGTCGTCATCGACCAACAGGAGTGTGCCGGCGTCGCCGGAGCCTTGCTGTTCGTTCATCGCTCCTCACCCTTTGTCGCAGGTTCCAGTATCACGCGCGGCCACAGAACCTCAACCTCCGCGCCGCCCTGGCGGCGGTTGTGGAAGGTGACATCCGCGCCCGTGCGCTCCAGCAGCGTGCGCGCAATGAAGATGCCGAGGCCCATATGGCCGTCGCTGCCCCGCCTGGTCGAGAGGTAGGGCTCGCCGAGGCGCCCCATCACCGCCGCCGAAAAGCCCGGCCCGTCGTCCGTGATCGTCACGCCGACGCGCTCCGCGTCCCAGACGATCGAGGCATCGACGCGGCTGCGGGCGAATTGCAGGGCGTTGGAGAGGATGTTGCCGAGGCCGTTCACCAGTTCGGGGCGGCGCTCCAGGAACGGCTCCGGCGAGTCGTCGCGGCCGCGCCCGAGGATCGAAAGGTCCACCGCCTCGCGCCGGTGCGGGTCCGCCGTGCTGTCGATCAGCGCCGTCAGCGGCATCCGCAGATAGGAGGCGCCCTGCGCGTCCGGGTGCCGCGACAGCTCGGTCAGGATCTCCTTGCAGCGCTCGGCCTGGCTCTTCAGCAGCTGCGCATCCTCGGCGAGCGGGCTGTCCGCCGGCACTTCGCGCGCCAGTTCGGACGCGATGACGGTGATGGTGGCGAGCGGCGTGCCGAGCTCGTGCGCGGCGGCGGCGGCGAGCGTGCCGAGATCGGCCACGCGCTGCTCGCGCGCCAGCGCATCCTGCGCAGCCGAGACCGCATCCGTCATCCGGCGCCGCTCGATCGCCACCTGCCCCACATAGACGGCGAGGAAGGCGATGGCGGTGATGGTGGCGAACCAGATGCCCAGCACCAGATGGGCCGGCATGGTGGGCGGCGGCCCGTCCCAGGGCAGCGGCAGATGCCAGACCGAGAGCACGCTCGCGGCCGCCGCGGCCAGCACGACGAGCTTGATGCAGCTTGCCCGGGACAGCACCGACGCCGCCACCGTCACCGGCGCCAGCAGCAGCAGGGCGAACGGGTTCTGGAGCCCGCCGGTGAGGAACAGCAGCAGCGCCAGCTGCAGCGTGTCGAAGGCGAGGAAGCCGAAGGCCTGCGGCTCCGGGAGGCCGGCGCCGGCGCGATGGTGCAGGCTGGCGTAGAGGTTGACCGCCGCCGACATGGCGACGACCGCCGCCGCCGCCTCGATCGGCAGCCGGTATCCGAAGCCGAAATGGACGACCAGCACCGTGCCCGCCTGCCCCGCCACCGCAACCCAGCGGATCAGCACCAGCGTGCGCGTCTGCACGAAGCCGGTCTCGCCCCGGGGCGGCGCGGGCTCTAAAACCTTCATGGGCGGCGGGCGCTCCGCTGCTCTCGGAGAGGGAATCATAGCATGAGCGAATGGGCCGTCTCGGTGCGGGATCTCTCGAAGGAGTTCGGGCCCGTGAAGGCCGTGGACGGGCTGACCTTCGACCTCGAGCCCGGCGGCATCGTGGCGCTGCTCGGCGGCAACGGGGCCGGCAAGACGACCACCATCGCCATGCTGCTCGGCCTGCTGCTGCCCACCTCCGGGACGGTGCGGGTGCTCGGCGCGGACATGACTCGCGACCGCTACCGGGCGCTGGGGCGCATGAACTTCTCCTCGCCCTATGTGGAGCTGCCCGGCCGGCTGACGGCGGAGGAGAACCTGCTGGTCTATGCGCGCCTCTACGGCGTGGCGCAGGCGGGCCGGCAGGTCCGGGAGCTGGCGGAGGCGCTGGAGCTCACGCCGTTCCTGAAGCAAAGGACGCGCACGCTCTCCGCCGGCCAGAAGTCGCGCCTCGCGCTCGCCAAGGCGCTGGTCAACGAGCCGCAGCTGCTGCTTCTCGACGAGCCGACCGCCTCGCTCGACCCGGAAACGGCCGACTGGGCGCGCTCATATCTCGCCGCCTATGTGCAGCGGACCGGCGCCACCATCCTGCTCGCCTCGCACAACATGCTGGAGGTGGAACGGCTCTGCCGCGACGTGCTGATGATGAAGGCCGGACGGCTGGTGGACCGCGGCGCCCCGGACGCCCTGATTGCGCGCTACGGCCGGCAGACCATGGAGGAGGTGTTCCTCGACATCGCCCGCGGCGAGGCTAACTCCCGTCCGCGGCTTCCGTAAGCTGGGCGAGGCGCGTGCGGAACCTGTCCGTCTTGTAGTCGGTGACCCGGTAGGCCCAGCCGCCGGCGGTGGCGTTGATCTCCGCGATCTCGTCCGCGACTTCGTCCGGCGTCTTCAGCGCCATCTGCAGGGAGCCTTCGAGCTTGTCGGCGTCCATCGTCCTGCGCTCGTCGAGCAGGGGCTCGACGCGCGGGTCCGGCGTTCCCGTCGATGCAGCCAGCGCCACCCAGTAGTCGCCGTCCTGCCGGGCCATCTGCACCTCGACGACGAGCCCGTCGAAGGTCGTGAACCTGCCGGCGACGAGGGGCGCCGAAAAGTCCACCTCGGCGGCCGGGCGCACATCGTCGAAGATCAGGAAATCCAGCCAGCTGGTGAGCGGCGACAGTTCGTGGCTCGCCTTCGCCTTCTGCCCCTCCGGCGGCGGCTCTTCCAGGCTCCAGGCCGTTTCCTCCGGCCCGGCCTTCGACACCGTGACCGTTTCGCCGTCGGCATGGGTCAGGCGGGTGCGATGGATGCGGCGCTGCTCCACATTGCAGATATTGCGGTCGAGGAAGCGCGTCAGCAGTTGCACCGGCTGGAAGTCGCCCTCGGCGAGCCAGGACTGGGCCTCGCCGCTCTTGCGCACGAAGACGCCGCCGCCAAGCTCTTCCGGGCGGGCGAACCCGACCAGCAGGTCGGCCGCCGTCTCGCCGCCCGCCTTCGCCGCGATGCGGATCGAAAGGGCGCTGCTGTCGCCGAGGTCCTCGACCCGGATCTTCGGATAGAGAGCCGGCTTGGCGGTGCGCCGCTCGATCAGCTCGAGACGGGCCAGGTCGTAAATCATGCGGCTCAGCATCCTGAAGTCCGCGGGGTAGCCGTGGCGCTGCACGACGCCCCAGCGCCCGTCCTCGCGCCGGGCCGACACCGTGCCGTCCGCCGTCGTCGAAACCTCCACGAAGTCGATGTCGTTCACGCGCTCGAGCAGGCCCGGATACAGCATTGTGCCGGCGACCGGATCGCCGCCGCGCGCGCGCTCCTCCACCAGAACCGCAACCGCCGCGGCGGCCGTGGCCATCGTCAGAACCAGCAACAGCAGGAAATTGCGGGGTCTCATGCGGCTCGCCCACCCTCTTGCACAGCGCGCCGGCGGGCGCGCCGGACATAGGCGACGACCAGGGCGAAGAGTGCGACCAGCGCCGGCACGAGAGCGATGTTGACGAGCTCCAGCCGCGAGGTGAGCGCCTCGACATCGCGGCGCAACCGGTGCTGGACATCGCGGAGTTCGCGGCGAAGGCGGACCACGTCGGCGCGCAGCGTCTTGAGCGAATCCGTTTGCGTGGTCGTCAACACCACCTGATCTTCCGCCGCGGGGTCCCTCTCGAGCTCGTTCAGCCGCCTCAGCGCCTCCTCCAGCCGGTCGAGCAGCTCCCTTTCCTTCGCCCTGTGCTTGCTTTCCGCTTCGCGGCGGATGTCCTCCACCAGCGTGAAGGGCCGCTGGAAGCTGCCGCGCGAACGCAGCGAGACGAGATCGTCGCGGCCGGTCATGTTTTCGACCGCGTTCAGGAAGAAGGCCGCGTTGTCCGCCACCGCCTGGCCGACGCGCCCGTCGCCCATCGTGCCTTCGACCATCCACATCGGGTCGGCGAGCATATCGACATCGGCCACCGCAACGACGTCCATCGGAGCCGAGGACCGCGCCAGATGCGCGGCCTTCAGCGCCTCCCATGCGGCCTTTTCTTCCTCGTCCCCGCCCTCCGCTTCGGAGGCCGCCGCCTTGTCGCCTTCGTCCGGGGCTTCCGGCTCGGGCGGCCCGTCCGGGAAGGCGGTGTCCACCTCGCCCGTAAGCCTGGCGGCAAGAACGAGCGGCTGTTCGGCGGGCTCGAAGGCATGGACGACGGCGAGCGGGTCGATGGGCCCCTGCACCAGCGATACCGGCACCGTGCCGCCGGCCTTCGAGGTGGTCACGAGGGGCGTTACCGCGGCTCCGCCGCTTTCGGTCGCCAGGATGTGGCCGGGCGAGGCGAAATTCAGGAGCGTGAGTTCCGCGGAGATCGAATCCCCGGGCAGGATCCCCCTCCTGTCGATGCCGAGCCACAGCGGATAGTCCACCGCCATCAACCGGGTCCGCGACCGGTCGGGCACCTGCACCCGGCGTCCGAGCGCGGAATCGCCCGCCAATTCGCCGGACGGCACCTCTATGCCCCACGCCGCGAACAGTCTTTCGAGATTGGACGCCAACCCTCCCGGCGGCATCCCGCGGCGGCGGTTTTCCGGGTGCTGCGCCTCGCCTTCGGAGTGCGGGTCCACGAAGACGAGCAGCTTGCCGCCGCGCAGAACGAACTGGTCGAGCGCATAGAGCGTCTCGTCGGTGAGCCGCTTGGGATGCACGAGCACCACCACATCGACGCCTTCCGGCACCGAGGTCGCCGTGCTGATGATCTGCCGCACGTCCACGGAAGCCAGCAGCAGATTGTAGATCGCCCAGGCGTCGTTCTGGCCCCGGCCCGACTGGGACATCGGCGACCCGGCGATCGGCAGGCCGGTAATCAGTCCCACGGCGGGCCGCTCCGGGTTGGCGAGGCTGTGGACGATGCGGGCGATGTCGTATTCGAGGTCGCGTTCTCGGGCTTCGTCGAAGAACGGGATCAGCTCGACATCGTCCGTCGAATTGGTGCCGGCAAGGCCGAAGAAGACGCGCTCGCCGGTGCGGTCCACGGGAAGGCCCTGGAGGCCGAAGGAGTCGGCCCGGTCCTCGGCGTCGGTGAACGGTTCGGGATCGAAGATCCGGAGTTCGATCCTGCCGTCGGAAAGCGCGGCGAATTCCTCCAGCAGGTCGCGCACATGGCGCGCATAGACGCCCACCTGCGGAACCTCCCGCGCGATGCGGCTGGAGAAGTAGAAGCGGAGCACGATCGGCTCGTCGATCTCCTTCACCACCCGCTTCGAATCCTTCGCGAGCGTGAAGGCGCCCTCCTCCGTCAGGTCGAGGCGCGCGTGGCGCAACAGCCGGTCGGACAGCGAGACCCCCGCCACGAACAATACCGCCAGCAGCGCCAGGGCCAGCCTGGCGAACAGGCTGCGCCGCCGGTGCCGCTCCATCGCCGCCATCGCCTCAGCCCGCCTTCTTCAGGTCGACGGTTATGGCGGCCGCGGCCAACCAGACGCCGATGGCGAGCGCGTAATAGACGATGTCGCGCAGGTCGATCACGCCCTTGACGATATTGTTGAAGTGGCCGAGCAGGCTGAACGAGGCGAGCGTCTCCAGGAGGTCCGCCGGAACGGCATCGCCCAAGACCGGCTCCAGGAGTCCGGCGCCCAGCACATTGAACAGGAAGCAGACGGTCACGGTCAGCACGAAGGCGATCACCTGGTTCCGGGTAAGCGCGGAGAGGCAGGAGCCGATGGCCAGATAGGCGCCGGCCAGCAGGAAGGAGCCGATATAGCTGGCGGTGATGACCCCGTTGTCGGGCGCGCCCAGATAGTTGACGGTGAGCCAGATCGGGAAGGTCAGCGCCAGCGCCACGCCCGCGAACGCCCAGGCCGCCAGGAACTTCCCGGCCACGGCCGCCGCGGTCGAGACCGGCAGGGTCAGGAACAGCTCGATTGTGCCCGTCTTGCGTTCCTCGGCCCAAAGCCTCATCGAGATCGCCGGCAGGAAGAAGAGGTAAATCCAGGGGTGCCACTGGAAGAACGACTGCAGGTCCGCCCGTCCCCGCTCGAAGAAATGGCCGACATAAAAGGTCAGCGCCGCCGCCAGCGCCAGGAAGAGGACGATGAAGACATAGGCGACCGGGGTGATGAAATAGCCGGCGAACTCACGCCGGAACACATGGACGACGTTAGCCATCGCGGCGCCCCTCCTCGCCGGGCTGCGTCATGCGCCGGAAGACATCGTCAAGGGCTCCCGTTTCCGTTCGCAGATCGCCCGCCTCCCAGCCGTGCGCCTGAACCAGAAGCCCCACATCGGTCAGTATCGGCCGGCCGTCGCGGGAAAGCGCCACCAGGCGCACGATATCGGGGCCCGCCTGCTCGCGATGCACCGCCTCCACGCGGTCGAGCGCCGCGAGCGATGCGGCGGCCGCATCGGCGAACTGCGCGCCAAGGGTCAGCGAAACGGCATTGTGCAGCGGCGACCATGAGGCGAGGTCGGCGGGCGTGGCGTCGGCAAGCAGCCGGCCGCCGGCGATGACCGCCGCGCGGGTGCAGACGGCATCGACCTCCTCGAGAATGTGGGTGGATATCACGATGGCCTTGGAAGGGCGGATTTCGCGGATGAGCGCGCGCATTTCGTGTTTCTGGTTCGGGTCCAGCCCGTCGGTGGGCTCGTCCAGAATGAGCACGGGCGGATCGTGCAGCAGCGCCTGGGCGAGGCCGACACGGCGCTTGAAACCCTTGGAAAGCGTATCGATGGGCTGGGCCAGCACCTCGGCGAGATCGGTGCGTTCGACCGCAAGCCCGACGGCGGTGCGGCCCCGCCGGCCGGAGAGGTCCCGCATGGCGGCTACGAAATCGAGGAAGGCGCCGGCAGTCATGTCGCCGTAGAGCGGCGCCCCTTCCGGCAGGTAGCCGAGATTGCGCCTCGCCTGCAGCGGCTCGTCGATCACATCGTGGCCGCAGATTGCCGCCTGGCCCTCGGTCGGAGTGAGGAACCCCGCAATCATCTTCATCGTCGTGGACTTGCCGGCGCCATTGGGGCCGAGGAAGCCCAGCACCTCGCCCGCGCCGACCTCAAGATCCACGCGGTCGACGGCCACATGCGCATCGAAGCGCTTCGTCAGGCCCCGTGCGGCAACCAGCGACAACATTCCATTCCCAATCCCGGCGGCCTTGTCGGGCCGCTCCGGCCGGCGCGGCTTATAGCCAACCGCACCGCGACGCGCCACTGAACTATTGGTAAGGTTCCGCCCCCAAAGACCGGATCCCCAATGCCATGTCCGACGATCTTTACCGACTGACCGCCCGCGAGACGGTCGCGAAGCTCAAGGCCGGAGAAATCACGCCGCTCGACGCCATCGACGCCGCGCTGGCGCGTATAGAGGCCGTTGACGGCCGGGTCAATGCACTGCCGACACTGGCGCCGGAACGCGCCCGCGACCGGGCGCGCGAACTGATGGACCGGCCGCCTTCCGAACGCGGCCTTCTGGCCGGCCTCCCGGTGGCGATCAAGGACCTGAACCCGGTGGAAGGCGTGCGCACCACCTACGGTTCGCCGATTTATGCCGACCATGTACCCGAGGCGTCGGACATTCCCGTGCAGCGGATCGAGGCGGCGGGCGGCGTCGTGCTGGCGAAATCCAACACGCCGGAATTCGGCGCAGGCGGGCAGACCTTCAACGAGGTGTTCGGCGCCACCCGCAACCCCTGGAACACCTCGCTGACCTGCGCGGGCTCTTCGGGCGGCGCGGCGGTCGCGCTCGCTACGGGGCAGGTCTGGCTGGCGCACGGGTCGGACCTGGGCGGCAGCCTGCGCACGCCGGGCGCCTTCTGTTCGGTCATCGGCCTGCGCCCGTCGCCCGGCCGCGTGCCGCGGGGCCCGTCCGACGGCGGGTTCAACTACCTTTCCGTCAACGGGCCGATGGCGCGCAATGTCGCCGACACGGCGCTGTTCCTGGACGTCCTGGCGGGTCTTGACCCGCGCGACCCGCTGTCCTGGCCGGCCCCGGCGGTTCCCTACCGCGACGCCGTCGCCGCACCCGCCGCACCCCGGCGTATCGCGTTCAGCGCCGACCTCGGTTTCATGCCCGTCGATGCGGAAGTCCACGACATCTGCACCGCCGCGGTCGCGCATTTCGAGGATATCGGCGCGGTCGTCGAGGAGCATGCGCCGGACTTTTCCGGAGCCATGGACGCCTTCCACACCTTCCGGGCCGTCCTGTTCGTCACCGAGCATGCCGAGCGGATGGCCGCGCACCGCGACAAATTCAAGCCGGAGATCATCTGGAACTACGACAAGGGCCTCGCCCTGACGGCAGGCGACATTGCCAGCGCGGAGCACGGCCGCTCGGCGCTCTTCCAGCGGATGGCGGACTTCTTCGAGAACTACGACCTGCTCGCCTGCCCGACCGCGGCGGTGCCGCCCTATTCGCTGGAGCAGCGCTATGTGGACCGGATCGGCGATACCGTGTTCGACAATTATGTGGACTGGATGGGCCTGCAATGCGCCATCACGGTGACCTCCTCGCCCGCGGTCAGCGTGCCCTGCGGCTTCACCGCAGACGGGCGGCCCGTCGGCCTGCAGCTTGTCGGCCGGCCGCGCGGCGAGGCGGAGCTGTTGCAGGCGGCGGCCCTGTTCGAGCAGGCGACGGGCCTCGACCGCCTGCTGCCCATCGAGCCGAGGGACCCCGCTTCCTGAGGCCTCTCCCCTTCGTCCCGGACCGCGCGCCGGACGGTGGAACCGCTCATCCCGGGCAGCGGCGCCGGCCGCGTGTCGAGAGACCCCGGCGAGGATGTCATGAATTGTCATGTTTTGTCATGCGGGGCCGTTTCCGCCGGGCTGCGGGCGCGGGTCTCCTGCCGGGCTGCGGCGAGGGTTTCGGCGGCGGGGGCCGGTTTCGGTCATGCGTGCCTCCTTTCGGGCAAAGGGCGGGACAGGGGTGTCCCTGTTTTGCGCGCGTTTCGCGTGCGGGCGCGCCTGTGCGGGCGGGCGGGTGTCGGCGCCGGCGCGGTTCGCGCACCTGATTGCGCGCGCGAGACGGCGCACGCACCTCTCGCGCTTGCTCACGCCGGGGGTTTTTTCGGCCCCCAGCCGGTCGCTTTCTGCAGAAACGACGAGAGGCGGCCCCGGAAGCCGCCTCTCTCTACTTTCATCATACAC
>JAJDVH010000105.1 GCA_022826185.1 Alphaproteobacteria bacterium
GTCAGCCGGTCAGCCGGTCAGCCGGTCAGCCGGTCAGCCGGTCAGCCGGTCAGCCGGTCAGCCGGTCAGCCGGTCAGCCCCACCTGGGTCTGCGCTCCGGCCATGACCGCGGCGGCATGGCCGCGCCGCCGGAAGGGGCCATCATCCCGGCCTGACGCCTCCCCCTCCGCCGGCAGGGGAAACGCTCGCCGGCCACCTTCCTCCTCCCGCACATTCTTCCCCGGCGCTGCTTGTGCGGTCGCAGCCATTCTGCTGGCGCTGCCCTGCGCCCCGGCCCTGGCCGCCGATGGCCATGAGGCCGGCCGGGAGATCGCCTACCCCGAAGGCTCCGTCGCCCGCGTCCTGAGCCTGCCGGCCGATACGCATTCGGGCGCGCCTTCGGACGACTGGCATCTGTCGGGACCGGATGCGGCCCGGTTCCGGATCGAGGCGGGGGCGCTCCGCTTCGCCGCCCCGCCGGATTTCGAGAAGCCGGAGGATGCAGACGGCGACAACCGCTACGCGGTAACACTGCGCCGCGCCGACCGCGATGCGATTGCCGTCACCGTGCGGGTGCGGGACCGCGACGAGCCGGGCCGGGCCGTGGCACGGCCCTGGCGCCCCGTCGTCGGCGAGCCGGTGACGGTAAGCCTGACCGACCCTGACCTTCCCGACACCGCCCCGGCCCCGGCAGTGCAATGGGAACGCTGGCGGGGTCCGGGAGAGTGGCGGGCGATCCCGCGGGCGAGCGGGCTCAGTTACACGCCGACGGCCGCGGACGCGGGCCGTCCGCTCCGCGCGGTCGTCTCCTGGACCGACCGCCACGGCCCGGACCGGCAGGCGGTGGCGGAGCTGCCCAACCCGGTCGTGGGCCCGATGCTGTCCGCTCACCGCGGCCTCGTGCGTGCATGTCAATGCGAGCTGGTCCGACGAAGCCTGGGGTTACGCGGCATTCCCGCTGTTCGGAACGGAGCCGCGGATCGGCGACCGGGTGCTGTTCGAACCGCCCGATTCCGTCGGGTCTCCCGTGCCGTATTTGAAAGCCGTGCGCGGCGTGCCGGGCATGGCCGTTACCGTCGATGCGGACAGGACGGTCTATCTCGACGGCGAGCCGGTCGGCCGGGCCAAGGCCCATGCGCTGGACGGGCGGCCGCTCGAAGCGGTCGCGCCGGGCATCATTCCGCCCGGCCACTACTTCCTGCACGCCGGTCATCGCGACAGTCACGACAGCCGCTACGCCGAAATCGGCCTCGTGCCGCGCGCCCGCATTATCGGCCGCGCCGTGGCATTGCCCGACCTCCCCTGGATCGGCCTGAAGGGACCGCTGGTCGGGCCGGAGGATATCGGCGGGGACAAGACGGCGGAGGCAGGGCGATGAGACGGCCCGCCGCGCTGCTGTCCATGGCGGTCCTCGCCTTGCTGGCCATTGCAGGGCTGATCGAGCCTGGGGCCTCGGCGAAAGACCTCGGCGTGCGCGGCGCGACCTGGCCGGTGATCGAACCCGATCTCCTGGAAGAGATCGAGGCGCGTCTCGCCGGGATGCAGCGCTCCGGCGAGCTGGCGCGGCTGGAGGGCGAAGCGCGCGAGCGTGCCTGGCGGAAGCTGGAAGAGCCCGATCCGGTTCCGGGCTTCGCGCCGGCAAGGGACCATCGCAGCCGCCTGTTCGATCCGTCCATCGCGGTCGCAAGGGACATCCGCACGCCGGACGGCATTCTCATCGCGGCGGCCGGCGCAAGGGTCAACCCGCTGGAGCGCTTGCCGCTGACGCGCGACCTGATCTTCGTCGACGGCAGGCGTCCCGCCGAACTCGCCTGGGCGCTGGCGCGGGAACGCGAGACCGGGCGTCCCGCGAAGATCGTGCTGCTCGCCGGACGGCCGCTCGACCTCATGCGCCGCCATCGCCGGCCCTTCTTCTTCGATGCCGGCGGCCGCATTGCGGTCCGTTTCGCCATCGCCGCAACGCCGACGCTGATCCAACAGGACGGACAGGCGCTGCGCATCACCGAGTTTCCCGTACCGGACCGGGACCCCGTCGGAACTGAAGAGGAGGACTGAGACATGCTGACCGTCAACCGCGCGACCCTGGTCGGCCATGCCGGCCGCGATCCCGAGCTCCGCGACCTGAAGAACGGCGGCCGGGCGGCCACCTTCTCGCTCGCCACCGCCGAAAAATGGACCGACCGGGAGGGCAAGCCCGCCGAAGTCACGGAATGGCACAGGGTGGTGGTTTACGGCCCGGCCGTCGATGCGGTGGAGCGCATGCTGAAGAGGGGCGATCCGGTGCTGGTCGAAGGCCGCATCGCCACCCGGAAGTACAGCGACCGCGACGGCGTCGAGCGCAGCGTCACGGAGATCGTCGTCGCCGGCCCCCAGGGCATGGTGAACATGCTCGGCTCGCGACGCCGGGAGGACGGCGGCTCGTCGGAGTCCCCGGAATGAAGCTTCGTCTCCTCTCGCCGGTCGTTGTCGCGCTCGCGGCAATGCTGTGGACCGGCCCGGCCTCGGCGCAGAGCTGCACCGGGCGGTTCGTCAATCCGATCTCGGATGTCTGCTGGGAGTGCCTGTTCCCGATCTCGATCGGGCCGCTCACCATCGGCAGTGTCGGCGGCGTGGTCGACACCCCCAATCCGGGCTCGCCGATCTGCTTCTGCGGCTCGCCCATCCCGCGCATCGGCCTGTCGCTCGGGGTCTGGGAACCGGCGCGCCTCATGGACGTGACCCGCACGCCCTGGTGCTTCCCCAATCTCGGCGGCCTCACCATCGATCCCGGCCTGCCCGCCGCACGGGGCCGCACCGGGTCGTCCGGCGGCGACGGCGCCAAGGGCTCGGTCTGGCACGCGCATTACTACATGTATCCCTTGCTCTCCTGGATCGGCGTCCTGCTCGATCTTGGCTGCCTGGAGGGTGGCGGGCTGGATATCGCCTGGGTCTCGGAGCTCGACCCGGCCTGGCTCGACGACGAGCTGACCTTCCTCCTCAACCCGGAAGCGGCCCTGTTCGCCAACTTGCCGGCGCAGGCGGCCTGTGCGGCCGACTGTGCCGCCGCATCCGTCGGCCTGCCGCAGGACGGGCTGTTCTGGTGCGCAGGCTGCCAGGGCGGGATGTATCCGCTGCCGGAGAATGGCGGTCCTGGTGCGGGGACGGTGGATCGGGCGATACGCTCGGCTGGCATTTCTACTGCGACCGGGCGGAGGAGAGGAAGAAGACCGAGCCGCCGCCTGCCGAAGCGCCCGCCACTGAAAATCCCCAATCGGCCACGGCCCGCATCCTGGAGATGCGCCGCGCTCTGGAAGAGGCCCGCGCGGAGGCGATCCTCGATCCGACGCCGGCGAAGGTGACGGCCTATCTGCGCCTCCAGCAGGAGACGTTGCAGCGCGCCGCTGCCTTCTCCGATGCCTTCCGCCGCACGGTCTGGGCGAGCCCGGAACTCGACTACACGCTGAAGCGCCCGGTCGGCGCGCTCGCCAAGCAGGTCTGGTCCGACGAGCGGCGTGAGGCCCGCGATGCCGCCCTGGCCCGTCTCGGGGACCGCTACGGGCTGATCTATCTCGGCCATGCCGGGTGTGCCGCGTGCCGGGTGTTCGGACCCCTGTTGCGCGCCTTCGCCACCCGTCACGGCCTCGACGTGCTCGCGGTCTCGCTCACCGGAGAGGCGCTGGAAGGCTGGCCCGAGGCGGTCGCCGACAACGGGCGCGCCGCGAGGCTCGGCCTCGGCGATGCCCCGGTGCCGGCCCTGGTGCTGTTCGACACCGTCACGAAGCGCGTGCAGCCGGTCGGCTTCGGCGTCATGGCCGAGGACGAGATGGCCGAACGGATATACGCGCTGACCGCCCTGGAGCCCGGACATGATTACTGAGTTGCGCCGCCAATCCCGCCCTGTTTCAGCTGCCGCCGCGTCGGTCGTCGCCGCCCTCCTGCTTGCCGCCACGCCTGCGCGCGCCGACGTGCTCTCGGAGATGAACCGCTTCTGGCAGGGCGCGGCGGTGAACGTCACCGGCCCGAGCGCCTTCAGCGGCCAGGCTTCGGGCCACTGGACGCTGGGCAATCTCTATCTCAGGGCGCCGGTGCGTTCCGAGCAGGTCGCGACCGTCAACCTGCCGAGCTTCCGCGCCGGCTGCGGCGGCATCGACGCGTTTGCGGGCGCGTTCTCCTTCATCGACTCGGACCAGCTGATCGCCTTCGCCCGGGCGGTGGCGCAGAACGCCGCCGGCTTCGCCTTCGAGCTGGCGCTGGAGACCATCTCGCCGGTGATCGCCGAGACCATGTCCAAGCTCCGCGCGCTGGCGCAATGGGTCAACGCCCAGAACCTCAACTCCTGCGAGACCGCCCAG
>JAJDVH010000021.1 GCA_022826185.1 Alphaproteobacteria bacterium
GCGAAATCCTGTGGATCAACTTCTGGCCGACCCTGCTCGAAGCAGTGGCCGGCTTCGCGCTCGGCAACTCCATCGCGGTGGTGCTGGCGGTGTGGTTCGTCCACAACCGGCTGGCGGAGCGCGCCTTCTACCCGATCGCGGTCTTCATCAACACCATCCCGATCATCGCCGTCGCGCCGATCCTGGTGCTGATCCTCGGCAACGGCTATGCGCCGAAGATCGTCATCGCCGCGCTCATCTGCTTCTTCCCCACCCTGGTCAACATGGTGCGCGGCCTCAAGGCAGTCAGCCCGCAAATGCTGGAGCTGATGCGGGTGCTGTCGGCAAGCGACCGGGAAATCCTGTGGAAGATCAGGCTGCAAAGCTCGCTGCCGTTCCTGTTCGCGGCGTTGAAGATCGCCTCGACCACCTGCGTCATCGGCGCCATCGTCGGCGAGTGGATCGGCTCCAATTACGGCCTCGGCTCGCTCATCATCGAGGCCACCTACAACTTCCGCGCGCCGCTGCTCTACGCCACCGTGATCCTGGGGGCGGGCCTTGCGGTGGCGTTCTTCGTGACCACGACCCTTGTGGAACGGCGCATCCTGAAATGGAAACCCGGCGCCGTCTTCTGAGCGGCAGGACGGCGCCCGACAGCGAACGGACAGGAGACAGGCAGATGGCATTGCCAGACACGATGACCCGGCCCGAGACACGGGTGCCGGTGGTCGCCACCGCCGGGGTGGCGGTCGTGGGCGGCGGACCGGCCGGCATCGCAGCCGCGGTATCGGCCGCGCGCAACGGCGCGCCGACCGTGCTGGTGGAGCGCTATCCTTATCTGGGCGGCCTCGCCTCCGGCGGCATGGTGCTGGTGCTGGACGACATGCACAACGACACGGAGATCTCGGTGCGCGGCCTCGCGATGGAGATGATCGAGCGCATGCACGCCAGGGGGTTGTGCGTGTATCCGCCGGAGGCCGACCGCGACCCCGCCGTGCGGGCGACCGAAGCGCTCTGGCGGAAATGGTCCCGCTGGGGCGTGTTCGACTTCCACACGCGCACCAAGCCCCATCCCGTCATCTTCGCTGCGGCCTTCGACCCGGACGGCTTCAAGCAGGCCTCGCTCGACATGGTGCGCGAGGCCGGCGTCGAACTGCGCCTGCACAGCTGGTTCCAGTCCGCAATCGTCGAGGACGGGCGGGCCGCCGGGGTGATCGTCGAGACCAAGGAGGGGCCGCAGGCCATCCGCGCCGAGGTGGTCATCGACGCCACCGGCGACCTCGACGTCGCGGCGAGCGCCGGCGCCCCCTTCGTCGATGGCTCCTTCATCGTGACCACCGTCTCGCGCATGGGCGGCGTTGATACGGATGCCGCCGAACGCTTCCAGTTCGAGGAGCCGGAGCGGTTCGCCGAGATCGACAAGCAGGCCAAGAGCCTGATCGGCGGCTGCTGGCAGTATTGGTGGCTGAAGACGCCGCTGCCCGGCGTGGTCTGGTGCAACTGCCCGCACATGACCGGCTTCGACGGCATGAAGGTGGCGGACCTGACGGCGGCGGAGTTCGAAGGCCGGCGGCGCATGCAGGCGCTGCTGGAGTTTGCGCGCGCGCATGTCCCGGGCTTCGAGCGCGCCTATGTCGTGGATTTCGCGCCGCAGACCGGCGTGCGCCAGACCCGCCTGCTGGAAGGCGAGTATGTCGTCACCAAGCGCGATGTGATGGACCGTGTGCATTTTCATGACACCGTCTGCCGCGGCCGGGACTATTACACCCCCTACCGCGCCCTGCTGCCGTTGGGCGTGGAGCAGGTTCTCGTGGCCGGCCGCCACTACTCCGCAACGCCGCAGGCCCAGAAGGTCAGCCGGGAGATTCCGCCCTGCATGGCGATGGGCGAGGCCGCCGGCATCGCCGCCGCGCAGGCGCTGGACGGCGGCATGACGGTGCGTGATGTGGACGTGCGCGCCGTCCAGAAGCGGATGCGCGCCCAGGGCGCCGATCCGGGCGACATACCGGCCGGCAATGCGCTTGTGCCGGAGGCGGCGTGATGGCGCCGGATGCGCATGCCGGCGGCGCGCTTCCGCTCGAAGGCGTGCGGGTGCTCGATTTCACCCAGGTGATGATGGGCCCGTGCTGCACGCAGATGCTGGGCGATTACGGCGCCGACGTCATCAAGATCGAGCGGGCCGGCTCGGGCGACCTGTCCCGCTGGAGCGTCGGCGAAGATCCGGACGGCGCCAACAATCCCGTCTTCGCAAGCCTCAACCGCAACAAGCGCAGTGTTGCGCTCGACCTGAAGACGGAGGAAGACCGGGCGGCGGTATTGCGGCTGGTCGAGACCGCGGACGTGGTGGTGAACAACTTCCGGCCCGGCGTCATGGAACGCATGGGGTTCGGCTATGACGACCTGCACCGTATCAATCCCCGGATCGTCTATGCGGTCGGCACCGGGTTCGGGCTTGGCGGCCCCTATGTGCGCAAAGGCGGCCAGGACGTGCTCGCCCAGGCCATGAGCGGCGCGATGCACCGCCGCTCGGACCCGTCCGTGCCGCTTGCCGTCTATCCGACGGCGCTTGCCGACTACGCGGCCGGCATGCATCTGGTCCAGGGCATATTGATGGCGCTGCTCCAGCGCGCGAAGACCGGCGAGGGGCAGCGGATCGCGGTATCGCTCTTCAACTCCATGCTGGCGATGCAGATGCAGGAGGCGGCGGTGTGGATGATGCGCGGGCGGGAGCTCAACTGGGCCGCCATGCCACTCTCCGGCGTGTTCGAGACCCTTGACGGCGCCCTGGTCATGGTCGGGGCGTTCAAGGAGCACCCCTTGCGCGACATCTGCGCGGCGCTCGGCATCGACGACCTCTCCGCCGACCCGAGATATGCGACCCTGGAAAGCCAGAAGGCGCACCGCCCGGAACTGCAGGCGATCTTCCGGGACCGCTTCGCCACGGGCGCCACCGCGAACTGGCTGGAGCGGCTTGGCGGCGTCGATATCCTGTGCGCCCCGGTGATGACGCTCGCCGAGGCCCTCAACGATCCCCAGACCGCCTGCAACGGCATGATCGTGGAGCTTGAGCCGACCGCCGGCGGACCGGTCCGCCTGGTGGCCTCGCCCATCGACATGTCGGCGGCGCCATTCGCCGTTCGTCGCGCACCGCCGGTCCTGGGAGAGCATAACGACGAAGTGCTTGCGCCTGTTCGCTCCGGCGAGGACGCGGCGTGAGCGTCGAACTCGACGTGGCGGACGGCGTCGCGCGGGTGACGCTGAACCGGCCCGAACGGATGAACGCCGTCGACGCGGCGACCGAGGCGGCGCTCGAAGAGGTCTGGGACGCCATCGACGGCGACCCGGCGATCCGCTGCGCGGTGCTCACCGGTGCCGGCCGCGCCTTCTGCGCGGGCGCGGACATGAAGGAAGACGGCCCCGGCGGCCTTGCCTACTGGGCCGGTGCCGGCGAGGGCGGCTTCGGCGGCATCGCGCTTGGCCGCCGCCCCTCGGTGCCCGTTATCGCCAGGGTCAATGGTGTTGCGCTCGGCGGCGGATTCGAGATGGTGCTGGGCTGCGATCTGGTCGTCGCCGCCGAGACGGCCTCGTTCGGCCTGCCGGAACCGCGGGTCGGGCGCCTGCCGCTCGATGGCATGGTGATCCTGCCGCGCCGGCTGCCGCGGCCCCTTGCCATGGGGCTGCTGCTGACCGGCAGGCGCATCGGCGCCGCAGAGGCGCTGGCGCAGGGCCTGGTCAACCAGGTTGCGCCGCTCGATGAGCTGGACGCCGCGACCGACGCCTGGGTCCGCGACATCCTCGCCTGCGCGCCGCTCAGCCTGAAGGCGATCAAGCGTGCGGCCGGCGACACCGCCCACCTGACCGTCCCGGAGGCTCGCAATGCCCGCCTCCCGAGCCTCGTCGCGGCGCTGCAGAGCCGCGATGCCGATGAAGGCGTCGCCGCGTTCAGGGAAAAGCGCGCGCCGGTCTGGACCGGGCGCTGACTCACCTCCGGAGCACCGTCATGACCCATGTCATCGCCGAGGCCTGCATCGACATCAAGGACGGCGTCTGCACGCAGGTCTGTCCGGTGGATTGCATCTATGAAGGCGG
>JAJDVH010000231.1 GCA_022826185.1 Alphaproteobacteria bacterium
GCGGTCGGTATCGACATGGGCGGAGGTGCGGATCTGGCGGCCCTCCAGGGTCGCGAAGCGGTGGGTGTCGTAGCCGGTGTTGGCGAGCGAGAGATTGCCGGTCGTGCCCTCATGCGCCGCCGAGGACGCCGCGTCCTGGCCGACGGCGAGGACGGACGTCGCAAGAACGGTGGCTTTCGACAGGCCGTAGGCGAGCGCGGCGGCGAGGAACGGCACCGACATCGAGAGATACCCCGACATCACCGCGACATCGGCTGCCACCGCCCTTATCCCGGCCTGGGCGACCAGCGAGATTCCGATGTCGCCGTTCGGCATCGCCGCCGCCGCGGACATGCGCTCGGCGGCCTCGCCCATGGAGATGCGGTGCAGCACCGCATAGAGCGGGCCCCAGGACTGGAGCCAGACGAGGCCGGTCACGTATGAGCGGAAGATCGCCCCGCCCGCCGGGGTCAGCATGAGCAGCACCGCCATCGGGAAGGCCCCCACATAGAGGCACTCGAACACGATGCGCAGCAGCGGCACCCAGGTCTCCGCCTGCCGGCCGATCGCGCGGTAGGCCGAGACCGTCTGGGCTTCCGCCCTTGCCTCGGTGTAGGCGCGCAGGGCCGCCGCGTTGCCGGCCTCGGCCGCCCACTGCTCGCCGGCGTCGTGGACCGCGTTCAGCACCATCTGCTGGCGCATGATCTCGGCCGCCGAACGCGCGGCGCCGATCAGGAAGTCATGGGCCGCGGGCAATGCCGCCAGAAGCTCCGCCCGTGCCAGCGCCTCGGTCCGGGCGTCGGGGAAGATGCGCCGCCCGAACACCGTGCCGGCGCGCGCGATCTCGGCGTTCCACAGCGCGTTGAGCCGGCCCGCCGCGTCGCGGCAGGTGACGATGGTCCGGTCCACGGTGGTCGCGCCCGTGCCCGAGGCGGGCTGCCGGGTCGCGAACTCGACCATGCGCGCGGGCGAGGCCCCGGCCGACGGCGTGCCCGTCGCCGTGACCAGCCGCCAGATATCGGTAGATTCGCGCAGATCGTCCGCCGAGACATGGCCCAGCAGCAGGGCCGGGAAGACGCACTGTCTTGCGTAGTTGCGGATGTTCCTCGCGAACACCGCGTCGGTGACTTCGAGCCGGGTCGCCTTGTCGGCCAGGCGCGCGCCGAAGATCAGCCCGTGGCGGCGGTAGGCGAGATCGTTCGGCAGCGCGAAGGCCTGTTCGGTCAGCCGCGTCAGACCGTCACCGACCTGGCTGGTGACGGAGGCGAAGAGCGCGAGGCCGATGGGGACGTTGGCGACCACCGCCGGCGCCAGGGCCGGGTCGAGCCGGTCGACCACCCGCACCGTCGCCTTCGGCACGATCATCGCGCCCCAGACGGCGACGAACAGCAGCATCCACTTCGCGTTGTCCTTCCACGACCCGCCGAAGGCGGTGCGGAACAGCACCCAGGCGAGACCGGCGATGCCGGCCAGCTGGGCGAGATCGACGAAGGCCCCGCCGCCGGTGATCGCGGCCACCGCGTTCAGCAGATCCACCAGGTAGGTGCCGCCGCCGAGGGTGAAGAGCTCGTACATTATATATAGGGCTCCCGTGTGAACCCGGGTCTCGTGGGCGCAGCCATGCAGCCCCGGACGGCGCTTGCGCCGCTTCCAGCCTGCCTGTCGTCCTTGCCAGCCATCACCGCGACCCGGCCCCGGCGCCGCCCCGGGCGAAGGCGAGCGCGGCGCGGAGATCGGCGGAGAGGGCGCCGGCGAGCTCGGTCTCGATCAGCCTCAGCTTCTCGACCACGGCAAGCGCGGTGTTGAAGCGCGCGAGGCCCTCGTTGCGGTGCCGCGCCAGCGCGATGCGGTTGGTCCTGAGTCCCTCGCGCCAGCGCTGCAATTGCTCGCCGTCGGCGATGTCGAGGGTGCCGGCGCGCTCCTCGACCGTGCGGTGGAGATCGGAGAGCCAGACCTGCATGACGTCGAGCGCCACGGCTTCGGCGAGCGCGTCCATCTCCTGGTCCACCACCGCGCCGCGATAGGCGGCGGCCGCATTGGCGACCCGGTAGACCGGGAGCGTGGTCAGATTGACCAGACCCAATGCCGGCGCGGGCGGCGCCACGTCCCGGCGCACGGCGTCCACCAGATCGCGCAGCAGTTCGGCCACCCTTGCCCGGAACCCACGGTCGGCGGGGATGTTGACAGTGCCGAGCGCGGGGTTGAGGCAGGCATCGGGCGTGTCGCAGCGATAGACCGGAAGATTGCCGCCGCCCTCCATCAGCACCTCGGTCACACGCCGGTCGAGCGCCAGCGGCTCCAGGATGCGGACCCGCGGTCCCGAGGCGTTGCCGTCGGAAGTCGGCGCGGTGACGATCAGCGTGCCGGTCACCGCCATGGCGAACTCGGCGAGCTGCGCATCCCCGGAGAGGAAGGACGACGCCCGGATCGCCTTCCAGGCATAGTTGACGTTCACCGGCACCTGGTCGGCCATCGGGCCGGAGGCGCTGGCGAGCGTCGAGTTCCGCTTCCCGTCCGCCCCGCAACCGTGCTTCGCGGCGGCATAGTCGGAGAAGATGCCCTGGCTGGTGCCGATGGCGGCGCAGATGGACGCGCTCGCCCGGTCGTTCTTGGACCAGAGCGCGCCCACCAGCGCTTGGGCGGTCTCGCAGGAGTTGAGGTTCTGGCTATTGACCCATTGCGCCAATGCCCGGAGCTTGGACATGGTCTCGGCGATCACCGGGGAGATGGTCTCCAGCGCCAGCTCGAAGGCGAAGCCGGCGGCGTTCTGCGCCACGGCGCGGGCGAAGGCGATCAGCTGGTCCGAGTTTATGAACGAGAACGCCCCGGCGAAGGCGTCGATGCCGCCGCAGCCGGCGCGGAAGCTCGGCAGGTTGACGGTCGCGACCTGCTCCGAGCGCACCGGCGCCCTGAGATAGAGGTTGCCGAGCGTCCAGTGGCCCGAGGCCTGGCCGTTGAAGGCCGTCGGGCCGGTGACGTTCACCGCCGCCCCCTGCCAGAAGCGGTTCATCTCCGAGAGGACGTCCGCCTTGGCCGGGACGATCGCCGCCAGTACGAGCAGAAGCGCGCCGCATGCGGCCGCACAACGGGATCGCTCAGTAATCATGTCCGGGCTCCAGGGCGGTCAGCGCGAAGATCCGTTCGGCCATCTCGTCCTCGGCCATGACGCCGAAGCCGACCGCCTGCACGGTCTTCGTCCTCGTGTCGAACAGCACCAGTGCGGGGACCGGGGCGTCGCCCAGACCGAGCCGGGCCGCACGCCCGTTGTCGGCGACCGCCTCGGGCCAGCCCTCCAGCGCATCGCCGGTGAGCGAGACGGCCAGCACGTCGAGGCCGTGGCGGGTGGCGAAGGCGCGCAGCAATGGCCCGAATACCTTGCAGCCCGCGCAGCCGGCATGGCCCAGATAGATCAGCCCGTAGCGGTCCTTCAGGCTCGCCAGTGCCCGGTCGCGGTCAACGCGGCGTCTGTCGGACCAGACCTGCTTGGCCAGCGCCCCGACCGGGCGCTTCAGCGTGTAGTCGAGGTCCGGGCTCGCCCAGACGGTGCGCCGGAAGACGTCGGAGAACGCCGCCGCCTTCTGCAGGGTCTCCTGCTGGAGGCGCAGATAGGCCGCCACCTTCGCCGGCGTCGGATCGAGGATCGCCTCCGCGCGGGCCTCTTCCAGCGCCTTGCGTAGCTCCAGGATGCGCGCGGTTGCCAACTGCCCATCCTCGGCGGCTGGCGGTTCGGGAGCCGGCTCTACCACTGGCGGCTCTTCCGCCCGGTCGCAGTAGAAATGCCAGCCGAGCGAACCGCCGGCGCCGGAATCGGCACACCAGGACCGCCATTCTCCGGCACGCG
>JAJDVH010000272.1 GCA_022826185.1 Alphaproteobacteria bacterium
ACCGTTTCCCCGGGCGGCCTCATGGATGCCCGGAACGAGTCCACTGCTGTCCGGTTTAGATTTTGCGGACAGGGCGCATGGCCTGGATTCAACAGGATTTCAAAGGGTTCCGTCGGATCGGGACACGGATCAGCGCCCGGCGTCCCGACCCACTCCTCGTCATGCCCGGACTTGTTCCGGGCATCCACTTCCATCGGCTCCGCTGCACGGCCGCATGGATGCCCGGAACAAGTCCGGGCATGACGGAGGGGGCGCATTCAGGCACGACGGAAAGCGAAGGAACAGAAGCCCGTTGCGCGCACCCAAAACCCCCGCTCGGCTTCATCCAATGGCTAAACCGGACAGCCGTGGACTTGTTCCGGGCATGACGGAGGGGAGCGTTCGGGCATGGCGGGGGAGCCTGCAAGCGGGGAGATTTCCACCGGCAATCGCCACGGGTTCCGATCGGCGAGCGCTGGTGTCAGTCGGCAGCGGCGGCGGTTCGTATTGCTGCGGGCGCGCGGCTGCCCGCAGTGTCCCTGGCCCCCTTCAGGCGGTGGCGGTAAACCTCGGCGCTTTCCAGCACGCGCTGGATGTAGTTGCGGGTCTCGGCGAAGGGCACGAGTTCCATCCAGTCGATGGGATCGACCCTGCCGCTGCGCGGGTCGCCATAGGTGCGCAGCCACTCCCGGACGCGGTTCGGCCCGGCATTGTAGGCGGCGAGCGCAAGCGCCTCGTTGCCGTCGAAGCTCTCCAGCAGTTCCGCCAGATAGGCGCTGCCGAGCGCGATGTTGTAGCCCCGGTCGCTCCGCAGCCGGGAGCGGCTGTAGGCCAGGCCGAGTTCGCGGGAGACCTGCCTCGCGGTAGCCGGCATCAACTGCATCAGGCCCATCGCGCCGGACCGGCTGACCGCCTGCGGGTTCATCTCGCTCTCCTGCCGCGCCAGGCCCAGCAGCAAGGGCAGTCCGGGCGCGCGGGAGAGGCGCGCGACATCGTCCGCGCCGAACGCGAGCGGCCAGGTCTCGGCCATGAGCGGAACGCCGTTGCGCCACGCCCGCTTGCCCGCACGGACCGATATGTGCGGCGCCCCGTGAGCCTGCCCCAGCTGGCTGGCGAGGACATGCTCGGCGGGCGAGCGGGCGCTGCGGCTCAGATGGGTGACGAAGGTCTGCATCGTCTCGAAGTCCCCGGCCTCGCCCAGCAGGCGGGCCGCCTGGACGAGCGGGCGGGCCTCGAAGCGTTCGCGCTCCTCGGGCGCGACGGCCGGCAGCCCGTCCGGGTAGCGGCTCGCGAGCGACAGGGCCTTGCCGGCCAACTGCCCGTAAAATGCGGTTGGATGGCGGGCGGCGCGCCGGAACCACTCGGCGGCCAGCGTCTTGTCTCCGGACGCCATTGCGGCCCGGCCGCTCCAGTAAGCGCCCCGGGCGCGGCTGATCGGAAAGCGCACCCGGTCATACATGGCCCGGAAGTGCCCGGCCGCGGTTTCCGGCCGGTCCAGGAAACGCAGGGCCAGCCAGCCGGCGAGCCACTCCGCCTCGGAGAACGGGCCGGCGGCCGCCTGCCCGTGCTTCGAGGCGATGGCGTAGGCCTCGGCGAACCGGCCGCGCTTTATCGCCTCGCGGATCTGGTAGCTCTGCTCGGGCCACCACTTGCCGGGGCGGGCGAGTTCCGCCGGGCGGTCGAGAAGCAGGTCGCGCGCGCCGGAATCGTTGCCCGCGCGCCGGCGCCAGCGCACCCGCTCGAACACGAGGCCCGGATGGCTGCGCAGGTCCGGCGGCACCTGCCGGATCGCCCAGTCCACGCCGCGCCGGCGCTCCATCAGCCGGAGCCGCGCCTCCCCCAGCCGGCGTTGCCTCTCGCCCGCATGGCGGAGCTGGCGCCGCGCGGCGCCGCGGCGCTCCTCCCAGAGCAGCCGGTCGAGCCTCAGATCGTGGTCTTCGCCGCGGAGCGCCTTCCGGTGCCTCTTCAGGAAACGCCGCTCAAGGTCCCTGGGAAAGTCGCCCTCGACCCAGGCTTCGCGCAGCAACCGGCGCCCGGCGTCCTTCTCTCCCCTGGCGATGAGCGCCTCCGCCTGCCGCTGCCTGCCGGGGCCGCTCAGCGGCGGGAAACGGGCGAACCAGTCGCGCACGGCCCGGTCCGGGTAGGTCTCCGGCATCAGCTCTTCGGCCCGCCTGACGAGCGCGGCGCGCTCCGGCCAGTCAGGATAAGCCCCCAGGAAAGACTCGATTTCGGCGAACGAAACATCGGAATCCGGGCTTCGGAGCCGGCGCCACTCGACCGCTGCGGCGGCGAGCGGATGGCCGGCCTGCGCCGCGTGCCGGGCCGCCCTGTCCCACCTGCCGCGCGCGGCGGCGTCCAGCGCGGCCCGGAACGCGCGCCACCCGGCTTCGTCCAGAATGCCGGTCGCGGCGCGCCGCACCGCATTCGCGTCGCTCAACACGGGCGGAGGCGCATCCGGGGCTGCGGACGAGCATGCGGCGGACAGCGCAAGGGCGCATGCCGCCAGCGCCGCGCCGATTCCGGTCCGGGCCAGGCCCCGCCTCATCCCCCCATCCATTCTGCCGGGCCGCACCGGCGCATCGTTCATTCCCGGCCGCATACGCCAAATTGGAGACGCGGGAAAGGGCTTGCGCGCCGCTTGTCCGGGAGGCCCTTGCCGTTTCTTCGAGCGGGGTTTCCGCGCAAGGCGCGGCGCGCCGGATTCGCCTTGTCCCCAGCGTCTGATCCGTTCGTGTTGAAGCGGCCTCGTCCACATAGCCTCAACCGTCACCCCGGACGGAGCGAAGCGGAGATCCGGGGGCCATCTCCCGGCGTTCGCGCCAGGCCGAACCGGTCGAGGCCGGGCCCCGGATCCCCCGCCTTCGCGGGGGCAGGCAAGTCCGGGGCGACGATTGAGGTCAAGGCCCGACGCTACCCGGCAAATGCAGCCGATTTAACTGGAGCGGATCGTGCTCTACAGCGGGCGGCGGGCCCGGAGCGCGGTGGTGAGCGTGCCGTCGTCCAGATAGTCGAGCGCGCCGCCGACGGGCACGCCGTGGGCGAGGCGCGTAATGGACACGCCGCAGTCGCCGAGGCGCTCCGCGAGGTAATGCGCGGTGGTCTGTCCTTCGACGGTGGCGCCGGTCGCCAGCACGATCTCCGCAATGCCGGGCGCCCGGGCGCGCGCAACGAGTTCGGCGACGCCCAGCTCCTCCGGCCCGACGCCGTCGAGCGCCGAAAGCACGCCTCCCAGCACATGGTAGCGGCCCCGGAAGGCGCCGGTCCGCTCCAGCGCCCAGAGGTCGGACACATCCTCGACGACGCAGAGCGCGGTCGGGTCGCGGTCGGGGTCGGCGCAGACGCCGCAGGGATCGGTCGTGTCGAGATTGCGGCATTCGGAGCAGACGGTGATGGACTCCGAGGCCGCCTCCAGCACGCGGGCGAGCGGCGTCATCAGCCCCTCGCGGCGCTTGATGAGATGCAGCGCGGCGCGGCGCGCCGACCGGGGCCCGAGCCCCGGCAGGCGGGCGAGCAGGCGGATCAGCGTTTCCAGGTCGCCGGGCGGCATGTCAGAACGGCAGGTTGAAGCCGGGCGGCAGCTCCAGCCCTCCGGTCAATTTGCGCATTTCCTCCCGCGCATGGGCCTCGGCCTTGGCCCGCGCATCGTTGAAGCCCGCCGTAATCAGGTCTTCCATGACCTCGGCTTCCTCCGGGTCGATCAGGCTCGGGTCGATCCTGAGGCCGAGCAGTTCGCCCCTGGCGTTCATGCGCACCTCGACCATGCCCGCCGCCGCCCGTCCGACCACCTCGTGGCCCGCCAGCGCCTCCTGCATCTCGGCCATCTTCTGCTGCATTTCCTGGGCCTGCTTCATCATGCTGGCGAGATTCTTCATGGCTCGTCGTCCTGTTCCTCGGGGGCCTCGGGCAGCGCCTCGCCCGGCTGGATCGGGCGTATATCCGCGATGGCTGCGCCGGGAAAGAACTCCATCGTCTGCTGTGCAAGCGGATGCTGCCTTGCGCGCTCGAACAGGTCCCGCCGGATGTCCTCATGCTGCTCCGCCAGCGTGGCCTCGCCGCCATCGTCCACCGCGGACACCGTCCACGTCCGCCCGGTCCACTTGGTGAGGCGCGCGCCGATATCGGCGGCGAAGCTCGCAGGCGCCTTCTCGCCGAGCCTGAGCGCGATATGCCCGGGCTCGAAGGAGACGAGATGCGCGTCGCGGACCAGATGCGAGTAGAGCAGCGGCTCGCGCCGCTCCTCGAACAGCGCCGCCACGGCCTCGAAGTCCGGAAGCTCGACCGGTTTCGGAGGCTCGGGAGCCGGCGCCTCCTCGGCCGGCTCCGCCGGTTCCGCGGCCCTGGCGTCAGCCGGGTCTTCCCCGGTCGGAGGAGGCGGTTCGCCGCGCGGGGCGGGAGCCGGCGGCGGTTCGGCCTTCGCTTGCGGCGGAGCCGGCCCGGCCGGCGCGCCCGACCGAAGCCGGGCTATCGCTTCGGCCGGCGTCGGCAGGCTCGCGGCATAGGCGATGCGCAGCAGCACCATCTCGAAAGCCGGCTTGGCGGAAGGCGCGGTATTCACCTCCTGGATGCCCTTCAGCACGAGTTGCCACACGCGCGTGAGCGACGGCATGGTCAGGGCTTCGGCGAGCTTGCGCCCGCGCACCCGCTCCGCTTCCGGCAGCGCGGCGTCCTCCGCCTCCGCCGGCACGACGCTCGCGCGCGTCAGCCGGTGCACCAGCTCCGCCATGTCCTGCAGCACGAGGCCCGGATCGGCGCCCGCCCGGTACATCTCGTCGAAGCGGTCGAGCGCGGCCGCCGGCTCGCCGCGCATCAGCGCCTCGAACAGGTCGTAAATGTCGAGCCGGTCGGAAAGGCCCAGCATTTCGTTCACGGCGTCGGCCGCGATCCTGCCGCCATCGGCCTCGGCGATCGCCTGGTCCAGCATGGAGAGGCCGTCCCGCACCGAGCCGTCGGCGGCGCGGGCGATCCGCGCCAGCGCTTCCGGCTCGATCTCCGCGCCTTCCCTCGCAACGACGCCCTGGAAGTGCGTCTCCAGCAATTCGACCGGGACCCGGCGCAGGTCGAAGCGCTGGCAGCGCGAGAGCACCGTTACGGGAACCCTGCGGATCTCCGTGGTGGCGAAGATGAATTTCACATGCCCCGGCGGCTCTTCCAGCGTCTTCAGCAGGGCGTTGAAGGCCTGGCGCGAGAGCATGTGCACCTCGTCCACGATATAGACCTTGAACCGCGCCGAGACGGGGCGGTAGCGGGCCGCCTCGATGATTTCGCGCACATCGTCCACGCCGGTATGCGAGGCCGCGTCCATCTCGATGACATCGACGTGACGGTCGTCGGCAATCGCCGTGCAGGCCTCGCACACGCCGCAAGGCTCTTCGGCGGGCGCGTCGCGATTGCCGTCGGGGCCCCGGCAATTGAGCGCGCGGGCGAGGATGCGCGCCGTCGTCGTCTTGCCGACGCCGCGCACGCCGGTGAGCATGAAGGCATGCGCGATCCGTCCGGTCCGGATGGCGTTGGTGAGAATGCGCACCAGCGCTTCCTGGCCGATCAGGTCGGCGAAGGCGGCGGGCCGGTATTTGCGGGCCAGCACCCGGTAGGCGGCGGCAGTCTCGCTCATCGCCGGCAGTCTAGCCCGGATTTCTCACCGGGTGTAGGTGCATCGGGGCTCTGCATGTGAGAAAGTACTTCTGCTTCAAAGACTTGTCCTGTTGCAGAGGAGCGCCCCGATGCGTACAGAGTGTAACCTGACCCCGATGCGATTTG
>JAJDVH010000132.1 GCA_022826185.1 Alphaproteobacteria bacterium
GAGCTCAACTACTACAAGGCCACCGGCATCTTCCCCATCAGCCACATGGTGACTCTCAAGCAGGACTTCGTGGACAAGCATCCGGACGCGCCGGTGGCGCTGCTGGAGGCCTACCGCCGGGCCCGCGACGTAGCCTTCGACCGCCTCTACGGCGCCGACCCCGAGGTGCTCATCACCTCCTGGGTGGCGGCCGCCATCGACGAACAGCGCGCGGTCATGGGCGAGAACTACTGGTCCTACAACATCGAGGACAACGTCACTTCACTGGAAGCCATGATGACGTTCGCGCACCAGTTCGGGCTGACCGAGGAAAGGCTCGACTACGGGAGCTTCTTCCATCCGGAGGCGGCGGCGCTGGGGGGAGTCTAGAGAGATATGGCGCCCTTAGCGAAGCGAAGTCGAAGGGCGCCGGCACAACGGATCTGATCAGAGTGTTACCGGAGCATCAAGGAGACCAACATGAGTGAAGCCGTCAACACCGACGACCCGCGGCTCAAGGAGCTGCACCGCATCATGGCGGAGAATTCCCTGGCGGGGCACTGGCAACCACGCCAGCCCGCGCCGGAGCTCAGGTCCCACCTGTGGCGCTGGCCGGTGATCTATTCCTGCCTGATGGAGTCCGGCGAGGTGGTGAAGCTCGGGCACATCGACGAGGCCGCGAAGCGGCGTACCGTGCAGCTGGTGAACCCGGGCCTCACGGCGTTCAAGTCCACCACCCGCACCATCCAGATGTCGGTGCAGCTCGTGAAGCCCGGAGAGCGGGCCGAGTGCCACCGGCACACCGCCGCGGCGCTGCGCTTCGTGGTGGAGGGCGACGGCGCCTACACGGCGGTGGACGGCGAGCGCACCACCATGGCGGAGGGCGATTTCGTCATCACGCCCCACTGGACCTGGCACGACCACGGCAACGAGTCCGACCGGGCGATGATCTGGCTCGACGGGCTCGACATCCCGATGGTGCAGATGCTGGACGCCTCCTTCGCCGAACGGCTGGGCGAGAACCGCCAGCCGCTCTCGCGGCCGGAGGGCGACAGCCTCGCCCGCTACGGCCAGGGGCTGCTGCCGGTGGACCATGAGCCGGGCGCACCCGCCTCGCCGGTGTTCAACTACCCTTACGCCCGCTCGCGCGAGGCGCTGGAGGCGATGCGCCGGCGCGAGGCCTGGGACCCCTGCCACGGGCTGAAGCTGCGCTACGCCAACCCGGTGGACGGCGGCCACGCCATGCCCACCATCGCCGCGCATCTGCAGTTGCTGCCGGCCGGCTTCGAGACCGCAAGCTACCGCGCGACGGACGCGGCGGTGTTCGCGGTCGTCGAGGGCAGCGGCGAGACGCGCATCGGCGACGAGACGGTGTTCTCCTGGGGGCCGCGCGACATTTTCGTGGCGCCGAGCTGGCACGGCCTCCGGCACAGCGCGCGGACCGACGCGGTGCTGTTCAGCTTCTCGGACCGCGTCGTGCAGGAAAAGCTCGGCCTCTGGCGCGAGGACCGCGGCAACGCCTGAGAGGGGACGGAGGATGAGCGAACTCGATACGGGCCTGACGGCCTGGCGGATGGCGAGCAACCACAACCGGATGATCGAGCTGCAGGCCGACCGCTCGCCGGCGCGCGAGGGGCCGGTCGAGATCGCCTATTTCGGCAGTTCGGCCTTCCGGATCACCTCGCCGAAGGGGGTCTCGGTCATGGTCGATCCCTGGCGCAACCACCCCTCGCGCCGCTGGGACTGGTATTTCCGCGATTTCCCTTTGACGGCGGTGGACATCGGCGCGTCCACGCACGCGCATTTCGACCATGACGCGCTGCACCGCCTCGACGCGCATGTGCTGCTCGACCGGCCCATCGGGCGCTACGAATTCGCCGACATCGTCATTCGCGGCATCGCGGACAAGCACGCCACGGATTCGAGCGCGGCGCTCTACGACTTCAAGAAGATCCATGCGGCCTTCGGCGGCGCGAACATCGAGCCGCCCGACAATCCGCGCTCCTGGGACAACTGCCTCATCACGGTCGAGACCGGGGGGCTCCGCATCCTCCACTGGGGCGACAACCGCCACAATCCGCCGCCGGAGGTCTGGGAGGCGCTCGGGCGGATCGACATCGCGCTGCTGCCCGTGGACGGCTCGCAGCATGTCATGGGCTTCCACATGGTGGAGCACATCATCGAGGCGCTCCGGCCCCGTGTCGTCATCCCGCACCACTACTACATCTGGGACGTGGTGCAGCGGCAGAGCACCTTGCAGCCGGCCGACGCCTGGGTGGGCGCGCGCGCCGGCGCAAAGACGCTCGACGGCCCGGCCCGGGTCTATTCCGCGGCGGACCTTCGCGGCCTCGACCGCGCGGTCCACTTCTTCGGCGAGCATGTGGCCTTCGACCGGGAGGCATGGCACCGGGAAGGCGGCTGAGACGCAGGACGCTATTCGGGGCCGCCCTGCCCCGGCGGCAGCCGTCTGTCCGTCTCCGCCCGGTCCTCCAGCGCGCCGGCGACCCGGTCCTCCGCGCGTTCGAGCCGGTCCTGCATCCGGTCCTGCCGCTCCTCCATGCGGTCCAGGCGGCTGTCGAGCCGCTCGATGCTGCGGTCGAGCTTGTCCTCCATGCGGTCCAGGCTTTGCGCCATCCGGTCCACGCTCTCGCCCATCCGGTCCACGCTTTCGCCGATCCGGTCCATGCTCTCGCCCAGGCGGTCCATGGAGCGGCGCATATGCGAGCGCAGCCACAGGACCCCCGCAACGATGACGGCGAGCCCGATCCAGGGCGCGAGCGTGGAGAGGAGGGAGGCGTCGGGCATGGCGCGGTCTTTTCCGGTACCGGGCTAGCGAAACGCCCGGCGCACACGGTAGGCGGCGCCGAACAGGATGGAAAGGCCGCCCGCCAGACTGAGGAACGACCGGCGCTCCGGCAGGAACTCGGCGGCGTCCAGGTCCTCGATGGCGGCCAGGGTCCGCCGCACGCCGGTTTCCACCAAGCGGCGTTTGCGCTCGTCCTCCAGGTCCAGCCCCCCGCACACGAGAACCGCGACCATCAGGAGCGAAACCATGTTCCGCCGGTATAGCTGCCAGCAGTCCTCGAAGGTGAAGTCCTCCGCGCCCATGCCGGCGACGATGTCCCGGTATTCCATCAGCGCGTCGCGCTCGATTTCGCGGCGCAGCCCGGTCGGTATGTTGCCGGCCAGAAAATAGGCGACGTCGTAAAGGCCGCTGCCGACGCCGCAAACCTGCCAGTCGATCATGGCGACGCCGTCCCCGCCGCCCGCCTCGAAGAACATGTTGTCGAGCCGCACATCGCCGTGGACGAAGGTGGCGGGCGCGGCGGCGATCCTGCCCAGATAATCGACCACGTTCAGGCCGTAGGCCCGGGCGACGCGGCGCATTTCGCCCGTGAAGAGGCCTTCAATGCGGTCGAGCGCCGGCGCGAGGTTCGCCAGATAGACGAATTGCAGCAGCTTGAGGCGTTTCGGGCTGAAGGAGTTGTGAAACCCGGCGAGCGGCGGCCGGTCGGTCCGGCTCCAGTGGAAGCCGTGCATCCGCGCCAGCGCGCGGACGACGCGCCGCGCCTGCTCGGCGGTCGCGCCGGCGATCTGGTCGCCGGGCGCCATCCCGCCCAGGTCCTCGAGCACCAGGACGAAGCGGTGGCTCCGCGCCTCGAAGTCCCCGTACAGAAGGGCCGGAGAGCGCATCGGCGCCTGGCCGCCTATATGCCGGTAGAAGTCGTATTCGCGCCTGTAGAGCGACAGGCGCCGGCAGAGGCGAACGCTTTTCGGGTCGGGCGACGGCAGCTTGACGATGACGCTCCCGGGCGCCTCCTCCGCCGCCTCCTCCCAGACCATGCGGCAGCGCAGGATTTCCCCCAGCAGGCCGAACCCGCCGCCAATGGCCTCGACGGCCACCTCCCGGATCGCCGGGAGGTCCGACGCGCCGCCGGCGGCCAGCGCCCGCTGCAGCCAGTCGGCGTCGACCGCCTTGCCGCTTTCCGGAATTTCGGGCCTGTCGGCCATGTCCGCCCGTCCTGCGACAGAATGGACATTTGTAGCAGAAGATGCCCCGCAAGGGGCGGACTGAAATGGATTTGCGCCGGGCTATATCGGCGGCACGCCCAGCATGTCGAGCAGGCGGCGCACCTCGTTGCGCGCGGCAACATGACTCATGGAGAGCGTCCTCTCGATGCCGGGCTGGCGCAGGTCCATCAGCGCCAGGCCATCGGGGAACATCTCGCGGAAGATCGTGCGCTCGCCGAAACCGGGCGCGATGTCGAAGGCGAAGCGCTTGGCGAGGTTCGCGAGCAGGCCGCGGACTTCGCGCGTATTGTGCGAATCGACCTGGCGCACCCGGTTCAGCATCACGATCCAGTCGAGCGCCTTGCGCCCGGAGCTTGCGCGCATCATGCGCTGCCTCCAGACCAGCTCGGCATAGACGCCCGGCCGCGCCGCATCGCGGCTTCCGGGATCCAGCCGTCCGATCAGGTCGAGATCGACATGACTGTCATTGAGCGGCGTGATGAGCACGTCCGCATGGCTGTGCGCCTCCTGGGCCGCCGGAGCGGGCTGGCCCGGCGTGTCGACCACCACCGCGTCGTGGCGCGCGGCGAGCGCCTCCAGCGCGCCGTTCAGCGCTTCGGGGCCGTCGGCGATTTCGACCGCCGGCTGCGGCAGCGCAGTTCCGGTGCGCTCCGCATAGGCGCGGCGGTTCTCGACCTGGCGCGCGAGCGTCGCCTGGCGGGGATCGAGGTCGATGCAGCCGACGGATTTGCCGGCGCGCAACAGACCGACAGCGAGGTTGAACGCCACCGTGGACTTGCCGGTGCCGCCCTTCTCGTTGCCGATGACATAGATACGAGTTTCGGTCATTTCAGGCCGTTTCATGCTACATGCTGCCCTCATGCCGCAAGAGCCGGAGGCAAGGAAATGCGGATAGGCATCATCGGCGCCGGCGGGCGCATGGGCGGGCTGCTCGTGGAACTCGTGCAGGCGGCCGACGATCTCGAGCTTGTCGCGGCCTGCGAGGCGCCGGGCCATCCGGCGCTCGGACGCGACCTCGGCGGCGGCGTCTCCATCGGCGGCGACGCGGCGGCGGTGTTCGAGGCGGCCGACGCGGCGATCGAATTCACCCTGCCCGGCCCGACCGTCGAGCATGCCGGGATGGCGGCCGCAGCCGGCACCCGCCATGTCATCGGCACCACCGGGCTCGACGCCGGGCAGGAAGCGGCGCTCGCCAGGGCGGCGGCGAGCCTGCCCATCGTCTATGCGCCGAATATGAGCGTGACGGTGAACGCGCTGTTCGCCACGGTCGAGCGCGTGGCCGCCATGCTGGGCGACGAATACGACATCGAGATCATGGAGATCCACCACAAGCACAAGGTGGATGCGCCCTCGGGCACGGCTGTCGGCCTCGGCCGGGCGGCGGCGGCCGGGCGCGGCGCCGACCTGGACGCGGTGGCGCAATGGAGCCGCGAGGGCCATACCGGCGCACGGCGCGACGGCGATATCGGCTTCGCGACGCTGCGCGGCGGCAATGTGGTGGGCGAGCACACGGTGATGTTCGTGAGCGAGGGCGAGCGGCTCGAATTCACCCATCGCTGCATGGACCGCTCGCTGTTTGCGCGCGGGGCGCTGCGCGCGGTGCGCTGGTCGGCCGGCAAGCCGCCCGGCCTCTACTCCATGCGGGATATTCTGGGGCTCTGATCCGGGAGGCCCCCGACGGCGGGCGCCGACATGGCGGGCAGGACGAGAAGACGCAGACGGGACATCAATACCTGGCCGGGCTTCGTGGATGCGCTGGCGAGCCTGTTGATGGTCGTGGTCTTCCTCGTCATGGTCTTCGTGCTGGCGCAGTTCTTCCTGAATGAAGCCCTCTCCGGACGGGACGCGGCGCTGACGCGGCTCAACCGCGAGCTCGCCGAGCTCGCCGAGATGCTGGCGCTCGAACAATCGACCAATGCCGACCTGCGCGACGACCTGGAGGCGCTGACCTCGGAGCTGCGCCTCGTCACGGCGGCGCGCGACGACTATGCGGACCGGCTGGACGCCGTGACGGCCGAGGCCGCGCAGGCCGCCGGCACCGTCGAACTGGTGCGCGAGGACTTCGCCCGGCTGATGGACAGCGCCGCCGCCGACCGGGACCGGGTGGAGATCCAGGCAAGCGAGATCGAGCGCCTCACGCGGGACCTGATCGCGCTTCAGCGCAGCCGGGACGCGCTGGAGGCCGCGCTTTCGGACTCGCGCCAGCAGAAGAGGGACGCCGATTCAGCCCTCGCCGAAGCGCAGCGCCTGCTTGCCGCCAATCTCGAACGGCTGGCCGAACGCGAGCGCGAATCCGATGCCCTCAAGGTCCGGCTGGAGGCGGTGCAGGCGGAGTCGGCGAGCCGCGCCGGGGAGATCGCGAGGCTCGGCACGGCGCTGCAGGCAAGCCGGGAGGACGTCGCTGCGCAGGCGGAGAAGCTCGCCGAGCTCAACCGGACGATCACCGGGCTCATGGCGGCCCGGGCGGTGCTGGAGGAAGACCTGGCCACGCTAAGGACCGAGGGCGACGCGCAGGCCGCAGAGGCCGAGCGGCTCAAGGCGGCGCTGGGCGAGGCGCGCCGGGCGCTGGCCCAGGCGAATGCGGAAGCGGCCCGGCTCAAGACGGCGCTGGCGGAAAAGACGGATATGGCGGCGGCCGACATTGCCGCGCTGGAAAAGGCGCTGGCGACGGCGGAGATCGAGATCGGGCGGCTCTCTGCGCAACTGGCCGACACCGAGGCGGATCGAACGGCGGGACAGGCGGAAATCGCCAGGCTGGAGGCCGTTCGCGCCGGGGAGGCGGAGACGGCGCGCTCCGAGATTGCCGAGGCTCGGAAGGAAATCGGGCGTCTTTCCGCGCGGCTGTCCGAGGTCGAAACCGACCTTGCCGCGAAGCGGAGGGAAATCGGGCATCTGGAAACGGCGCGCGCCGGGGAAGCGAAGACGGCAGCGGCGCGGCTCGCAGCGCTGGAGCGGGCCCTGGAGGGGGCGCAAGCGGAAATCGGGCGGCTTGCGGCGCGCCTGGCGGATATTGAGGCCGAGCGGCTGGCGGGGCGCGACGAAATCGCCCGGCTGGGCGCTGCGCGGGCCGCGGAAGCCAGAAAGGCGCAGGCGCGGATTGCAGCGCTGGAGCAGGCGCTGGCCGGCGCGAAGGAGGAAATCGGGCGTCTGGCCGCTCGCCTGGCGGAAGTCGAGGCCCAGCGGCTCGCAGGACGTGACGAAATCGCCCGGCTGACGGCCGCGCGGACCGAAGAGGCGGAGACGGCGCGCGCGGACATCGCGGCGCTGGAGCGGACGTTGGAGGAGGAACGGACGCAGGCGGCGTCCCTCTCGGCCCGGCTCGACGATACCGAAACCCGGCGGGCGGCGGGAGTGGACGAGATCGAGCGGCTCCGGCAGGCGCTTGCGGAAACGCGAGAGCAGGCCGCGTCGCTCTCCGCGCAACTCGGGGAAACGGAAGCCCGACAGGCGGCCGGGGAAGACGAGATCGCCGGACTGGAGCGGGCGCTGGCCGCGGCGAGGGACGATGTCGCATCGCTCTCGGCCCGGCTCGACGACATGGAGACCGCCCGCCTTGCCCGGCAGCAGCGGATCGCGGCGTTGATGGAAGCGCTCGCGGCGGCGGAAGCAAGGGTCGTGACACTCGCCGGCAGGCTGGAGGAGGCGGAGGCCGGCCGGGCCGCGGGGCGGGATGAAATCAGACGCCTGGAGTCGGCGGCCGCCGAGGGAGAGGAGGAAGCGCGGACGGAAATTGCAGCCCTGAAGCAGGCGCTGGCGGAAGCCGGGGCGCAGGCCGCGGCGCGCGCCCGCCTGCTCGAAAGCGCCGAGGCCGAGCGCGATGCGCAGCTTGCGGAGGCCGCCAGGCTCCGGGAAGCGCTTGCGGGGGCGGAAGCGCAAGCAGCGGCTTTCGCAGAGCGGCTGGCCGCGGCGGAGCGCGATCGTGACATGCAACGGAACGAAACCGCCCGGCTGGAGGCGGCGCTCGCCGAAGCGGCCGGGGAACGCGCGGCAGAGCAGCGCGCCGGCGAAAACCGTCTGGAAGAGGCGCTCGCGGAGGTCGCCCGGCTCCGGGATGAACTTGCGCTGGCGCGCAACCGCCTCGCCGAGGCCCGCGAGGACCTGCAATTGCGGCGCGGCGTCACGGAGACCCGCCCGACCGGAGAGCCCGCCGCGCCCGACACGGTGGAAAGAGCCATGTTCGAAGCGGCGGAGGCGCGCGTCATGCAGCTCGCGGTCGAGAACACCCGGCTCAGGGACCAGCTGGCCGACCTCGACGCCATCGAGCGGGGCAACGAAGACCGCATTGCGGCGTTGCGCCGGCAGATTGACGAGCAGATCGCGGAAATCGAGAAGCTCGACGCGCTGCGTCGGGCGCTCGCCGAAGCGCAGAAGAGGCTCGAAGCCGAGAAGGCCGAACAGGTTGACCGGTTGGCGTATCTCCGGTCGCGGGCCGAGAAGGCGGAGGCCGAATCGCGGCAGGCGAAGGCCCAGATCGCCCGTCTCGCGCAGAATATCCAGGCGCTCAAGGAGCAGGTGAAGCGGCTCAACGAGGCGCTGGAGGCCTCCGAAGCGAAGGCCGAAGCCGCGGAAACGCTGGTGATCGACGCGCGCCTCAACAGCGCGCTGGTGCGCAAGATCGACGAGTTGCGCCGCTTCCGCTCGGAGTTCGTCGGCCAGTTGCGCGAGGCGCTGGCCGGCCAGCAGGTGGTGCGGACCGAAGACGACCGCTTCTACCTGCCGGCCGAAGTGCTGTTCCTGAGCGGCTCCGCGGACCTCGACGGGCAGGGGAAGGACCGCGTGCGCCGGATCGGCAGGGCCCTGACCGATGTCGCGGCCCGTATCCCCGAAGACCTCGACTGGGTGCTGCGCGTGGACGGCCACACCGACCGGCAACGACTCCGCGACCGGTCCCGCTACAAGACCAATTGGGAGTTGTCGGTCGCGCGGGCGGTTGCGGTGGTCAGGCTGCTGGAGGAGGCCGGCGTGCCGCCCGAGCGCCTCGCCGCCACCGGGTTCGGCGAGTTCCATCCCCTCGACCCGGCGGACACGAGGGAGGCCTACCGGCGCAACCGGCGCATCGAGTTTTCGCTGACCCGGAAGTAACCGCGCTCAGGCGGCCGACTGGCGCAATTTCGGGCGCACGCCCAGCATGTGGCAGACGGCGCGCGTCAGTTCCGGCCGGTTGAGCGTGTAGAAATGCAGGCTTTCGACGCCCTCCGCCTCAAGCCGGCGGCACTGTTCGACAGCAATCGTGGCCGCGACCATGCGCCGGGTCTCCGGGTCGTCTTCGAGGCCGTCGAACTGCGCGACGAGCCAGGACGGCAGGTGCGCCCCGCAAAGCCGGGCGAAGCGGGCCGCCTGGGTGAAATTCCCGACAGGCAGGATGCCGGCAACGATCTCGCAGTCGATTCCGGCCTTCCGGCAGCGGTCCCGGAAGCGGAGATAGCAGTCGGTCTCGAAGAAGAACTGGGTGATCGCCCGCGTCGCGCCGGCATCGAGCTTGCGCTTCAGATAGTCGATCTCGAATGCGGCATCCGGCGCGTCGGGGTGGCCTTCCGGATAGGCCGAGACGCTGATCTCGAAATCGTGCAGGCAACGGAGGCCGGCAACCAGATCGAGCGCATAGGCGTAACCGCCGGGATGCGGCCGGTAGCGTTCCCCGATGCCGGAGGGCGGATCGCCGCGCAGTGCGACGATATGCCGGATGCCTGCCTGCCAGTAGCGCCGGGCCGTGCCGTCGATCTCCTCCCGCGAGGCGCCGGCGCAGGTCAGATGAGCCGCGACGGGCAGCCCTGTGCCGCTCGCAATCCGGGTTGCGGCGATCGCGGTGCGCCCGTGCGCGCTTCCCCCTCCGCCGCCGCCCGCCCCGCAGGTCACCGACACGAAACGCGGCCCCAGCGGCGCCAGGGCGTCCAGGGTCCGCCGGAGGCCGCCCTCCCCCGCCGTCGTCTTCGGTGGAAAGAACTCGAACGAAACCGCGAGCGTCACGGGACAGGCTCGGGTTCCCGCCGCGCGGTCGGCGGAAGAAGCGTGACAATGGAGCGATACATGATGCGCACTCGTTATAGGGTCGCGCGGCCCGCCTGTCACCTGTGCGCCCGCTCTGGTCTGTTTGCTGCCTTGTAGTAGTATGCTAACCACTCTCGGCGATGTGCTCGGAGGGCGCAAAAACGCAGATGCGAGAACGATTCGAGCATGTCATGGACACGTCCTGCCAGCCCCTCGCAGACGAGCGTCCCGCCCTGCTCGGGCGGTTGCGCATCCGGGCGGCCATATGCATGGTGGCCTGTCTGCTTGGTCTGGCGGCGGCGCTTCCGTCGAGCGCGGGCGAGGAGCCGCAGCCTCCGTCCTTCAACGATCCGCTTGAGCCGCTGAACCGGCTGGTCTTCGCGATCAACGAAGCGCTGGATACGATAATCCTGCGCCCGGCCGCTATCGTATACGGAACAATCGTGCCCGACCCCGTCCGGCGCGGCGTGCGCAATGTCGTCCGCCACCTGACGCTGCCGTTCACATTCGTCAACGATGTGGCCCAGGGCGAATGGAGACGGTCCGGAGACACGGCCCAGCGTTTCTTCATCAACACGATGGTCGGTTTCGCCGGTCTGTACGATGTCGCGGCGAAAGAGGGCCTGCCCCATCGAAGCACGGATTTCGGCAGCACACTGGCGTCCTGGGGCGTGGGCGACGGGCCCTACCTGGTATTGCCGATTGCCGGCCCCTCCAATGTCCGCGACGCCGCCGGCCTGCTCGTCCAGGGGGTTGCCGACCCCGTGGATATCGCCTTCCGCAGGGCCGATATGGACCATATGCCGCTGATCCGCTCCGGCGTCGCGACCATCGACTTCCGGCATACCAACCTCGAGGCGCTCGACGATTTCAAGGCGAACGCGCTCGACTATTACGCCTTTGTCCGCGCGCTTTACCGTCAGCGCCGGGCCTTCGAAGTCGAAAGCAGCACGGAAATGTACCTGAAGGGCGGCACGGACAGCGAAGGCGAGGCCTATTCCTATCCGCCGCCGCGGCCGGACTTCACCCGCGGCGGACAATCGCTCGAACGCCGGCCGGCCCAGTGATCCGGGGAGCCTCCGCCATGCGCCCTTTGCGCCTCCTCCTTCTCCTGCCTTTCCTCACGGTCGCCCTCGCCGGGCCGGCTGCGGCCAGCGACGGCGCGGACGGCTTCATCCGGACTCTCGCCGCGACGGTCCTCCCGCAACTGACGGACCCGTCGATACCGATCGAACAACGCAAGACCCGGTTCCGCGAGGTCCTGAACCGGGATTTCGATCTCGACAAGATCGGCAAGCTCGTGCTGGGCCGGCACTGGCGGCGGGCGAAGCCGGCAAAACGAAAGGAATTCCGGAAGCTTCTCGAAAATTACCTCTCCGGCCTTTATGCGCGCCGGTTCGAGGATCTGGCGGGGCTGGACATCAAGGTGGACGGGGTCCGCGATTTCGAGGGCTGGTCGATGGTCTATACGACGGCCACGCGCGCCAATGGCGCGCCCGTTCTGCTCGACTGGCGGGTGGACAGCAAGGACGGAGGCTACGCGATCACCGATCTCGTGATCGAAGGAGTCAGCATGGTCATCGCCCAGCGCGAGGAATTTTCTGCGATCGTGATCGAGTCCGGCAGCCTGGACGGGCTTTTGATAAAGCTTCGTATGAGAATTGCCGGCTAATGCCGCAGGCGGCTTAGCAGATCGTCCAGCTCTTCGAGTTTGCGATAATGGAGGGTTAGCCTGCCGCCCTCCCCCTTCTGCGCCAGCGATACCCTGAGGCCGAGCGAGTCGCGCAGTTCCTGCTCGAGCGCCAGCACGTCGGCGTCCTTGACTGCCTCCTGCTTCCGGCGCGTCGTCGTCGGCCCCTGGACGAGGCGTTCGACCCGGCGCACGCTCATCCCCTCAGCCACGACTCGCTTCGCCAGACCGACGGGGTCCGCGGCGGCCAGCAGCGCGCGGGCATGGCCTGCGGACAGCGACCCGTCATCGACGAGGTTGCGAACCGGCTCCGGCAGCGAGAGCAGCCGCAGCGTGTTGGCGATATGCGGCCGGCTTCGGCCCACCACCATCGACAGCCGTTTCTGGGTGCAGCCGAATTCCTCCATCAGACGCTTGTAGCCTTCGGCCTCCTCGATCGGCGACAGGGCGTTGCGCTGGATGTTTTCGGCGAGCGCGGCTTCCATCGCAGCCCGGTCGTCCAGGTCCCGGACCGCAACCGGCAGTTCCGCGAGCCCGGCGCGGCCGGCGGCCAGCCAGCGCCGTTCTCCGGCGACGATCTCGTAACTGTCGGGTGCGTCGGGCAGAGGCCGCGCCAGGATGGGCTGCAGGATTCCATGCTCGCGGATGGACTGCGCCATCGCGTCCAGCGCCTTGTCGTCGAACCGCCGCCGGGGCTGGAAGCGGCCCGGCGATAGCCGGTCGAGCGGGACCATTCTGGTTCCTGCCGGCGGGTCCCGGTCCGGGGCCGGAGCGTCGGGGATCAGCGTCGAAAGGCCGCCGCCGAGGCGGGCCGGTCTGTCGCTGCTCATGGGGCGCCCTCCTCCCGCCGCAGGAATTCGCCCGCAAAGCGGATATAGGCCTGCGAGCCGCTTGCCTTCATATCGTAGACGATAACCGGTTTGCCATGCGAGGGCGCCTCGGACACGCGCACATTGCGGGGGATGACGGTGTCGTAAACGAAGCGGCCGAACTCGGCATGCCCGCGGACATCCGCCTCGACCTCCACCGAGAGGCGGTTGCGGCGGTCGGACATGGTGAGCAGGATGCCGGCATAGGACAGACGGGGGTTCAGCGCAGCGCGCACGGCTTCGACGGTCTGCTTCAGGAGGACAAGGCCTTCAAGGGCCAGAAACTCGGTCTGGAGCGGCACGAGCACCCGCGCGGCGGCAGTCAGCGCATTGATGGTCAGGAAGCCGAGCGACGGAGGGCAATCGATCAGCACATAGTCGTAGCGCTGCGCCGCGCCGGCAAGCGCGTCGCGCAGCCGGGTCTCGCGCGACGGTTCGCCCGCAAGCTCGATCTCGGCGCCGAACAGGCGTTCCGTGGACGGCACGAGGTCGAAGCCCGCGATGTCCGTTCCCATCGCGACATCGCCGAGGCGGGCTCGTGCGAGCATGAGGTCCCAGGCGCCCATACGGCGGCGGTCCGCAGCGATGCCGAGGCCGGTGCTGGCATTGCCCTGGGGATCGAGGTCCACGACGAGCGTGCGCCGGCCGGTCGCCGCCAGCGCCGTCGCGAGATTGACGGCGGTCGTGGTCTTGGCGACGCCGCCCTTCTGGTTGACGACGGCGTGGATGCGGGCGCGGTCAGGCGGCACGGGAAAGCCCGCTCACTTCAAGCACCACCCCGTCCGGCGCGCTGCGGCTCCGATGCCTGCGCAGCGCCATCTTCCACGCCGCGCGCGCCTCGCTCACCTCCTCCTCGACCCGCGCGCCCTTGAGGAAGAGGCAGAGGCCTCCGGACGCCAGCAGCGGCAGGGCCAGGCCGAGCAGCCGGTCCAGCGGCGCGCACGCCCTCGCGGCCACGATGTCGGCCTCGAGGTCCAGCTGCTCCGCCCGGGCATTGTGCACTTCGGCCGGCGCTCCGGTGATGCGGACCGCTTCGCGCAGGAACGCCGCCTTGCGCGCGTCGCTCTCGATCAGGTGAACCGGGCCGCCGCGAAGGACGGCGAGCACCAGGCCCGGAAAGCCGGCGCCGGAACCGAGATCGGCGAGGCGGGCCCCGGCCGGTACCAGCGGCGCAAGCTGGGCGCTGTCGAGCATGTGGCGGCGCCACGGGTCGCGGAGCGTGGCGGCCCCCACAAGATTGATCCGCTTCTGCCAGCGGCGCAGCAGGTCGAGATGGCTGGCGAGGCGGTCCAATGTTTCACGTGAAACACCGGTCATGCGCGCAAAATCCTCAGGCGCGAGCGCGCTGGACATGCCGCAGCAACAGGGTGACGGCCGCGGGCGTAATTCCCTGCATCCGCCCTGCCGCGCCCAGCGTTGCCGGCCGGGCTGCGGCCAGTCTTTCGCGCGCTTCCGCGGAGAGGCCGTGAACGCGCCGATAGTCCAGGGTCTCGGGCAGGCGCAGCGCCTCGTCTTTCCGGTAGGCCCGGATGTCGGCCGCCTGCCGGTCGAGATAAGAGGCATAAATGGCCTCGATCGAGAGCTGGCCGGCGATGTCGGCGGAAATGTCGGCCAGTTCCGGCCAGGCGGCGGCGATTCGAGACCAGTCCACGTCGCGGTAGCCGAGGAGGTCGAAGGCGCTCCGCCGCCGTCCGTCCGCATTGACCCGGAAACCGAGCGCCGCGAGCGCTGCGGGCGAGCCGCCGAGCCGGCGGATACGCGCCTCCGCCTCCGCGAGCGCGCGCCGCCGCGCCTCGAACCGCCGGGCGCGTTCCGGGCCGACGCACCCGAGTTCGATGCCGCGCCCGGTCAGGCGCAGGTCCGCATTGTCGGCGCGCAGGCTCAGACGGTATTCGGCGCGCGAGGTGAACATGCGGTACGGCTCGTCCGCGCCCCGGGTTACGAGGTCGTCGATCAGCACGCCGATATAGGCTTCGGCGCGGTCGAGCACGACATCCGCGCCGGCGGCGTTCAATCCCGCGACCAGCCCCTGGGCGGCCGCTTCCTCATAGCCGGTGGTGCCGTTGATCTGTCCGGCCAGGTAGAGCCCCGGCACGGCGCGGAGTTCCAGCGTCGGGCGGAGCGCGCGCGGGTCCACGAAATCGTACTCAATCGCATAGCCCGGCCGCAGCATGACCGCGTCTTCAAGGCCGGGGATGGTCTTCAGCATGGCGCGCTGGACGGCCTCCGGCAGCGCCGTCGAGATGCCGTTCGGATACACGGTCGGGTCGTCCAGCCCCTCCGGCTCCAGGAAGATGCGGTGCCCGGCCCTGTCCGGGAAGCGCACCACCTTGTCCTCGATGGAGGGACAGTAGCGCGGCCCCGCGCCTTCGATCCGCCCGGCATAGACCGCCGTCTCGCCGAGATTGGCGCGGACCAGCGCGTGGGTCCCGGGCGTCGTCGCCGTCACATGGCAGACGGTTTGCGGCACCTCGATGCGGTCGGTCATGGCCGAGAACGGAACCGGCGGGTCGTCGCCCTGCTGCTCCTCGAGCCTGTCGAAGGCGATCGTGCGGCCGTCCAGGCGCGGCGGCGTGCCCGTCTTGAGCCGGCCCATCGGCAATTCCAGCCCCTCGAGAGTCCGGGCGAGCCCCACCGCCGGCGCATCGCCCACCCTGCCTGCCGGCACGGTCTTCCGGCCGACATGGATCATGCCGCGCAGGAAGGTGCCGGTGGTAAGCACGACCGCTCCCGCGGCGACGGTATCCCCGCCTGCCAGCGCGACGCCCGCGATCCGCCCGCCCGGGTCCAGAACGAGGTCCTCAACCGCGCCTGCGCATAGTTCGAGACCCGGCTGTTCGTCGAGAAGCACCCGTACAGCCCGGCGATAGAGCTTGCGGTCCGCCTGCGCGCGCGGCCCCTGCACCGCCGGGCCCTTGCTGCGGTTCAACATCCGGAACTGGATGCCCGCGCGGTCGATGGCGCGCCCCATGATCCCGTCCAGCGCGTCGATCTCGCGCACCAGATGGCCCTTGCCGAGCCCGCCGATGGCGGGATTGCAGGACATTTCGCCGATGGTGTCGAGCTTGTGCGTGACGAGCAGCGTGCGGGCGCCGCTGCGCGCTGCGGCCGCCGCCGCCTCGCAGCCCGCATGGCCGCCGCCGACCACGATGACATCATACGCGCTCATGGCCGCTGCAATAAGCCGATGCGCTGCGAGAGACAAGTCCGGCGCGCGCCGAAAACACCGTGTTTCACGTGAAACACCGCCGCGGCCGCGGACATCTGCGCTCCGCGTCTCAAGCAGCCGCAAGCGCCACAAGGACAGCGAGTTCCGTCGCCTGCTGGACGGCGCCGAGCGTATCCCCGGTATGGCCGCCGAACCGGCTTGCCGCCAGCCATGCAACGCCGAAGGCCACGACAGCCGCTACCGGAACCGCCTGCCAGCCCAGCGCAAGGCCTACCCCCGCCGCCACCAGGAGCGCCGGCACGGGGCGCACCGGCCCCGCTTCCGCCGCCAGCCCGTCGGTTCGGGCCGGCGGCGTCCATGCCATCGCCCCCGCCACCGCCCCGCGCGAAAGCGCATGGGCCGCGATTGCCGCCGCCGGGCCCGCGGCTGCGAGCGCGAGGGCCCGCAACGGAACGCTGAACGCCAGTGCGAGCGCACCGAAGGCGCCGGTGCGCGGGTCCCGCATGACCTCCAGCGCGCGGCGCGGGTCCCGGCTGCCGAGCGCATCGGCCGTGTCGGCGAGGCCGTCCTCATGCAGCCCGCCGGTGAGCGCAATCCCCGCCCCGACGGCGAGGAAGCCCGCCAGCACGGATGGCAGGCCGACCGCCTGCGCCGCCAGGAACCCCCCCGCCACGCACGCGCCCACGGCAACGCCTACCAGCGGAAAGCACCAGGCGGCCTCGCCCAGCGGGCGCGGCTCCGGCCGGCCCACGGGCAGCAGGGTGAAGAACTGGAAGGCCAGCCGCATGTCGTCCAGCGCGCGCATGGACTTCCTCCCGCGAATCCGCGATAGACCGCCAGCATGGCCGAAACCGACCCCACTGTCTCGCCTGACGAGACCAGCCCTGTCGCCTCGCCCAACGAGACCGCGCCTATCGTCTCGCTCGCCGAGATCGCCGAGACCCTGGCTCATCTGCCCGGTCCCGACGAGGCGGCGCGCGAGGCGGCGCGGGTGCGCGAGGCGCAACTCACCAAGCCGCCGGGCGCGCTCGGCCGGCTTGAGGAACTCGCCGAGTGGCTGGCCGCATGGCAGGGGCGCCATCCGCCCCGCATGGAGCGCGCGCGCGTCGCGGTTTTCGCCGGCAATCACGGCGTCGCCCGGCGCGGCGTCTCCGCGTGGCCCGCCTCGGTGACGGCGGAAATGGTGCAGAATTTCATCGCCGGGGGCGCCGCCGTGAACGCCATTTGCGGCGCGCTCGATGCGGAGCTCCGGGTCTATGAGCTGTCGCTGGAGGCGCCGACGGCGGACTTCACCACCGCCCCGGCCATGACGGACGAGGAATGCGCGCGCGCCGTCGCCTACGGCATGATGGCGGTCGAGCCCGGCATCGACGCGCTCGCGATCGGCGAGATGGGCATCGCCAACACGACCTCGGCCGCCGCCATCGCCCATGCGCTGCACGGGGGCCGGCCGGAGGACTGGACCGGGCCCGGCACGGGCGTCTCGGGGACGCGGCTCGAAGCCAAGGTCGAAACGGTGCGGCTCGGCGCGGACCGGCACGGCAACCGCCCGCCGCTGGAGGTGCTGCGCCGTCTCGGGGGCTTCGAGACCGCCGCCATGTTCGGCGCGCTCGTGGCCGCCCGCATGGGCCGGGTGCCGGTGCTGCTCGACGGCTACGGCGCGGCGGCGGCGGCGGCCGTGCTGCATGCGCTCGACCCGTCGGGCCTCGACCACTGCCAGGCCGGCCACCTCTCCGCCGAGCCGGCCCACGGGCGGCTGCTGGCTATCTGGGGCAAGGCCCCGCTGCTCGACCTGGGCATGCGCCTCGGCGAAGGTTCCGGCGCGGCGCTGGCGCTGGCGCTGCTCAGGGCCGCCGCCCGTTGCCATGCGGATATGGCCACCTTCGAGGGCGCCGGCGTCTCGGGCCCGGAGACCCGCCCGGCAGGCCGGTAGTCCGCAAAGGGCTCTACAGCACCGGCGCGCCGAACAATACGGCGTGGAAATATGCGAAGAGGGCCGCGGCGACGAGTCCCGACACCAGCGCGGCTGCGTCCATCGCGAGGCGCGGCTTCCTGTCGGCGGGAGGCCGTTTGCCGCGCGCCACGGCGCTCACCGCCGCCACCAGCGAATAGCCTGCAAAGCCCCCGAAGAGCACGAGCGAGCGCAGGTCGCCATTCGCCGCCAGATGGGCAAGCGCCCAGAGAAGGAGCCCGAGCAGCATGGGGTGCTGCACGACGGACCGGATGTGCGTCGGCATATTGGCCGCCGCGAACAGCACGAACGCCGCCGGCGCCAGCCACATCGCCGCCTGCCGCCCCCAGTCCGGAGGCGAATAGACGGGCTCGAACGGCGCCGCCGAATAGCCCCATACGATCAGCACGAGGGCTGCGAGCGCGAGGCCCGAGAACGCCCCGCGATACCGCTTCCCGCCCATACTGGCGACAAGGCCGGCGCGAAGGGGAGGAACGCTCGGAACCAGATGCAGGACGATGAAAAGCGCGAGTCCGGCAACGAGGAGAGTCATGGCAACTCCTTCCTGGCTTCAACGCCGGGGAAATCCGCCGGGCGCTGGCGGCTCCGGATAGAGCGGCGCATCAAGAAGAGATGTCGGTGGGCAATGCTGGAGGGCGCCTCACTCCCAGTCGTCCAGGCTTTTCGCCCAATCCTCGAATGCAGCGTCCAGGAACGCCATGAGTTCCGGGTCGTCCCGGTCGGCCTTTGCAGCCAGCGCCGCCTGCCGGCGGCACTCTTCCTCGAAGCCTGGTTGGTTGCGGTCCTTGTCGAATTGCGGCGCAATTTTCATCCTCCGCGGCCCGCGACATGCTCCTGGAGGCGGGGCATGATCTCGACGAAATTGCAGGGGCGGAAGCGGTAGTCGAGCTGCCAGTGGAGGATGTCGTCCCAGGCGTCCCTGCAGGCGCCGGTCGAGCCGGGCAGGGCGAACAGGTAGGTGCCGCGGGCGACCCCGGCCGTGGCGCGCGACTGGATGGTCGAGGTGCCGATCTTCTGGAAGCTCTGCCAGCGGAACAGCTCGCCGAAGCCGTCGATCCGCTTCTCATAGACGCCCTCGAACGCTTCGGGCGTCACATCCCGGCCGGTGAGACCGGTGCCGCCCGTCGCGATCACACAGTCCACTGCGGGGTCCTCGATCCAGCCGCGCAGGGCCGCCCGGATAGCATCGACCTCGTCACGGACGATGGCGCGGTCCGCGAGCACATGGCCGTCGCGCTCCAGCCGCTCGACCAGCGTGTCGCCCGAGCGGTCGTCGGCCGCGCTGCGCGTGTCCGAGACGGTGAGCACGGCGATGCGAACCGGAATGAATGGACGGCTTTCGTCAATGTTGCCGGGCATTGTGCAGGGCTCTCCCGGTCCGTCGGGCGTCGTCACGCATTGGGCGGGCGGCCGCGCGCGTCCGCCTGCCGGGGATCGAGGGATTCATAGAGCGGGGTCTGCCCGGCCGCCAGCGCTTCCAGACTCGGCCGCGCCTGGCCCAGGCGCGCGCGATAGGCCCAGATGTTGGTGAGCAGATGCTCCACGAACAGCCGGGTCTCCTTCGCGGGCAGGCTTTCGATGAACAGGAGCCGGTCGCCCATATGCCGGACTGTGGCGCTCCAGCGGCGCAACCGGCCGGCGCCGGCATTGTAGGCGATGGCGAGATTGAGGAGGTCGCCCGCAACCACCTCCTTGTCGAGGAGCAAGCGAAGATAGTCGCGGCCAAGGGTCAGATTGAGCTCGGGCTCCAGCAAACGCTTCAGCGTCCTGCCGCTGAACCGTTCGCCTTCGGAAACGGCGTTCGCCGTCGAGGGCATGAGCTGCATCAGCCCGCGCGCCCCGGCATGGCTCGAAGCGCGGGTGTCGAACGCGCTCTCGCGGCGCATGAAGGCAAGCAGCAGCGCCCTGTCCAGCCCGTAACCGCCTTCCGGCTCCCAGGGCGCCAGCGGATAGAGCGCGAGATCGCGCGGCGTGTCGCCGCGGCCGAGCAGCCGGCGCCCTGCAAGCAGCGCCGCGCGCGGCAGATGGGCCGATATGGCGGCGCCGAGCAGCGCGCGCGTCGTGTCCGCATCCGCGTCGGCGAGCGCCCGGCGCATTTCCGCCTCGGCCGCCACGGTTTGCCCGACCTGCGCCAGCGCCAGGGCGCGAATGGCCGCCGGCTCGGCATGAATTCGCAGCCTGTCCGCATCGTCGAGCGGCAGCGGCTCGAAATTCAGCCCGTGCGGCCAGCCCAGCATTTCGCGGGCGAGCATGCCGTAGAAGGTCCGCTTGTGTTGCGCCGCCTCCTGCAACCACTTTTCGGCCGCCTCCGGGCGGTTGAGCTGCCGATACATCCGCGCCGCCCAGAACGCCCCTGCGGAGGCGTTCCACGGCGAGGCGGCGGGAGACTTTGCGTGAGCAGCAAAATGCCGCGCCGCGCCGGCATGCCAGCCAAGCCTGAGCGCCGCCAGGCCGGAAACCCAGTGGAGCAGCGACACGCGGTTCTGCGCCAGCTCCGCCCGCCGCGAGGCGAGGCTGTAGGCTTCGGCATCCTTGCCGAGCAGGTAGAAGGAAAAGGCGATGTCGGCGCGCAGCTTGTCCGCATAGTCCTGGCCGAGCGCCCGGTGGACGGCGGCGTCGCGGAACAGGCTGCCCGCCAGGTCGGGCCGTTCGTCCTTCAGATGCTGTTCGATGACCCGGGCGTAGATGGTGCCGACTGCCGTTGGCGGCTTCGCCAGGGGTTCAGCGATGAACAGCGGCGTCGGTTTGCGCACCGGCGGATGTTTCTCCGGGGGCGGCGGCAGCATTCCGGGCGGGCGGCGCTTGAGCGCCAGGCGCGATACATGGCGGGCCCCGGGATGGTCGCTGTAGGCCTCGAGCCAGGCCCGCAGTTCCTCGTAAGGCGTCACATAGTCATGCGAGACGACATAGCGGCGATAGAGGACATGGCCCATCAGCAGCCGGTTTTCGAGCGCGAGCGCGAGCGCGTCCGATTCCTCCCAGCGGTTCTCCGCCTCCAGTTGGAAAAGACGGCCGTAGCGCTCGACATCGGCTGCGGAAAGGACCCGGAAGTCGGCCGCCTCGGAGGCGCCGCTCCATACCGTCAGCATGGCGAGTGCGAGAGCCCTCACGAGCCGGCGCTCTCCAGCCGGGCCTTGACCGCCAGCAGGTCGCGCCAGGACTCCCGCTTGCGCGCCGGAGACCGCAACAGGAAAGCCGGATGGAAGGTCGGCATGACATCGATGGAGCCGTCCGGGGTCCCGAACCGGCTCCAGCGCCCCCGCAGGCGCATGATGCCTTCCGTCGTGCCGAGCAGCGTCTTTGCGGCCGCGCCGCCGGCAAGCATCAGCACCTCGGGCGCCACCAGCGCGATCTGCCGGTTGATGAACGGGCGGCACGCCTCGACCTCCTCCGCCGAGGGGGTGCGGTTGCCCGGCGGGCGCCAATAGACGGTATTGGCGATATACACGTCCTCGCGCGGGAGCCCGATCGCCGCCAGCATCTGCTCCAGCAGCCGTCCGCTCGGTCCGACGAAGGGGCGGCCCTGCCGGTCCTCGTCCGCTCCCGGCGCTTCGCCGACGATCATCAGCCGGGCGCCGGCGGGGCCTTCGCCGAACACCGTGGTGGTTGCCGTTTTCCTGAGCGCGCAGCCGTCGAAAGCGAGCAGGCGCTCGCGCAGCGCATCCAGGTCGCCCGCCCCGGCGGCGTCCTGCGCCGGGCCCGGCGCGGCGGTCTCCGCCGCCGGACGCGCGAAAACCGCCGCCGCCCTGGAAGCAGGGGGCGGGGCGGCAGGCGCCTTGCGTTCCGGCGGCGGAGCGAACCGGTCGGCCGGCTCGAAGCCGACGACCTCGTCCACTCCGGCCGCCAATTGCCACTCCAGCGCCGCAAGCAGAGGTCCCCGTCCGGTCATGGCGCAGCCCGAATGTGTGCCTTATGTTAGCACGAAAGCGCGCGCCGGATGGAGGGGCGGGGACATGGAACGCGAGAGCATGGAGTTCGATGTCGTTATCGTCGGCGGCGGTCCGGCGGGGCTGGCGGCGGCGATCCGCCTGAAACAGCTTGCTGCCGAGGCCGGTTCCGAGCTTTCCGTCTGCCTGATCGAGAAGGGTTCCGAAGTCGGCGCCCACATCCTGTCCGGCGCCGTTCTCGACCCGCGCGCGCTCAATGAACTGATACCCGACTGGGAAGAGCAGGACGCGCCGCTGGACACTCCCGTGACCGAGGACCGGTTCTTCCTGCTCGGCGAAAAGCGCGCCTTCCGGTGGCCGGGGCCGTTCATTCCCCCGGCGCTGCGCAACCACGGCAACTACATCGTGAGCCTGGGCAATGTCTGCCGATGGCTGGCCGAGCAGGCCGAGGCGCTGGAGGTGGAGATCTATCCGGGCTTCGCCGCCGCCGAGCTGCTCTACCGGGAGGACGGGGCGGTCGCCGGCGTCGCGACGGGCGACATGGGCATCGGGCGCGACGGCGAGCCCAAGGCGACGCACGAACCGGGCATCGAGCTGCGCGCGAAATACACGCTGTTCGCCGAGGGCTGCCGGGGCTCGCTCGGCAAGGAGCTCATGGACCGGTTCGACCTCCGGCGGGATTGCCAGCCGCAGACCTACGGCATCGGCCTCAAGGAGCTCTGGGACGTCGATCCGTCGGTCCACGAGCCGGGCCTGGTGGTCCACACTGCCGGCTGGCCGATGGACGGCCGCACCTATGGCGGGTCCTTCCTCTACCACCTTGCGGGCGGGCAGGTGGCGGTCGGCTTCGTCATGGCCCTCGACTACCGCAATCCCTGGCTCAGCCCCTTCGACGAATTCCAGCGCTACAAGACCCATCCGAAGATCCGCCCCTTCTTCGAAGGCGGGCAGCGCGTCGCCTACGGCGCGCGGGCGGTGAACGAGGGCGGGATGCAGGCGCTGCCGAAGCTCGTGTTTCCGGGCGGCGCGCTGATCGGCTGCGAAGCGGGGTTCCTCAACGTGCCGCGCATCAAGGGCAGCCACGGCGCCATGAAGACCGGAATACTGGCCGCCGAGGCGGCCTTCCGGCGGCTGTCGGAAGGCTCGGAAGGGGGCGATGAACTGGCGGCTTATCCGGAAGCGTTCCGCGCCTCCTGGCTCCACGACGAGCTGCACAGGGCGCGCAATGTCCGCCCGGCGTTCCGCTGGGGCCTCGCGGCCGGCATGCTCCATGCCGGTATCGACCAGATGCTGCTGCGGGGCCGGGCGCCCTGGACGCTGCGCCACCACGGCGCGGACCACGCCGCCACCGGCCGCCGGGAGGACTACGCGCCGGTCGAATATCCCAGGCCCGACGGGGTGGTGTCCTTCGACAAGCCGTCCTCCGTCTATCTTTCGGGCACCAATCACGAAGAGGACCAGCCGGTCCATCTGGTGCTGAAGGACGCGGAGATCCCGATCCGGGTCAATCTCGCGGAGTTCGATGCGCCGGAGCAGCGCTACTGCCCGGCCGGGGTCTACGAGATCGTCGAGGACGCCGGCATGCCGCGCCTCCAGATCAATGCGCAGAATTGCGTCCACTGCAAAACCTGCGACATCAAGGATCCGACCCAGAACATCGTCTGGACAGTGCCGGAAGGCGGCGGCGGTCCCAATTATCCGAATATGTGAGACCGGCCGGATGCGCGCTCTCGTTCTGGCATTCGCGCTTCTGCTGTCGGCCGCTTGCCGGCCCCACGCCGCGCCGGCGCTGACGGACTGGCTTGCTGCCGGCTATGCGGAGCGGCAATTCGACCTCGCCGCTGCCGTCGATTTCTACGGCCGCGCGCTCGATTCCGACCCCGACAACCAGAAGATCCAGGGCCGCTTGCTGCGAATGCGCATAGCCGCAGGCGCAACCGCCGAAAGCCTCGAACTCGCCAGGTCCCTGGAAGCGGCGTCCGCGGCCGGTGGAGCCTATGCCGGCAGGTCGTTCGACAAGGCCCTCGTGGCGCTCCGCCTCGCGGTGGACGCGGCGCGCCGGGGCGACTGGCCCGCGACCGTCCGGCTGCTGGAAGAGAGGGGCGGCGAGTCGCTGCCCGCGATGGTCCGCCTGCTCAGCCTGGCCTGGACTCACGAGGCGATGGGCGACGGCGGCGCGGCGCAAGCGGCGCTGGCGGAGGCCGGCAAGGTGGCGGGAGCGGCGGGCTGGACGGCCTTGCACCGCGCCCTGCTGCTGCAATCGGCCGGGCGGCGCGAAGAAGCCCGCGCCGCTTTCCGGACGCTGCGCAGCGCAGGGGCCGGCGCGCGGGGGCTGCTCGCCGAAGCGGCATTTCTGGCGGCGGGCGGCGACGGCGAGGGCGCGCGCGACCTGCTGCGGCAATACCGGCTGGTCGGCGGGCGGCTCCATGTGGACGAACCGGCTGGCCTTGCGCCTCTGGCCACCAGCCCGGCCGAAGGCATCGCCGAAGTTCTCTACGGGATGGCGGAGCGCCTGCAACGCCGCCGTTTTCCCGTGGCGCTGCTCTATGCGCGGCTTGCCGCCATGCTCAGTCCGGACCATCACGCAGCGCTGGTGCTGGCCGGCGACATCCTGACCGGCCGCGACCGGCACGGCGAGGCGCTGTCGGCCTATCTGGCGGTGCCGGAGGATTCGATCTGGCGGCCGGCGGCGGAAATGCGGCGGGCGAGGGCGCTGGCCTCGCACGACCGCTTCGACGAGGCCGTCGCGGTGCTGGAAGCCGAGGCGGCGGCGCGGCCGAAGGACCCGTTTCCGCTCGGCGAGCTGGGCCATCTGCTGCGCGGCGAGAAGCGGTTCGACGAAGCGGCAACCGCCTATGGCCGCGCAATCGAGCGCGTCGGCGCGCAGCCGGAACGCCGTCACTGGCGGCTGTTCTACGGACGCGGCATCGCGTTCGAGCGCACGCGCCGCTGGGAGCTCGCCGAGCGCGACCTGCTGCAGGCGCTGGATTTCGTGCCCGGCCAGGCCTACGTGCTGAACTATCTCGGCTATTCCTGGATCGACCGGGGCGAGCATTACGACCGCGCCGAGGAAATGGTCGCCAGGGCCGTCGATCTCCGCCCGCGGGACGGCTATATCGCGGACAGCCTGGGCTGGGTCTATTTCCGCACCGGGCGTTACAGCGAAGCGGTCGAGGAATTGGAGCGCGCTGCGGCGCTGGACCCGGTGGTCAACGAACATCTGGGCGACGCCTACTGGAAGACGGGACGCCGGCTCGAAGCCCGGTTCCAGTGGCGCCGGGCGCTGGAGTTCGACCCCGATCCCGAGCGCGTCGACGGGCTGCGCCAGCGCCTCGATTGCGGGCTGGACTGCGGCTGAACGGCCGGCCTCGATGCTCTGCGAGCCCGCGCCGGCCAAGGTCAATCTCTACCTGCATGTCGTCGGGCGGCGCGCGGACGGGCTGCACCTGCTGGAAAGCCTGGTCGCCTTCGCGGAGGCGGGCGATGTGCTCTCCGCCGAGCCGGCGGACGCGCTCAGCCTCGAAGTCGCCGGCCCGTTCGCCGGGGCGCTGGCCGGCGAGGCCGACAATCTGGTGCTGCGGGCCGCGCGGGCGCTCGCGCCGGGGCAGGGCGCGCGGCTGGTGCTGGAGAAGAACCTGCCGGTGGCGGCGGGCCTCGGCGGCGGCTCGGCCGATGCCGCGGCGGCGCTCCGCCTGCTCTCGCGGCTCTGGGGAATCGAGGCGGACCTGGAAGCGCTGGCGGCCGGCCTCGGCGCGGACGTGCCGGTCTGTCTTGCCGGCGAGACCTGCTTCATGGCCGGCATCGGCGAACGCCTGACGCCCCTGCCGGCCTGGCCCGCCCCGCTCCTGCTGCTCGCCAATCCCGGCGTCGCGCTGCCGACGCCGGCGGTATTCGGCGCGCGGCAAGGCCCGTTCCGGGAAAGCCGCCCCTGGCCGCAGACCGTCGCGGAACTGGCCGACTGCGCGAACGACCTGACGGAGGCCGCCCTTTCGCTCGCGCCGGAAGTCGGCGAGGTCCTCGACGCCCTGGCGGCGCTCGAGGGCGCGTCGTTCGCCCGCATGTCCGGCAGCGGCGCCACCTGCTTCGCCGCCTTCGCCGACCCCGCCGCCCGCGACCGGGCGTGCAAGGCGCTGCGCGAACGCCGTCCGGGCTGGTGGATTGCCTGAAACGGCTACCGGTTCAGGAAATTGAGGGGCAGGCCGGGGCGGTCCCACTCCGTGGAGACCAGCCGGCCGGACATGGACAGCGTGATGAAGGCGGTGCGCAGCCCCTCGCCGCCGAAGGCGATGTTGGTCGTCACCGGGTCCGGCATCGGCACATGCGCCGCCGCGCCGTCGTCCGGGGAGACGATGGTGATGCCGCCATTGTGGATGGTGGCGACGCAGATGCGGCCGTCGGCGTCGACCGCGAGCGAGTCGAAGAATTGCAGGCCCGGCGCACCGTGGAGGCATCGTCCCCGGTGGCCGCGCACGCGCTTGCCATTGGAACCCGCAATGACGCCCGGCGCTTCGAGCTCGAAGGCGATGAGGCGCGCGGTCTCGGTCTCCGCCACATAGACGCGGTCCTCCTCCGGCGAGAGGCCGACGCCGTTCGGCGCGTGGAGCGGCCAGACCGCCTCGCGCACGGGCCCGCCGTCCGCCGGCGCGTAGAAGAGGCCGGTCACGTCCCGAGAGCGCCCGCGCTCCTTGCCGTTGTCGGTGAACCAGAGGCCGCCCGTGCGGTCGAAGACCAGGTCGTTCGGCCCCTTGAGCGGCTCGCCCTCGCAGTCGCGCCAGACCGTCTCGACCGCGCCGGTTTCCAGGTCGATGCGCTGGATCGATCCGCCCTCATAGTCGCGCGCGCAGCCGATCGGGAAGAGCCTGCCGCCGCGGTCGAACCACTCCATGCCGCCATTGTTGCAGACCCAGAGCCTGCCGTCGGGACCGAGCGCGGCGCCGTTGGGGCCGCCGCCGGTTTCCGCCGCCACCGTCCGCGCGCCGTCCGGGGCGATGCGCGCAATGCGCCCGGCCGCGATCTCGCAGACCAGCACATCGCCGCCGGGCAGGGCCACCGGCCCCTCGGGAAAGCGGAGCCCGCTTGCGATCTCCCGTAGTTCCGTCATGTCGCGCTCACGCCTCCCGTCCCCTATACTTGCCGCCCGCAACCGCAAGGAGCGGCCTCATGGACGGAAGCCCGACCATCCATTTCAGCGCGTGCCCGCACGATTGCCCTTCGACCTGCGCGCTCGAGGTCGAACGCTTCGACGCCCGCAGCATCGGCCGCGTCCGGGGCGCCCGCGACAACGACTATACCGCCGGCGTGGTCTGCGCCAAGGTCGCGCGCTACGCCGAGCGCATCCACCATCCGGACCGGCTGCTCCACCCGATGGTCCGCACCGGCCCCAAGGGCTCGGGCAGGTTCGAGCGGATTTCCTGGGACGCCGCTCTCGACCTCTGCGCGGAGAAGTTCCTGGAGGCCGAGGCGAAGTTCGGGCCGGAGACCGTCTGGCCCTACTATTATGCCGGCACGATGGGCCTGGTGCAGCGCGACGGCATCAACCGGCTCCGCCACGCCAAGCGCTATTCCGGCTTCCATGCCACAATCTGCACGACGCTCGCCTGGAACGGCTTCATCGCCGGCACCGGCAGGCTCGCCGGCTCCGACCCGCGCGAGATGGCGAAGGCCGACCTGCTGGTGATCTGGGGCACCAACGCCGCCGCCACCCAAGTGAATGTGATGACCCATGCGGTCCGCGCCCGCAAGGAGCGCGGCGCGCGGATCGTCGTGATCGACGTCTATCGCAACGAGACGGCGAAGCAGGCCGACCGCTTCCTCTGCGTGCGTCCGGGCACGGATGGCGCGCTCGCCTGTGCGATCATGCATGTGCTGTTCCGCGACGGCCATGCCGACCGGGCCTTTCTGGAGGCGATGACGGACGCGCCGGCGGAGCTGGAGGCGCATCTGGCAAGCCGCACGCCGGAATGGGCCGAGGCGATCTCCGGCGTGCCGGCCGCCGAGATCGAGGCGCTGGCGGGCGAGATCGGGCGCACGAAGCGCACCTATCTGCGCCTCGGCTACGGCTTCTCGCGCCAGCGCAACGGCGCGGTCAACATGCACGCCGCGTCGTGCATCGCCGCGGTCACCGGCGCCTGGAAATATGAGGGCGGCGGCGCCTTCCACAATAACGGCGCGATCTACGGCTGGGACAAGTCGCTGATCGAGGGGCTGGACGTGCGCGACCCGGATATCCGCCTGCTCGACCAGACGCGCATCGGCCCGGTGCTGACCGGCAATCCCGCGGACCTGCAGGGCGGCCCGCCGGTAACCGCCATGCTGATCCAGAACACCAACCCGATGATGGTGGCGCCCGAACATCTGCTGGTCCGCGCCGGCTTCGAGCGCGAGGACCTGTTCACCTGCGTTCACGAGCAGTTCATGACGGTGACGGCGCAGATGGCCGACCTCGTGCTGCCGGCGACCATGTTCCTGGAGCATGACGACATCTACCAGGGCGGCGGGCACAGCTATGTCATCCCCGGGCCGAAGATCGTCGAGCCGCCGGGCGAGTGCCGGTCGAACCACGAGGTGACGGCGGCGCTTGCAAAGCGGCTCGGGGTCGATCATCCGGGCTACGCCATGACGGCGGCGGAGGTCGCCGACGAGACGCTCCGCCGCTCCGGCTATCCCGGCTTCGAGGCGCTGAAGGCGGAGCGCTGGACCGATGCCCAGCCGGACTTCCGCACCGCGCACTATCTGGACGGCTTCGCCTGGCCGGACGGCAAGTTCCGCTTCAAGCCGGACTGGGGAGCCTTCTCCCCGCGCGCCCACAACAACGCGGCCGGCATGCCGCGCCTGCCGGACCACTGGGACGTGATCGAAAATGCCAGCGCGGACAAACCGTTCCGCATGGCGACCTCGCCCGCGCGCGGCTATCTCAACTCCTCCTTCACCGAGACGCCCACCTCGCAGCAGCGCGAGGGGCGGCCGACCGTGATGATCCATCCCGAGGACGCGGACGCGCTCGGCATTCCGGACGGCGGGCGCACGCGGGTCGGCAACGACAAGGCGTCGGTGGTCGTTCACGCCCGGCATTTCGACGGCGTGAGGCGGGGCGTCGTGGTGGTCGAGAGCATCTGGCCGCATGAGGCGTTCGAGGAAGGGCTCGGCATCAACGCGCTCACCTCCGCCGATGCGGCTCCGCCCGTCGGCGGCGGCGTGTTCCACGACACGGCGGTCTGGGTGCGCGCCGCCTGATGGCCGTCGCGCTCGAAGCGGTCGCGGCCGCGACCGAAGGGCGCTTGCACGGCGATGGCGGGTTCACGGTCGAGCGTCTGGTGCATCCGGTCGAGGCGCGCCGGGCGGACGACCTGATCTTCCTGATGGAGGCGCGCCACGCCGCCATGCTGGGGGACTCGCCCGTCCGCGCCGCGGTGCTGCCGGAAGGGGCGAAGCCGCCCGAGGGCGCGCTCGACGCCTGGGTCGAGGTGGAGGCGCCGCGCTATGCGCTGGCCGGTCTGGTGGCGCTGTTCGAACCGGGGCCGCATGCGCCGCCGGGCGTGCATCCGACGGCGGATGTCGCCGGGGACGCGGCGCTGGGACCGGGCGTTTCGCTGGGCCCGTTCGTGTCGGTCGGGCCGGGGGCGGAGGTCGGCGCGGGCGTGCGCATCCTCTCCCACGCCTCGGTCGGGGCGGGGGCGCGCATCGGGCCCGACTGCCTGATCCATGCGGGCGCGCGCATCGGCGAAGGCGTGGTGCTGGGCGCGCGCGTCATCCTGCAGGCGGGCGCGGTCATCGGCGCGGACGGCTTCAGCTATGTGACGCGCGGGCCGGCCTCCTTCGAGGCGGCGCGCCGCTCCGGCGACTTTCACGGCGTCGTCAACGAGCGGGTCCGGCGTATCGGCTCGCTCGGCCGGGTCGAGATCGGCGACGATGTGGAGGTCGGCGCCAACAGCTGCATAGACCGCTCGAATATCGGCGCGACGCGCATCGGGGCGCGCACCAAGATCGATAATCTCTGCCAGATCGGCCACAACATCATCATCGGCGAGGACTGCCTGATCTCCGGCAAGACCGGCATCGCCGGCAGCACGCGCATCGGCGACCGGGTGGTGCTGGGCGGGGCCGCCATGCTCGCCGACCATATCGAGATCGGCGACGATGCCGTCGTCGGCGGCGCGGCGGCGGTCTGGAAATCCGTGCCGCCCGGCCAGGTCTGGGTCGGCTATCCGGCGCGTCCGAAATCGGTCTATCTCGCCGCGCAGGCGCATCTGGCGCGCATGGGCCGCGTCGCAACCCAGCTCCGCCGCCTCGCCGCCCGCGTCCTCACGCTGGAAGGCGGCTCGGGCCGGTCCTAGCCCGGATTTCCCGGCAGCTCGCCCATCCGGCACAGTTGGAGTGTCATGGTATGTCATGTTTCGTCATGTTCTCCATACCTGCGAGGCATGTTCGATCGCCCGTTCCGGCATAGCTCCGTCTCTCCGGGCCTACCGGATTCATACCAACGGTCGTTGACCGGACCCGATGGCGGGGCCACCCTCACCGTCGCCCCGGCCCCCGAGCCGGGGCCCAGCCTCGGTCCTGGCGGTCGCTTCAGCGGTTGAGCCTGCTCTCCGCCGGCTGCGGCGGCATCGGGAGCGGTGGTTGGACCCCGGCTCGGGGGCCGGGGTGACGATATGGGGGAACGGGGACAACGAAAGAGCCCGCCTTGAGCTTGCCGAAGGGGCCGCCGAACGGGGCGTAGCCGGGCCTGCGGATGCACCGGATACAGGGCGAGACGAGATGTGTTCATGCGGTAACCTTCCGGGCCGGGGCTTCGGGTATTCCGCCCGGTTCCGCCGTCTGTCTGTCATCGGCACATGCTCCTCCTTTCGATCCGGTTCGCGCCCGCCGCCCGGCTTGCGGCGGGTCCCTGTTTTGCGCGCGTTTCGCGTGGGCGCGCGGGCGGGGCCGCGGGCGGGTGTCGGCGCCGGCGCGGTTCGCGCACCTGATTGCGCGCGCGAGACGACAGACGCACCTCGCCCGTCCGTTCCCGCCGGGGTCTTTTTCGCGGCCCCCGGCCATCGCTTTCTGCAGAAACGCCGAAAGGCGGCCCCGGAAGCCGCCTCTCTCTACTTTCATTCTACACCATACCGCCAAATGTCAAGCACCGGTGGGAACGAAAAATGAAAATGGCGGATATTTTTCACGGATGCCGGCGGAAACGAGGTCCGGACCGACGCTCGACAACCCGCTTTCCGTCATGCCTCCTCCCGTCGCGCCTTCTCCTTGTCATGCCTCTCCTCGTCATGCCCGGACTTGTTCCGGGCATCCACTTCCATCGCTTACCCCGGACGGCCGCATGGATGCCCGGAACAAGTCCGGGCATGACGGAGAGGGGCGTTCGGGCATGATGGAAAGGGAACAGACGGGAGGGGCCGTGCGCGCCCGAAAACCCCGGCCGACACCCGTTCGCCTTCACCCGATGGCTGAACCGGACAGCCGTGGAACAAGTCCGGGCATGACGGAGGGCGCGCATTCAGGCATGGCGGAAAGCGAGGGGACAGGAGGCGTTGCGCGCTCCCGCCGACGAGGCGGCCCCGGCGTCAGCGAAGCAGGGGGTTGCGGGCGCCGAAGCCGGGGAAGCGGCTGAAATCGCGGTCGGCGGACCAGAGCTGCGTTACGCCATGCGCGACGCAGAGCGCCGCCACGCGGGCATCGTGGACCATCGGCCCCCGAAGCCGTCCGGCCATCAACTGCTCCTTCAGGACGGTCCAGTGCGTCCCGGTCTCGGTCAGCAATTCCGCGACCGGGGATTCGAGCCAGGCGTCCACCTGGTCGAGGGCTTCCTCCAGGGACGAAGGCGGATTGTAGATTCCGGGGTGGGTCGCAATGGCGATGAATTCGTGGATGCACGGCCAGGGCAGCCCCCACCGCTCCCGCCCCTCGGCGAGTTCCCGGATGCGGTAGCGCGCCGGCCCGTGCCATTCCGAGTCCTCCCGGTGGGCATACACCAGGATGTTGGTGTCGACGGCGATCAACTCCCCCGCCCTTCATAGGCGGCGCCCCGGATGCGTTCCCAGCCCGCGCCCCGGTAGGCGTCCTGCAAGCCCCGCCCGCGAACGCTGGCGTCCCGCAGCACGAACGGTTCCGGCTCCGTCCCGGCGGCGCGCAGAACCTCCCGCAAGCCGCGTTCGACCACGGAGCGGAAGGTCACGCCTTCCCGGGCAATATAGGCCTTCACCTCCTCGGCAAGGCCGTCCGATATTTCCACCGTGGTCTTCATACCGTATGCCCGCATCGTTAAGTATGGGTGCCCATATTCAAAGATAGGGGAAACAAGGTCAATGCTCCCGTCGATGTTGCCAAACAGGCCGCAAACCAATGCACCGCCGACTGGATGATGAATATCGCCTACCTGGCTTTCAGAAAATCGTCCACTGAAATATCGGCCTGCTTCAGGATGGCCCGTAAAGTACCTTCGGGCATTGTGCCGGGATGATTGGGGACCGTGGTGTAGCGGTTGGCTTGTTCACTGAACCAGATTTCATGAGATCCTGCAGCTTGTCGATCAAACGAGAACCCGAACGACTTCAGGCGCCTGACAACCGTGCGATAGCGGAACCCGGCAAGGCGGCCCATTCAAAGTCCGCCGACCACCAGCGGATAATCGAGACTATCGCCAACGGGGATGGGGCCAGTATCGTCTGTTTCCGGCGGGTTGCGCCGTTCGGACCGGGCCTCGAGAAGCTTTCGGGCGACATCACGGGCGATTTCCAGCGTTTCGGTAACGGTTCGACCCTGAGCGACCAAGCCCGGTATCTCCTCGGAGGTCGCCAACCAGACGCCTTCCGGCTGTTTTTCGATATGCAGCTTCACGATTCGCTCCATCGCCGACCTCCTTCCAGATAGCGCAAATAGGGCCTTTCAACGCCTCGGCGTCAAGCGCGCCAGGCGGAGAAGTCGGCGCTCCAGCGGCTGCACTCCCGGGTCCCGAGCACGACCCGGCGCGCCGCAGCCCGCAACTCTTTCTCCGGCCGGAAGAAGGCGTCCACATCCCGGGTCGAAGCGCGCGCGTCGAATACCAGACACATGACCGCGCCCCCGACCAGATAAACCTCTCCGAGGATGCCGGAGCGCTCCAGTTCGCCGTTCAGGCGCTCGAAGAGCCTCTCGATGTCCTGCCTGGACAGTTCCACTAGGCGCGCTGTCCGATGGACGAATCGACAAACAGATTCCGGCGCCGGAACGGCGGGGGCGAGCGGGTCAGCAGATGCAGCCGTAAACTCATGAGCGAGGTTCCGAACCAGGGTTCCGGCAGCGGCGGAACGGCCCCCGTCCAGCGCGGGGGGGGGCACGCCTTTCGACGCGGCCGCATATTCGACCATTGCGGCCAGGTAATTCGCCTCGAAGGGAGCCAAGCCGATTCCCGGGGGATTCGACACCGATTGCGCCAATTCGCTGCTGCTGAGCCTGTCCAGAAAATCGTGAATCGCCGCGAACGCGAACGAGCGCTTGCCGGGATTTGCGGCAAGCGCCTCCACAAGCGCCCGGAATTGCTGCTCGACGGGTGGGAGCGCCTGACACAGCACCCAGTCCGAGACGGTCATGCCAGCCCCGCCGCCTCAGGGCCGCATGCGGAAGTAGCTGGGGCCGGTTTCGCGCAGGGGGGCGGAGAGGTTGGCGAACTCGCAGAGCAGCGGGCGGGTGTTGCGCGGGTCCACGATCTCCTCGATCCAGAAGGTTTCCGCCGAGCGGAAGGGCGAGCGCAGCTTCTCCAGCCGCTCCTCGATCTCTGCGAGCTTGGCGTCCGGGTCCTCGGCCTCGTCGAGGTCCGCCCGGTAGGCCGCCTCGATGCCGCCTTCGAGCGGCAAGGAGCCCCAGAAGCCCGAGGGCCAGGCGTAGCGGTATGACAGCCGCCCGCCGTTCTGGTGCGCCGCGCCGGCCACGCCGAAGACATTGCGCAGGATGACCGCGCACCAGGGAATGGTGGTCTGCCAGATCGCCGACATCGCCTCGACGCCGTAGCGGATGGTCGCCTCGCGCTCGGATTTCGAGCCGATCAGGAAGCCCGGGCAATCGACCAGATAGACCATCGGCAGGTGGAAGGTCTGGGCGAGATCGACGAAGCGGCGCACCTTGCGGCAGGCGTCCGCGGTCCAGCCGCCGCCGAAGAAATAGGGGTCCGAGGCCATCACCGCCACGGGCCAGCCGTCAAGCCGCGCGAAGCCGGTGGCGACCGACCGGCCCCATTCCCGCCCGAACTCGAAGAAGCTGCCCCGGTCCACCACCGCCTCGACGATGGGGCGCACGCGATAGACCTTGCGCCGGTCGCGCGGCACGGCCTCGATCAGCCACTCCTCGCGCCGGTCCGGGTCGTCGGTCTGCGGCCCCTGCTCGGCAAGGCTGTCGATGGAGGAGGGCAGGTAGGAGAGGAAACGGCGAGCGAGGTCAAAGGCGTGCTCCTCGCTGTCGGCGGCATAGTCGATGGCGCCGTTGCGGGCATGGATCTTCCAGCCGCCGAGCTCCTGCTTGTCGAGCTTCTCGCCGAGCCGCTCGACCACGGGCGGGCCGGCGACGAACAGCGCCGCCTGCTCCTTGACCAGCACGGAGAAATGCGCCGCCGCCAGATGCGCCGCGCCGAGCCCCGCGACCGAACCCAGCCCCAGCGCCACGCGCGGCACGGCGCCCATGTTCTCGACCACCCATTCCCAGCCCTTGACGCCCGGCACGTTCGAGCGGCCGTCGGTCTCGATGGTCTTGACCGAGCCGCCGCCGCCCGAGCCCTCCACCATGCGCACCAGCGGCAGGCGAAGCTGGTTCGCCATCTGCTCGCACATGATGTGCTTTTCCTTGATGGTGGCGTCGGCCGAGCCGCCGCGCACGGTGAAATCGTCGCCGCCGACGACCACCGCCCGCCCGTCGAGCCGCGCGCGCCCGAAGACGAAATTGGACGGCAGCAGATGTTCGAGGTCGTTGCGGCCGTCATACTGCGCCAGCCCGGCAATGGCGCCGATTTCGTGGAAGCTGCCCTCATCGACCAGCGCCGCGATCCGCTCGCGGACATTGAGCCGCCCGCCGTCGCGCTGGCGCTTGACGCGCATCTCGCCGCCGAGCCTGAGCGCAAAGGCTTCGCGGCGGCGCAATTCGTCGAGTTCGGGCTGCCAGTTCATGGCCGGAATCCTGCTGTTTCTGGAGTCGTTCCGGGGCGGATGCTACCCTGACCCGCGCTTCGTTGGCGAGGGCGTCCCCGGGGCGTCGTAGAGGCGCAGCATCCGACAAGCCGGGGGCGGCCTGCATGCGTCTATTCCTCTACCGGCCCGACCATGAGCGGCTTTCCGCCCGGCTGGCGGCGTTTCCGGGCCTCGACATCGCCGTCATGGATGACGGAAAAGCGGTTCGCGGCGCGGGCGGAAGGGCAATCGACCGCCAGGCCGTCGCGCCGGACGCCGCCTATGCCTCCAGCGGCCTCTACACGCACGGCCCGGTGCGCGCCTTCTTCGGCGTGCTGCGCCATGCGGGGACCCTGCGCTGGCTGCAATCCGGCGCCGCAGGCCACGACGCGCCGGTCTTCCCGCTGCTGGCGCGCGAGGGCGCCGCGATCTGCAACAGCGACGCCGCCGCGCCGGCGGTCGCGGATTATGTGATGGCGGGCGTGATGGAGGCGTTCCATCGCGGCGGGGAGCGCCGCGCGCAGCAGCGCGGCCGGCTGTGGCGGCGGGTCGAGTTCCGGGAGATCGCGGACACGCGCTGGCTGGTGGTGGGCATGGGCCATATCGGCAAAGCGGTGGCAAGGCGCGCAAAAGGGTTCGACGCGCATGTGACGGGCGTGCGCCGGCGGCCCGCAGGCGACGAGCCGGCCGACGCGATGATCGCCCCGCCGGCGCTCGACCGCGCGCTGCCCGAGGCCGACGTCGTCGTGCTGACGGCGCCGCTGACGGACGAGACGCGCGGCATGGTCGATGCGGCGTTCCTGGACGCGATGAAGGCGGGCTCCGTGCTGGTGAACATCGCCCGCGGCGGGCTGGTGGACGAACGGGCGCTGCTCGCCGCGCTCGACCGGGGCCGGCCGGCGCATGCGGTGCTGGACGTGTTCGAGGAGGAGCCGCTGCCCGCCTGGAGCCGCTTCTGGTCGCATCCGCGCGTGGCGATGAGCGCCCATTGCGCGGGCGCCTCGCCCGGCACCGTCCGGCGCAACGACGCGCTCTTCCTCGACAATCTCGACCGCTACCTTTCCGGCAGGCCGCTCCGGCTGCAGATCGATCCGGGGGTGCTCGCAGGCACGGGCGGATGAGGGCGGCGGCTGCGCGGCCCGGCCTCCATCCCGGGGAGTTCGTTCCGCTCGTCGCGCTGCTGATGTCGCTCGTGGCGCTCGCGATAGACGCGATGCTGCCGGCGCTGCCCGCCATCGGCCGCGACCTCGAGGTGCCGCGCCGGAACGACGTCCAGCTCGTCGTCACCTCCGTGTTCGTGGGGCTGGGCCTCGGCCAGCTCCTCTTCGGCCCCCTGTCCGACCGCATCGGGCGCAAGCCCGCCATCCAGGCCGGCCTCGTGCTGTTCCTGGCCGGGTGCCTGATGAGCATCTTCGCCCCGACCTTCGAGGGGATGATCGCCGGCCGGGTGCTGCAGGGCATCGGGGCCGCAGGGCCGCGCGTCGTGGTCGTGGCGCTGGTGCGCGACCGGTATGAGGGGCGGCAGATGGCGCGCCTCCTGTCCTTCGCGATGGCCGTGTTCATCCTCGTTCCCGCCATCGCCCCGGCGCTCGGACAGGGAATCCAGTGGCTCGGGGGCTGGCGCGCGATCTTCGCCGCCTTCTTCGCCGCGGGCGCGCTCGCCTTCGCATGGTTCGGGCTGCGCCAGCCGGAAACCCTGCCGCCTGCCCGCCGCCGACCCTTCACGCCCCGGATCGTCGGCGCCGGCGCGCTGGAAGTGCTGAGGAACCGCGCCGCCTTCGGATACACCTTCGCCACCGGGTTCGTGTTCGCGCTGTTCGTCGCCTATCTGAGTTCCGCCCAGCAGGTCTTCCAGGAAGCCTACAGCACGGGCGCGCTCTTCCCGCTCTATTTCGCGGTGCTGGCGCTCGCCATCGCCGGCGCTTTGCTCGCGAACGGGCGGCTGGTGATGAAACACGGGATGCGCCGGCTGGTCCGGGCGGCGACGGCGATGATTACACTGCTCTCGGCGGCTGCATGGGCGCTGGCCTGGGCCTTCGAGGGGCTGCCTCCGCTCTGGCTGTTCACCGCCTACCTGTTCACGGCGTTTCTCGGCATCGGCCTGCTGTTCGGGAACCTCAACGCGCTTGCGATGGAGCCCCTCGGCCATATTGCCGGCGTGGGCTCGGCCGTGGTCTCGTCGCTCTCCACTTTCGTTTCCGTGCTGCTGGGCGCGGGCGCGGGCCTGATCTTCGACGGGACGGTCTATCCGCTGATCGGCGCCTTCGCGGTCTTCGGAGCGGCGGCCTACATGGCCATCCGATGGGCGGAGGGAAGCGGAAGGGCAGGGCGCAGCCCCTGACCCCGGCGGGGAGTCCGGGTCAGTCCTCCGTCCAGACGGCGAGCTCGTGGCCGTCCGGGTCCGTGAAGTGGAAGCGGCGGCCGCCGGGGAAGGCGTAGGCGGCTTTCACGATCCGCCCGCCGGCCTCCTCGATGCGCCGCGCTGCCGCCTCAAGGTCCCCGCTGTAGAGCACGACCAGCGGGCCGCCCGGCGCGGGGCCGCCTTCCAGCGCGTTGAAGCCGCCCTTCAGGCGCCCGTCCGTGAACTCCGTGTAGCCGGGGCCGAAATCGGTGAAGCTCCAGCCGAAGGCGCGCCCGTAAAAGGCCTTCGAGCGGGCGGTGTCGGCCACGGCGAACTCGACATAGTCGATGCACACGGCCGGCATACCGTCACGCCTCGCGGCGGTCGCCTTCCGGGCGCACCCAGGCCATGAGCACGAGTCCGATCGCCAGCAGAGCCAGGATCGGCACCACGCCGACGCGCTGGCTGCCGGACAGGTCGGTCGCCAGCGCGACGAGGAAGGGAGCGATGAACGAGGTCGCCTTGCCGGTCAGCGCATAGAGGCCGAACGCCTCCGCCATGCGCTCCCGGTCCGCCTGGTGGACGAGCATGGTGCGGGACGCCGCCTGCAGCGAGCCCGCCGTCGCGCCGATGACGGCGCCGCAGGCATAGAAGGCGACCATCGGCAGGGAGGAGGGCGCCTCGGCCGTGCCCACGGTGAGGAACAGCACTTCGTGCGGCGCGATGGTCATGATGGCGGCCGTGGCCACCGTGAGCGCGACGATGTTGACCAGGATCACGGGCTTGGGGCCGCGCCGCACGTCCTGCAGCCCGCCGGCCCAGGCCCCGGCGGCGCCGGCGACGAGGATGACGAGGCCGAACACGCCGATCTCGAACAGGCCCCATCCGAGCACGCCGGAAGCGTAGATGCCGCCGAATGTCCCGATGCCCAGTATGGCGTCCCGGTAGAACATGGAGGCGAGCAGGTAGGCGAGCAGGCTCGGCCGGGACGGCAGGCCGGCGAGCGTGGCCTTCAGGCTGCCCAGGCCCTCCCGGACCACGCCGGCGGTCGCGACGGCGCGGCGGCTCACATCCGGCGACCAGAGGAAGAAGGGCACCATGAAGACGAGATACCAGAGCGCCGAGAAGGGCCCGGCCGCCCGCGCGCCCTCTCCGAGCGCCGGGTCGAGGCCCAGGACCGGGGCCACGCCGAGCATCGTCCTGTCCGAGCCCGGGGCCGGCGTCATCAGGCCGAGCACGATGACGAGCGCCACGAGGCCGCCCCAGTAGCCGAACGCCCAGCCGGACCCCGATATGCGGCCCAGCTCCTCGCGCGGGCCGACTTCCGGAAGCAGCGAGTTGACGAAAACGGTGGCGATCTCCGCCCCGATCAGCGCCACCGCCAGCAGCACGAGAACCGTCAGCGGGTCGTCCATCCCCGGCGTGGCGAGCCAGAGGCCGGTAACGCCGACCAGGTAAATCAGCGAGAACGCCAGTATCCACGGCTTTCTCGGCCCCTGCGCGTCCGCGACCGAGCCCAGCACGGGGGCCGAGAGCGCCATCAGCACCGAGCCCGCGGCGATCGCATAACCCCATATCGCCTGGCCATCGACCACATTCTCGGCGACGCGGGAGGCGAAATAGGGACCGAAGACGAATGTGGTGATGACGGTGTGGAAAGGCTGGTTGGCCCAGTCGAAGAACATCCAGCCCCAAACGCCCTTGCCTCCGGATTTCATCGGCGCCTCCCTGGCTGCAACCGGCCCGCTGGCCTCCCGTCAGTGTAAAACACCATCGCCAGCGGGTCACTTTCCCAGGCCGGCCACCCTTCAGCAGGGACCCGGGAAGCCGTACCGGCGCCGGCCCGATCGCTTACTTCAACGCCGGTCGACGACTACGCCGGCCAAAGCGCCAATGGCTGTCGACCCGATGGCGACCGCGAATTCCGGTACTGCCATGCCGGCCGCAGCCAGAGCGAGCGCGCCGGCCAGGGCCAGACCCGCAAGAATGGCAAGAGACCAGGCCACAACCCTGTAGAAGTGCCGGTCGCGAAGATAGGCGGGGCCGGACTGCAATGAGGTGGAGCGCCCCTCGTCCACCGATCCCCAGTCGTCGGGTGAGCCGCTTGTTGTTTCGGGTTCCGGATTTGCCACCGTCAGGCCGCCGGACTGCCCAGTCCGGGGATGACCAGCGTCTCCATTGAACCGTCCTTCCTCCTGACCATCACTTCCCCTCCGTCCTGGACCATTCTCGTGATTCCCTCGGTAATCGCCAGAGCGCTGCTCACAGCGGAGGCTTTATTCCTCGTATTCAGCCGGGTCGTCAGAATCTCCGTATTGGCGATATCCCGAGCGGTGAGGTTCATGGTGACCTTCTTCAACTCCACGATCTCTACCTCCTGACACGATGGCGCTGGCCGGAGCCAGCGAAAGTATTGCCAATATACAGCTAATCGCTGGCGTCATCAACCTCGCGCATCCTGACGACAGACCGAATCGAGCCTCCGCAGATGCAGGCGGTCAGTCCTTGCGCGGCCGGGCGCTGTAGTCGCCGAAGGGGGCGTCGCGGGCGGCGGCGGTGCGGCGCATGCCCTGTTCGGCAAGGCTTTCGGCCCAGCGGCGGGCTTCCTCCGTGTGGCGCGTCATGCCGTCGAACAGCGTGCCGAGCAGTTGCGTCGTTCTCAGGCCCATATTCTCGAAGGCCTGGTTGATGAGCAGCTTGTTGAGCGCGAGCTGGTTGGCCGGAATGTGCTCGAAGCGCCGCGCATGGGCCTCCACGCGCTCGTCCAGCTCCTCCGGCGGGCAGACATGGGAGACGAGGCCGATCCGGTGCGCGGTCGCCGCGTCGATGGCGTCCCCGCTCAGCAGGAACTGCTTGGCGTGCTCCAGCCCGAGGCGATAGACCCAGAGCATGGTGGTCGGCGTGCCGAATATCCGGGACGGCGCATAGCCGATATAGGCGTCGTCGGCCATGAAGAGCAGGTCGCAGCAGAGCACGAGGTCCGTCGCGCCGCCGACCGCCCAGCCGTGTATCGCGCCCAGCACCGGCTTCGGGCAGTCCCAGATCTTCATGAACCGCTCGACATTGCGGCCCATGCTGCGGTAGTCGCGCACCGGGTCCCAGGCGCCGGGGCGCGGCTCCGGGCGCGGCGCGTCATAGGGCTGCGACCAGCCGGACTCCAGCGACGCGCCGGTCGCCTCCAGGTCGTAGCCGGCCGACAGCGCGCGCCCTTCGCCGCGCAGCACGACGGAGCGCACCGCGCGCGAGGAGGCGGCGCGGTCGATGGCGTCGGCGACACCCTGCACCAGTTCCTCGGTCAGCGTGTTGAGCCGCTCCGGGCGGTTGAGCGAGACGATAGCGACGCTGCCGCGTTCCTCGTAGAGGACGACGGAGTCCGCCACCGCGCCCTCAGTCGAGCCCGAGCGCCCGGTCCAGCGCCTCGCGGGTCAGCCCGTCGCCGACGAGGAAGGTCCCGGCCACCTCGACGGCCGGCGTTCCGCGGATGCGGGCGGCGTCGAGGCGGTCCTGGGCCTCCTCGTCCATCATCAGGTCGCGCCGGGTGAAGGCGACGCCGCGCGATTCCAGGTAGCGTTTGATCTGCTCGCAGGGCGCGCAGAGCGGCGTGGTGTAGAGCGTGACCTCGGGCGCGGCCGCCATGGCGCTCACACCTTGCCCGCCGCGCGGAGCTGGCGGTATTCCTCCTTGCGCGCCATCCATTCGGCGTGCGTGGCTTCGTCCTGCCAGGGCTGCTCGGCGGTGAACACGAGCCGCTTCCAGTCCTCGCCGGCCCGCCAGCGGAAGCCGGCCTCGCGGGTGGTGCGCGGTCCCTCCGCCTCCTCCAGCAGGTCGAGCGCCATCTGGAAGATCGCGCGCTGCTGGTCCGTGTCCCAGGGCTCGCCGCAGGGGCTGCCGAGCGGGAAATCGGTGAAGACATAGCGGGCGACGCCGCAATGCTCGACGATGTCGCGCGCCGCCCCGATCACCACGGTCGGGATGCCCGCCGCCTCGATATGCCTGCTTATCAGACTCACGGTCTGATGGCAGACGGGTCAGACGGGCACCATGAGCAGCGCGTCGATGCCGTCCTCGCGGCACCAGGCCAGCGCCTTGGGCGCCTCCTCGGTCATCACCTTGCGCTTGCTGTAATTGTTGTAGCAGCCATAAAGCCGGTCCGGGATGCCGGCGACCCGGCCGTCGGCCACCGCCTCGCGCAGCCGGTCCACCGGGTAGTAGGCGTTGACGTCGTCCAGATGGGTGGCGAAGCGGTCGAAGGACCTTGTGCGGCTGTAGAGCTTCTCCGTCGGCGTGTCGGCGGCGAAGGAATAGACGCCCCGGAAGTCCTCCTCGACCACGGGGTTTTCTTCCGTCTCCGGGTCGTAGCGCACCGCGATCTCGCTGGTGCCGATCAGCCCGACGCGGCATTGCGAAAGCGGCTTGTCGAGGCGCGCGAACGGCGCATCCTCGAAATGCGCCCACTCATAGGCCTTCTCATAGCCCTGCCGGATATAGTCGTCGCGCGTGCGGTCGATATAGCGCACCGGTTCCATGCACCGCCTCCCGGTAATCTCTGCCCGCCCGATTAGACGCCCCGCGCCGGCCCCCGGTCAAGCCGGGCCGGAGCAGTCTGCCGGGAAGCATCAGGCTCGTCCGGAGCCTTGCCTGTATTCGAGCAGCGCCGACCGCCCGAGGATATCGACAATCCGCACCGTCAGTTCGACGCCGTTGGCGTCCATGAGGTTCAAGTCTTCGCCCGGCGCAAAATGGACCGGTTGTTGCCGTCCTCCGTCGATAGTGATGTTGGAGGCATACAGATAGGTGCGGTCAAGCGTGTCCAGTATGGGATTCAACCGCCCGCTGAGGCCGGGCAGCACACCCGTTGCTTCCGGGAACACGACTGCTCCGCCCGAGGGCAGACTTTCGAGTTCCAGGGCCAACGCCCCCCGAGCCGGCGCCCATTCCCTTTCAACATACGCAGCATGTCCCCTTGCGGCGGCATAGACGGTCATCGGCAGGTGCGTGCTGTGCAGGTCGAGAACGGCTTCGCCGGCTTGGTCGGTGGACGCGCGCACCCATGTCTTGTTCGGGAACAGCGCGAGGACATCGACTCCCGATAGAGGCCGTCCGGCGGCATGGGCGGTCACAACCGCTCGCGCCGGAGAAGGTTCGAGATCGGCGGCGGGAATGACGAGGTTGAGGTTCGTGTCGTCCACCAGCCGGTAAACGGGAAAGCGGCCGGACGTCGCGCGCGTTGCGCGCAGAATGACCGGCACGCCGTCGCCGCGCCGTTCCATGAGGAATTGCCGGCTCTCCGACCCTGGAATGCCCGCGACCGGCATACGGCCGAAAACCGAGGCGATAACCTCATTTCGGGTCGCCTGGCTGGCTTCCATGCCGGCAATGGTCATGCCGTTGGGAAGAGCGCCGGGAGACTCGATCTCCAGCCGGTCCTCGAACATGGACAGGCGAATGCGGCGGCCGCTCACGGAATAGTCCCTGTGGGCGACGGCGTTGACCACCGCCTCGAATACCGCTTCCACGCTGTATTGGGGCAAATCCTCGCGACCCGGGCTCTTTCTGGCAGCAACGCGCATGTTTCGAGCGGCAAAGCGCACCGCGTCAGCAATCTGGCGATGCAGCGGCCCCGCTATCTCCTGGGCGTCGAGTTGCTCCGATGTGCGGTCCGGACCCCGATAGCGGGTTGCCGTCACCCTGGCATTCGGGAACCAGTCTTCCGGTTTCTCGGCGCACAAGAGCACGCCGGCCACGGTGGCGCGCAACGCATCGTGCTCGTCGAGGGTCAGCAGGCGCAAATTGCGCAATGCCTGCTCCGGTTCCGCCGCAGCCGACACACTCAACAGCGGCTTCCAGAGGCCCTCGCTCAGGGTCGCAAAACCGGTGCCCGCCACCGGCTGTTCGTCGAACCAGAGAAACCGCGACTGCCCGCGCCGCTGCGCCAGCCGCAAGGCCTGGTCGCTCGTCATGCGCCGTTTGGAACTGCCCATCCTGCGATAGCTGCCGCCGGGGCTGTTGTGCAGGGCGTAGCCCGCTGCAATGGAAACGGCAAGAACCATCCGGCCGTCCAGCTCGTGGCGGTAAGTGTCCGCCTCAATTTGCGGCTGGATCGAATCGTTGCAGACCTCGACGACGCATCGCTCAAGGGCGTCGAGCTGCGCACGGGTCATGCCCTGGACCTGCCCGGCGTCCGTGACGCCGAACAATATGACGCCGCCTTCGCCATTGGCGAAGGCAGCCAGTTCGTCCGCCAGGTCCGTGCGGCGCGGAGCGACCGGGCGGTTGTTGCGGAATTCTACCTGCTTGAACTCCCAGAGGCTGTCCTCGCCCAGTCGAAGCTGTTGTCCGATATCCGCAGCGCTGACTCTCATGGGTTGCCACCGGGCGCACTCGACGCCACGCCTCCGATGGTTTGCGCTTCACGCAGCACCGCATGGCGGCGTTCGATTTCCCGGCGGAAGCGCTCCGGCAGCCGGGCCCAGTCGCGCGCCTGGACCAGGAACGGGATGGTGGAAGCCTCCAGCGCGCGTTCGAGCGCGGTGCGGTGGCGCTCCTGCAGGAGGAGCCCGTCAGCCATCGCCCGCGTCCTCGACGGCATCGGCAAGAGACCGCGCGTCCGAGATGAACGCGGGTATGAGCTCCAGCGCCGTCTCGGCGAAGCGCTCGCCATAATCGTGCGCGGAGGCGTTGTGGGCGTCGCGATATTGCAGCCACCGTTCACAGGCCTCCGCCGACATGAGGCCGTGTTTCGCGCCGTGGTGGAACGCATCCCGGAAGGTCAGCCGGTCGGCCTCCCGGCTGCTGGTGAATAAGTCGCCAAGGCGCCTGCGCAGCAGCGAGCCGCCGATATTCAGCACGAGTTCGAATTGCCTTTCGCAAGCGGCGTTGAAGACGTGGCGCAACGTCTCGTCCTGCTCTTCGCGTCGAAATTGTTCAAGCGCTGCCTCCAGCGTGCCGATACACCGCCGGAAGCCGCTGGTGTCGATGTCCGCCGTTCGCGACATGGCCGCTGCGCTCCGAGGGTGCCGCAGCGGGGATTCTACAGCGTGAAGTCGTCGCGGGTGAAGAGCGGGGCGAGGCGGATGCCTTCGCGGGCGAGATTGGCTTCCGCGCCCTCCAGCCGGTCCACCACGGTGTAGAGCGTCTCCACCCGGCAGCCGGCGGCGCGCGCGGCCTCGACCGCGATCATCGCCGAGCCGCCGGTGGTGGTCACATCCTCGAACAGCAGCGCCTCGCCGCCCGCCGGCAGATAGCCCTCGACGCGCCGCTCGGTGCCGTGGTCCTTGGTCTCCTTGCGCACGAAGAAGGCCCGGCGCGGGCGCGGGGTGGCCCGGCTGAAGGCGCAGACCGCCGCCACGATGGGCACCGCGCCCATGGCGATGCCGCCGATATGGTCCGCCGGCTCTCCGCCTATCCGCTCCAGGAAGGCCTCGGCGATGAGCGTCAGCCCCTCCGGGTCCAGCATCACCTGCTTCATGTCGAAGAAATATCCGGTGCCCACCCCGGAGGCGAGGGTGAACTCTCCGGTGGAGAGCGCCCGTTCGGCGATCAGGTCGCGGAGTCGTTCGCGCATAGAGCCTCCTCGCGTTCCAGAATGGCGGCGTAGAACCCGTCCGAGCCGTCGCGGGCGGGCGAGATGCGGAGGTCGTCTTCGGCGCGCGCGAAACCCGGCGCGGCATCGAGAAAGCGCGCGACCCGCGCCTCGTTCTCGTCCGCGAGCAGCGAGCAGGTGGCATAGACCAGCCGGCCGCCGGGTTTCACCAGCCGCGCGGCGCTCTCCAGTATGCGGTCCTGTAGCGCCACCAGTTCGGCGAGGCCGGGGCCGTCGCGCGTCCAGCGCGCGTCCGGGTTGCGCCGCCAGGAGCCGGTGCCGGTGCAGGGCGCATCGACCAGCACGCGGTCGAACTTGCCGCGCTGGCGGCGGACCCAGCGGTCGCGCTCGCTCTCCAGCAGGCGGCGCTCGATATTGTGCGCGCCCGCCCGGCGCATGCGCTCGCCGAGGCGCGCCAGGCGCTTGTCATGCACGTCCGTCGCGACGACCCGGCCCTTGCCCTCCATGTCGGCGGCGAGCGCCAGCGCCTTGCCGCCCGCGCCGGCGCAGAAATCCACCACCTGCATGCCCGGCCCCGCGCCGACGGCCTGCGCAACGCGCTGCGAGCCGGCGTCCTGCACCTCGACCAGGCCCTCGCGGAAGGCGCGGGTGCGGCCGAGCGCCGGGCGGCCCTCGCAGCGCAGCGCCCAGGGGCTTGCCTCCACAGGCTCGGTGCGGACGCCCTCGCGGAACAGGAGGCGCCGGGCTTCGCGGCGCGTCGTCTTGAGCGCGTTGACCCGGAGGTCCACCGGGGCGGGCTCGGCAAGCGCCTTCATTTCCTCCGCGAAGGCCCCGCCAAGGCTCTCCCGGAGGCCGCGTTCGGCCCAGGCCGGGCACTCGGCGCGCACGGAGGCGGGCATGTCCGGCGGCTCCAGCGGCTCGCCGGCCAGCGCCATGAACAGGTCGAGTTCGGCCTCGTCGAGCGGGGCGGGCGCGTATTTTCCCCGCCCGAACACGGAGCCCGGCTCCTGCAGGCGGTCCACCAGCAGCAGGCGGGCGAGCATGCGCGCGCGCGCCGTCGGCTCGACGCCCCGGCGGGCGAGGTGCCAGTCCAGCCGGGCGCGGCGGCGCAGCACGCCGAACACGCGCTCGGCCACCGCCTTGCGGTCGCTCGCGCCGATATGCCGGCGGGCGCGGAAGAAGCCGCCCAGCACGGCGTCGGCCGGGCGCCCGGTCTCCTCGATCTCCTCCAGAGCCTCGATGGCCGCGCCGACGCGCGCCGCGGGGGTCACGGCCTCGGCTTCCTGAGATAGACATAGAGCGCGCCGTCGCCGCCGTCGCGGGGCTGCGCCGGGGCCGTGTCCAGCACGCGCGCGGCATTGGGCGGACGCGAGAGCCAGACCGGCGCCTCGCGGCGGATGACCCCCGCCGCCATGCCGTCCTCGGCCCGGCGGCCCTTGCCGGTGACGACCAGCACCAGCCGGCGCCCGGCCGCCTGGCTCTCGGCGATGAAGCGGGTGAGCCGGCGGCGGGCCTCCTCGCGCGTGAAGCCGTGCAGATCGATCCGCGCCTCGATCCGCAGCGCGCCGCGCCGGATGCGCCGGGCGGTGCGCTTGTCGATGCCTCCGCCGGCCGGGGCAGGGCGGGGAACGGGCGCGGGGCCGCAGGGCGGCGGCGGGGGCTCCGGACGGTCCCGCTCCGTTTCCGCTTTCCGCGGCCTTGCCTCGGGCGGCATGCGGCGGCCCGGCAGGGGCTGGACCGAGCGCGTCAGCCGGCGCCAGACCTCGAAATCGTCGGGACCGGAGCTAGCAGACATCGGAACCGCCCGGCCGGCCGTCATCCACCAGCACGATATGCAGCTTTCGGGGCCCGTGCGCGCCCATGCGCAGTTCCTGGCCGATATCGGCGCTGCGCGACGGCCCGGTAATCAGGTTGACCGCGCGGGGTGTGTCGCCCGCCGCGCGCATCCGCGCCCACATGTCCTCATAGGCGCCCACAAGGTCGCGCGTGCTCACCAGCGCGATATGGGCTTCGGGCAGGAAGTTGAGCGTGACGGGGCGCTCCGGCCCGGAGAGCATGGCGAGCGTGCCGGTCTCGGCGACGCCCGCGAAACAGGGCGTCAGCGCCACGCGGTCCTCCGGCTCCGCCCGGCGGCGTTCCAGGGTCAGCAGCGGGCGGCTGCTCCAGGGAAAGCGGTCGAGCGCCGGGTCCGGCGAGGCGGCGAGGCGGGCCGGCAGGTTCTCGGCAACCAGCCACTCGGCGACCGCGGCCGGCACGTCCTCCGGCGGGACGGGGCCGGAAACCGTGCTGCCGGCCGCGCGCGCCTCGGCCGCGAACCGTTCGACCGGGTCGTCCCCGGCACGGGCCGGGCGGGGTCCTTCGGGACGGGCGGCGAGCCGCTCGGGCGCGTCTCCCGCATCGCCGCCGGTGGCCGCGCGGATGCGCGCCAAAACGGCTTCGCGCGCGCTCATTGCCGCTGCCCCAGATGGCGGGTCGCGAAGCGGGTCCAGTCGCCTTCGGGCGACGCGACGAGAGTGTCGTCCCGCTGCGGCAGGCGCAGGGTCAGCCCGCCCTTGTCCCAGAGCCGCTGCCAGCCCTCGGGATCGGAGAGCGCATAGGCGAGCGCCCGCCGGCGCAGTCTCAGCATGAGCAGATATTGCAGGCCGGTCGCCATCAGGATGAGCGCGGTCCCGGCGACCGCCAGCGCCCAGATCCAGCCGCCGAAATAGAGCGCGGCGAACACCGCGCCCATGGCAACGAAGAAGGGCGCCGCGTTCTCGGCGCGGTTGAAGACCGGGGAATCCGGCTCGTTCAGCCGGCGCAGATCGACGCCGACCTCGACGGCCTGCGCGCCTTCCGCCGCCACGATGCGCTCATGCAGGGCCGCCCGCGACGCCACCGCCTCAGCGCCTCCGCCCCGCGCGCCAGAGGCTCATGAAGCTCCGGCCCTCGGACGCCGGGAAATCGCGCGTGCCGGTCCAGCCGCCGGCAAGCGGCAGCCGCTTCCAGGGGCGCCCTCTGCCCAGCACCCGGGCGGCAAGGGATGCAAAGGGCCGGTAGAGCGCCGGACGGGCGGCGAAGAAGGCCCAGAGGCCGAGCCCGTAGCGGAATTTGGCCGGGCTGAGGCGGCGGGCGAACTCGCGCTCGCGCCAGTGCCGCATCATGCGCGGCAGCGGAATGCGCACCGGGCACACCTCCTCGCACTTGCCGCAGAAGGTGGAGGCGTTGGGCAGGTGCCCCGCCTCTTCCACGCCGCGCAGGCCCGGCGTCAGCACCGCGCCCATCGGCCCCGGATAGACCCAGCCATAGGCGTGCCCGCCGATCTGCCTGTAGACCGGGCAGGCGTTCATGCAGGCCGCGCAGCGTATGCAGCGCAGCATGTCCTGGAACTCGCCGCCCAGCATGTCCGCGCGGCCATTGTCGAGCAGCACGACATGGTATTCCTCGGGCCCGTCGAGATCGCCCGCCCGGCGGGGGCCGGTGGAGAGCGTCGTATAGACGGTGAGCTCCTGCCCCGTGGCCGAGCGCGGCAGCACGCGCATGAACACCGAGAGGTCCTCCAGCGTCGGGATCACCTTCTCGATGCCGGCGATGACGATATGGGCGCGCGGCAGGGTCTGCGAGAGGTCGCCGTTTCCCTCATTGGTGAAGATCACCGAGGAGCCGGTTTCCGCAATCAGGAAATTCGCGCCCGTCAGGCCGACATCGGCGCCGAGGAACTGCTCGCGCAGCACCGCGCGGGCCTCCGCCATGATCTCGCTGCCGTCGGAAAGCGAGCGGTCCGCCGGCCTGTCCGTGTGGGCGGCGCGGAAGGCTTCGGTCCACTGCTCGGTCGCGACATGGATCGCCGGGGCCACGATATGGCTCGGCGACTCGCCGCGAAGCTGGAGGATGTATTCGCCGAGGTCGGTCTCGACCGCGCGCACGCCCTCTTCGGCGAGGAACTCGTTGAGGCCGATCTCCTCCGAGACCATGGACTTGCCCTTCGCCATGGTCTTCGCGCCGAGGCGCCGGCAGATGGCGAGGATCGCCTGGCGGGCGTCTTCGGCCGTCGCGCACCAGTGGACCTCGCCGCCGGCCGCGCGGCAATTCTCCTCGAAGCGCTCCAGGTAGAAATCCAGATGGGCGAGGCAGTGGTTCTTGATGTCGCGCGCCCGGTCCCGGAGCGCCTCGAATTCCGGCAGCCGCCCGGCGGCCTCGACCCGCCGGACCTGGAAGCCCTGGCTGAACCTGGCGAGCTCGCGCTGCAGCGGCTCGTCGGCAAGCGCGCGGGCGGCGCTGACGCGGAAATTGGCGGGGCCGGCGAAGCTCACAGCGGCGGGACCTCGTCCGCCATGCCGGCCAGCACCTCCGCGACATGGCGCACCTCGACCGGGCTGCCCTCGCGCGAGAGCCGCCCGGCCATGTTCATCAGGCAGCCGAGGTCGCCGGCGAGCAGGGCGCCGGCCCCGCTGCTCTTCACGGCGGCGGCCTTGTCCCGGACCATGGCGGTCGAGATGTCGGGATATTTGACGCAGAAGGTGCCGCCGAAGCCGCAGCACACCTCGGCATCGGGCAGTTCGGCGAGTTCGAGTCCCTCCACCATCGCCAGCAGGGCGCGCGGCTGGTCCTTCACGCCGAGTTCGCGCAGCCCCGCGCAGCTGTCGTGATAGACGGCCGTCATCGGCCAGCGGGCCCGCACGTCCTGGAAGCCGCAGACATCGACGAGGAAGGAGGTCAGTTCCCATACGCGCTCGCCGAAGCCCTCGTCATCGCCCAGCAGGTCGGCATAGTGGCGGCGCAGCATGCCGGCGCAGGAGCCGGAGGGGACGACGATCCATTCATAGCCGCGGAAGGCGCGCACCGTCCGCCGCGCGATCCGGGCGGCATGTTTGCGGTCGCCGCTGTTATAGGCCGGCTGGCCGCAGCAGGTCTGGGCGGCCGGCACGTCCACCCGGCAGCCGGCGGCCTCCAGCAGGCGCACGGAAGCGAACGCGACCGACGGCCGGACGAGATCGGCCAGGCAGGTCGCGAACAGGGCAACGGTCCGGGGCGTCTTGCCGGTCTCGGACGCCATGCGGTCAACTCTCCGAGCGGGCGGATAGCGGCGTTTTAGAACGGTTCCCCGGGAGGGGGAAGACGCCTGCCCCCGGCGCGGCCATTGAAACCGGGCGCGCGGACTGGCAATACTCGCTGCCGAATTGGAGTTCAGGGAGAACAGCAGATGCGCGAAGCCGTCGTCGTCTCGACCGCCAGGACCGGGCTTACCAAGTCCTTCCGCGGCGAATTCAACAACACCCACGGCGCGGCGATGGCCGGCCATGCGATCAGGCACGCCATCGAGCGCGCCGGGGTGGAGCCGGGCGAGGTCGAGGACGTCTTCGTCGGCTGCGCCAACCCCGAGGGCGCGACGGGCACCAATGTCGGCCGCAACGCCGCGCTCTGGGCCGGCTGCCCGGTGACGACCGCGGGCGCGACGGTCAACCGTTTCTGCTCCTCCGGCCTGCAGACGGTCGCCATGGCGGCGCAGGCCTGCATGGTCAACGGCGTGCCGGTGGCGGTCGGCGGCGGCGTCGAGCAGATCTCGCTGGTGCAGCCCAACATGAACCGCACCCACATCACCGAGGAAAGCCTGCTGGAGCGCCACCCGGACCTCTGGATGGCGATGATCGACACGGCCGACACCGTGGCCGGGCGCTACGACGTGACCCGCGAGAGCCAGGACGAATATTCGCTGCAAAGCCAGCTGCGCTGCGCCGCCGGCCAGCAGTCGGGCGCCTTCGACGACGAGATCGTGCCCTTCGAGACCACCATGCTGGTCACCGACCGCGAGACCGGCGAAGTGTCCGAAAAGGAGGTCGTCATCGACCGCGACACCTGCAACCGGCCGACCACCACGCTGGAAGGGCTGGCGGGGCTGGAGCCGGTACGCGGCGAGGGCAAGTGGATCACCGCCGGCAACGCCAGCCAGCTTTCCGACGGCGCCTCGGCCTGCCTGGTGATGGACTCCGCCGAGGCGGAGCGGCGCAATGTCGAGCCGCTCGGCATCTTCAAGGGCTTCGCCACCGCCGGCTGCGAGCCCGACGAAATGGGCATCGGCCCGGTCTATGCGATCCCGCGCCTCCTGGAGCGCAAGGGCCTGAGTATGGACGACATCGACCTCTGGGAGCTGAACGAGGCCTTCGCCTCGCAGGTGCTCTACTGCCGCGACCGGCTCGGCATTCCGAACGAGAAGCTGAACGTGAACGGCGGCTCGATCGCCATCGGCCACCCGTTCGGCATGACGGGCTCGCGCCTTGTCGGCCACGCGCTGATCGAGGGCAGGCGCCGGGGCGCGAAGAATGTCGTCGTGACCATGTGCATCGGCGGCGGCCAGGGCGCGGCGGGCCTGTTCGAGGTCTGCTGACCGTCGGTCCGTAGCAGCGCGGGAGGCGCCGGCAGGGAAATGGATGCTTCCCGCATTTTCGCCCGCCATGTGGCGGGCACGGGCTTCGACGACCTGCCGGCGGCGGCGGTCGAGGCCGTCAAGACCTTCGCGCTCGATTCCTTCGGCGTGGCGGCGGCCGGCTCGCGCGGCCCGTTCACGACCGAGTGGCGCCGCGTGCTGGCCGGCCCGCCGGCCGAGGCGCGGGTCTGGGCGACCACCGATGTGCTGCCGGCCCCGGCCGCGGCGGCGCTCAACGCCTACCAGCTGCACAACTCGGAATATGACTGCGTCCACGAGGGCGCGGTGGTGCATACCATGGCGGTGCTGTTCCCGGCCGCCATGGCGTTCGCCGAGCGCGAGGGCGGCGTGTCCGGCCGCCGGCTGATCGAGGCGGTCGCGGTCGGATCGGACGTCGCCGCGGGGCTCGGGCTTGCCTCGAAGGCGGGGCTGCGCTTCTTCCGCCCGGCGACGGCCGGCACCTTCGGCGGAACGGCGGCCTGCGCGAAGCTCGCCGGGCTGGGCGAGGAGACGGTGGCGCACGCCTTCGGCATCGCGCTCGGGCAGGTCTCCGGCACCATGCAGGCGCATGGCGAAGGCTCGCCGCTGCTCGGCATGCAGGTCGGCTTCGGCGCGCGCAACGCCATCGCGGCAGTGGACATGGCGCGGGCCGGCCTGCCGGGACCGCAGGGCAGCATCGAGGGCGAGCACGGCTATCTGGAGCTCATCGAGGGCGCGCACGATATCGCGCCCGTGCTGGCCGGTCTCGGCCGGGTCTGGCGTATCGCGGAGACGGCGCACAAGCCCTGGCCGAGCGGCCGCGCGACCCACGGCGTCGTCGAGGCGCTGCTGGCGCTCCGCGCGGAGCACGGCTTCGGCGCAGACGACGTGGCCGATGTCCTGTTGAGCGTGACGCCGCTGGTGGAGCAGCTTGTGGGCCGCGAGGTCCGGGGAGAGCTGGCGGTCAACCAGGCGCGGCTCTCGGTCCGCTGGACGACGGCGCGGATCCTGCTCGGCAGCGATCTCGGCCACGCGGATTTCACCCCCGACGCGCTCGCCGACAGGGAAAGCCAGGAATTCGCCGGGCGCGTGCGCGTCGAGACCGACGGCAATCCCGACCCGAATGCGCTGGCCCCGGTCGCGGTCGAGATCGCGCTCAAGGACGGCCGCCGCCTCGCGCGCCGGGTCGAGGACGTGCCCGGCGGCCCGGCCCGGCCGCTGACCCGCGCCCAGCACCTCGCCAAGTTCCGGGGCAACTGGGCCTGGGCCGGGCTGGACGCCGAGGCGGGCGAACAACTCATAGACCTTGTGGACCGGCTTGAGTCGGTCACGGAAGTGGGCCAGCTTGCGGCCCTGACGCAACCCGGAGACCTATCGCCATGAAATGGGCCGTCTTCAGCCTGAGCCAGATGCCGGACCAGTCCCGGCGGGTGGAGGCGTTCGACGAGGACCTCGACTATTTCGTGAAGGCGGAGGAGCTTGGCTACGACACGGTCTGGCTCGCCGAGCACCTGTTCTCGACCTATGGCGTCGTCACCTCGACGCAGGTCTATGCCGCCGCCGTCGCCCAGCGCACCAAGCGCATCAAGATCGGCACGGCGGTCGTGGCGATCCCCTTCAACCATCCGCTCAGGACGGCTTCGGACTTCGCGCTGATCGACATATTGAGCCACGGGCGGCTCCTGTTCGGCGTCGGGCGGGCCTACCAGCCGCATGAGTTCGTCGGCCTCGGCGTGCCGATGGCGGAAGCGCGCGAGATGATGAACGAGGGCGTCGACATCGTGCTCGACGCCTGGACCAACGAGACCGTCAGCCGGCCCGACGGCCGCCACTGGCCCATTCCCGACCCCGTCGAATGCCTGCCGAAGCCGGTCCAGCAGCCGCATCCGCCGGTCTATCAGGCGACGATCTCGCCGGAGAGCTTCACCCAGGCGGCGGAGAAGGGCTACCACCTGCAGCTCGCCTCGCCCTTCACCTACCGCACCTACCGGGAGGTCTGGGTGGAGAAGCTGCAGGAGAATCTCGGCGTCTATGAGTCGGTCTGCGAGGCCAATGGCCGCGACCCGAAGGCGGCCGAGCGCATGATGCTCATGCCCTATTTCTGTCACGAGGACGGGGCGGCGGCGCGCGAGATCTTCGGCGAGCGCGTGCAGTGGTTCTACAACAAGGTCGCCAGCAACCAGCTCTCGCAGACGGGCACCTTCCAGCCGGTCAGGGGCTATGAACTGACCATGACCGAGGGGTTGAAGACGCGCGAGCTGGGCTATCTCAACTTCGAGAAGCTGCACGAATTCGGCGCCTGCATCGCCGGCGACCCGGAGGAGTGCATCGCCCGCCTCCGCGAGCTGCGCGACAGGCTCGGCATCACCGAGTTCGCGCTCTGGAGCACGCTCGGCGGCCTGCCCATCGAGCATGTCGAGGCGTCCATGCGGATCACGATGGAAAAGGTGATCCCCTACGTGTGATCCGGCTTATACCAGCGGTCGTTGACCGGAACCCATGACGGCTTTGGCGCCCGCCGTCCCGACCGCCCTCCATCGACAGGCTCTTCCGTCATGCCCGGACTTGTTCCACGGCTGTCCGGTTTATTTTTGTGGACGGGTTGCATGGCATTGATTCTACTGGCGTCCAAGCGTTTGCGAACGTTTTGGACACGAAGGAGGCTCAATGCCATGCGCCACCACAATA
>JAJDVH010000256.1 GCA_022826185.1 Alphaproteobacteria bacterium
TCGCCGAAACGCCTTGTTGCGTTCGAGCACGCCTTATCAGATCGGCACTCGGGACCCGCACTGGACCAGGCATGACGTTGGCGGCCAACGCGCCGACCACGAACGGAAGCGAGAGCCTGGCGATGGACACGAAAACGGTGAACGCCTGACGGGCGTGCGAGCCGAACCGACAACAATGACCAGGCCTGCCGCGGCGGCTCAGACCCGTCGCAACCGGGCCTCGCCAATCCACCTTCAGCTGCGCGGGACGGAAATCGCACCGCGGCGTTCGGCGTTGAAAAAACATGCTTGACCGGGAAGGCCCCATTACGGAAAGCGGAGGCGGCGAATGAGGTCAGGGACGGACGCCGCCCGGCGAACGCCGCCGATCCTGCCGGGACGGGTTCGCGCTCTAATCCTTCGGCGCGGCGATCAGGCCGTAATGCTGCGGCTGGCGGTGGAGGGCGAAATCGAAAATCTGGCGGCGGATTTCGTCGCAGCGATCCAGGTCGCAATCGGCCACCACCACCTCATCGCCCACGCCCTGCGCCATGGCCACGATTTCGCCCGTCGGCGCGACGATGGCGCTCTGGCCGATCAGGTCGCAGCCTTCCTCCCGGCCCGCCTTGGCGACGCCGACCACCCAGTTGCCGTTCTGGTAGGCGCCGGCCTGCATGGAGAGGTGGTTGTGGAACCACATCAGGTGGTCGTGCTCGGGCACCGGCGGATTATGGGTCGGGGTGTTGTAGCCGAGCATGACCAGCTCGACCCCCTGCAGGCCCATCACCCGGTAGGTCTCCGGCCAGCGGCGGTCGTTGCAGATGCACATGCCCATCCTGCCGCCGAAGGCCTCGAACACCGGGAAGCCCAGGTCGCCCGGCTCGAAATAGGCTTTCTCCAGATGCTGGAACGGCCGCCAGGGCTCGTGCCCGGCATGGCCGGGCAGATGGATCTTGCGGTATTTGCCGACGATTTCGCCCTTGCCGTTCACCAGGATCGAAGTGTTGAAGCGCCGTTTGCCGCCATCCGGCTCCCGGACGAGTTCCGCGTAGCCGAGATAGAAGCCCACCCCGAGTTCCGCCGCCAGTTCGAACAGCGGGCGCACGGCCGCATTCGGCATCCCGGTTTCGTAGAAGGCGTCGAGTTCGGCTTCGTCCTCCAGATACCAGCGCGGGAAGAAGCTCGTGAGCGCGAGTTCGGGAAAGACCACGACTTTCGCGCCCTTGGCATGGGCCTCGCGCATCATCTCGCACATGCGCGCGACACAGGACTGGCGCGACTCCTCGCGGGCGATGGGCCCCATCTGGGCGGCGGCAACGCCTATCCGTCTGGCCATGGCGGTCTCCTCTCGTGCTTCACGCCGCCGGCTGCTCGGCGCCGGGCACAAGATGGCAGGCGACCTGGTGGCCGGCTTCGACGAAGCGCATGGCCGGCTCCTCGACGCGGCAGCGCGCTTCGGCCAGCGGGCAGCGCGTGTGGAAGCGGCAGCCGGCCGGCGGGTTGATCGGGCTTGGGATATCCCCCTTCAGGATGATGCGTTCGCGCCTGGCGCCGGGTTCCGGCACCGGGGCGGCGGAAAGCAGCGCCCGCGTATAGGGATGGCGCGGATCGGCGAACAGCGTTTCGCGGTCCGTCAGTTCGACGATCTTGCCGAGATACATGACCGCGACCCGGTGGCTGATATGCTCGACCACGGCAAGGTCGTGGCTGATGAACAGATAGGCAAGGTCGAACTCGTCCTGCAGGTCCATCAGCAGGTTCAGCACCTGGGCCTGGACCGAGACATCGAGCGCCGAGACAGGCTCGTCGGCGACGATCAGGCCGGGCTCCAGCGCGAGCGCCCGCGCGACGCCGAGACGCTGGCGCTGCCCGCCGGAGAATTCGTGCGGATATTTGACCATCTGGTCCGGCCGGAGACCCACCCGGCCGAACAGCGCGCGCACGCGCTCCTCGATCTCCGCGCGGGGGATTTCGCTGTAGTTTTCCAGCGGTTCGGCCACGATGCGCCGTGCCGACAGCCGGGGGTTGAGCGAGGCGTAGGGGTCCTGGAACACCATCTGCATCTGGCGGCGCAGCGTGCGCATCCGGGCCGCGCGCGCATGGGTCACATCCTCTCCGCGCACCAGGATTTCGCCCGAGGTCGGGTCGATCAGGCGCAGCACCGTCTTGCCGACCGTGGACTTGCCCGAACCGCTCTCGCCGACAAGGCCCAGCGTCTCGCCCCGGCGGATGTCGAAGCTGACGCCATCGACGGCCAGCACCGAGCCGACCTTGCGCCTGAGAAGGCCCGCATGGACCGGGAAGTGCTTCTTGAGATCGCGCACCTCGAGGACGGTGTCGTCGTCGCTCATGCCGCCTGCTCCGCCACCCGTTCCCACTCCCAGCAGGCGACAAGGCGGCCGCCGTCCCGGTCCTCCAGCTCCGGCGCCTCGGCCCGGCACCTGTCCTGCGCGAAGGGACAGCGCGGGGCGAAGGTGCAGCCCGGCATTTCCTGCCTGAGCGACGGCACCACGCCCGGTATCTCGGCAAGCCGCCCCCGGTCGCCGGCAAGAGCCCTTGCGGCCAGCTTGGGGATCGAGCCCATGAGGCCGAGCGTGTAGGGATGAAGCGGCCGCGCGAAAAGGTCGGCCACCGCCGCCTCTTCGACCTTGCGCCCGGCATACATGACCACGACGCGCTGCGCTGTCTCCGCCACCACGCCCAGATCGTGGGTGATGAAGACGATGGCCGCGCCGATCTGCTCCTTCAACTGGAGCATGAGGTCGAGAATCTGGGCCTGGATCGTGACATCGAGCGCGGTGGTCGGCTCGTCGGCAATCAGGATCGACGGGTTGCAGGCGAGCGCCATGGCGATCATCACCCGCTGGCGCATGCCGCCCGAAAGCTGGTGGGGATATTCGCCGGCGCGGCGCCGGGGCTCGGGTATCTGCACGATGTCCAGCATCTCCACCGCGCGCTCGGCGGCGGCGCGCCGGCCGAGGCCCTGGTGCAGCTCCAGCGATTCCGCAATCTGGCGGCCCACCGGCATGACGGGATTGAGCGAGGTCATCGGCTCCTGGAAGATCATGGATATCCGGTTGCCCCGGATATCCCGCATCCGCTCCTCGGTCGCCTGCAACAGGTCCTCGCCGTCGAACAGGATGCGCCCCGCCTCGATTTTCGCCGGCGGGACGGGCAGCAGCCGCAGCACCGACATGGCCGTCACGCTCTTGCCGCAGCCGGACTCGCCGACGATGGAAAGCGTCTCGCCCCGGTCCACCCGGATCGACACGCCGTCCACGGCCCGCACGATGCCGTCGCGGGTGTGGAAATGCGTCTTGAGGCCGTCGATCTCGAGGATTGCGCCGTTCGCCATCGGGCTACATCCGCCGGGCGATGCGGGGGTCGAGGGAGTCGCGCAGCCCGTCTCCGAGTATGTTCACCGCCAGCACGGTGACGGCCAGGAAGATGCCGGGAAAGAAGATCATCCAGGGCGCGAACTGGAAGTAGGTCCGCCCCTCGGCCATGATATTGCCCCAGCTCGGGATTTCGGGCGGCGTGCCGGCCCCGAGGAAGGACAGGATCGCCTCGATCACCACCGCCGAGGCGCACACATAGGTCGCCTGCACGATCAGCGGGGCGAGCGTGTTCGGCAGGATGTGCTTCAGCAGGATCTTGGGCAGCTTCGTCCCGACCGAGACGGCGGCCTCGACATAAGGCTGCTCGCGCACGGTCAGCACGACGGCGCGGACGAGTCGCACGACGCGCGGAATCTCCGGTATCGAGATCGCGATGATGACATTCACGATGCTGGCGCCGGCCAGGCTGATGAGCGCGATCGCGAGCAGCACGCCGGGTATGGCCATCAGGCCGTCCATGACCCGCATCACGACCGCATCGACCCAGCGGATATAGCCCGCCACCAGGCCGACCGAGAGCCCGATCACGGTGCTGATTACCGCCACCGCAAGCCCCACCATGAGCGAGATCTGGCCCCCGTAAATGGTGCGCGCATAGACGTCGCGGCCAAGGAAGTCGGCGCCGAACCAGAAGGCTTCGCTCGGCGGCTTCAGGCGGTTGATCGGGTTGAGCCTGAGCGGGTCGGGCGCAATCAGGGGCGCCGCCACCGCAGCCAGGGCCATGAGGACCAGGATGCCCCCGCCGACGATCACCGTCGGGTGGCGGCGCGAATATTCCCGGAAGCGCGCCCAGGCGCCGGGGCGCGGGCCCTCGTCCTCGAACTCGCCGGGGAACGCGGCGACCTGCGGCGCGTCGGCCATCAGTAGCGGATCCTCGGGTCGAGCACGGTATAGGAGAGGTCGATCGCGAGGTTCACGAACACGTAGGCGGCCGAGAAGATCAGGATCACGCCCTGGATGATCGGGTAGTCGCGCCTCAGCACCGCATCGATGGTGAGCCGGCCGAGGCCCGGAATGTTGAAGACGCTCTCGGTGACGACCACGCCGCCGATCAGCAGCGCGATGCCGATGCCGATGATGGTGACGATGGGCACGGAGGCGTTGCGTAGCGCGTGGCGGATGAGGAGCGCGTTGTTGTCGAGGCCCTTCGCTCTCGCCGTGCGCATATAGTCCTCGGTCAGCACCTCCAGCATGCTGGCCCGGGTGATGCGGGCGATCAGCGCCACATAGATGATGCCGAGCGCCACCGTGGGCAGCGTTATGGAGCGCAGGAACGGCCAGAAGCCCTCGCCGATGGGCTTGTAGCCCTGCACAGGGAACCATCCCAGCGTGATCGAGAAAAGCCACATCATCGCGTAGCCGATGACGAAGACCGGCACCGAGAAGCCGAGCACGGCGAAGACCATGATGACCCGGTCCGTCAGCGTGCCCGCGCGCCAGGCCGCGATCACGCCCATCGGCACGGCGACGAGGATGGCGAAGATGATGGTGGCGATGGCGAGCGCGAGCGTCGGCTCGAGCCGCTGGCCGATCAGCTTGGCGACCGGCAGGTTGGAGAAGATCGAGGTGCCGAGGTCGCCCGAGAGCAGCGCCCCCACCCAGCTGAAGAACTGGACATGGAGCGGCTCGTTCAGGCCGAGGTTCTCCCGGATTTTCTCGATGTCCTCGGGCCGCGCATAATCGCCGGCGATGACCACGGCAGGGTCGCCCGGCGTCAGGTGCAGCAGCAGGAAGACGGCAATGCCCACGACCGCCATGACGGGCAGCGTCGCCAGCAGCCGGCGGGCGATATAGGCGTACATTCAGGTCCGATCCGAAAAAGGCGCCGCCGGGCGGGAACGGCCCCGCCCGGCGGCTCCGGAACTCGTCATCCGGAGTCCTTGGAGATATTCCAGAAGAACGGCACCGGCGAGACCAGCACGCCCTTGAGGCCCTTCCGCCATGCCACCGGCTGGAACCACTGGCCGTAGTTCACATAAGGCACCACATGGTCGAAGAGGCGGCCCTGCAGCTCGTCGATGATCGCCTTCTTCTTCATCGGGTCCGCCTCGCGGGCGAAATCGTCGCGAAGCATCTCGGTCTTCTCGTCCGTCGGCCAGCCGAACCAGGCCCGTTCGACGCCGCCGCCCGACACGCCGATATTGGCGATGGGCGACGTGGCGTCCGCGCCCGTCGCATAGGTGTGGAAGATGTTCCAGCCGCCGTCGGCCGGGCTCTTCTTTTCCGCGCGACGGGAGGTCAGCGTGGACCAGTCCATCGCCTGCACTTCCACATCCATGCCGATGTCGCGAAGCACCTGCGCCGTCACCAGCGCAGCGGCGTTCAGCACCGGAATGTCCGTGGACTGCATCAGGATGATCTTCTCACCCTTGTAGCCAGCCTCGGCGAGGAGCTGTTTGGCCATCTCCGGATCGTGCGACTGGAGCGCCCCGACCCCGACATCCGACTCGTTCGGCGTGCCGCAGATGAAGTAGGCCGCGCATTCCTTGTAGAGCTTGGGGTCGCCGACGATGGCTTGCAGATACACCGCCTGGTTCACGGCGTAGAGCAGCGCCTGGCGTGCCTTCGGGTTGTCGAAGGGCGGGTGCAGGTGGTTCGGCCGGAGCCAGCCCTGCGTGCCGAGCGGGTCGATCACCGCGAGTTCGACATTCTCGTCCTGCTCCAGCAGCTGCACCATATCGACGGCCGGGGTCTCCCAGAGATCGACCTCGCCGTTGATGAGCGCGTTCATCGCCGTCGCGGGGTCGGGGATGTAGATCCACTCGACCCGGTCGAAATGCACGACCTTGCCGCCGGCGGCGCCTGAAGCGGGCTCGCTGCGCGGCACATAGTCCTCGTTCTTTGCATAAACGACCTTGGCGCCCGGCACCCACTCTTCCTTGACGAACCGGAACGGCCCGGAGCCGATGACTTCCGGCACCTGCTGGTTCGGGTCTGTCTCGGCGTGCTCCTTCTTCATCATGAAGGGGGTGTTGGAGCTGATCTTGCCGATCGAGTCGAGGACCAGGCCGTAGGGCTCGTTGAGCGTGAGCGTGAAGGTCTTGTCATCGACCGCCTTCAGCTCCTTGGTGAAGTCCATGAGCTTCTGGCCCATGCCGTCCTTCTGGCCCCAGCGTTTGATGGAGGCCACGCAGTCCTCGGCCTTCACCGGGTCGCCGTCATGCCATTTGAGGCCGTCGCGCAAAGTGAAGGTATAGACGAGGCCGTCATCGCTGACGGAATGCTCGCCGACCATCTGCGGGTGGATGTTCAGCTTTTCGTCCTGGGCGAAAAGCGTGTCGTACACCATGTAGCCGTGGTTGCGGGTGATGTAGGCCGTGGTCCAGATCGGATCCAGGTTCTTCAGGTCGGCATGCGGCACGATGCGCAGCACCGACTCCGCCGATGCCGGCCCGACGCCCAGGCCCAGCGCCATCGGCGCCGCAGCCAGCGCAGCGAGCGCAGCGCGCCGCGTCGCGGTTAAGAGTCGTGGCATGTTCCCTTGTCCTCCTCTTGACTCCCGAGTCGGCCGTCCAGCACCGCTGCCGAGCCGGCCGAGCGGCAATGCAAGCACGGTTACGCTTGCTTGTCGATGTTGCCAGCGGACGTCCTGTAGGCGGCATTGTCGCGGGTGCGTGACATTGCGCACCGGTGCGGCTTCTTTATGGTCCTTCGCCCATGACAGACAGTTTCGACTATGTGATCGTCGGCTCCGGCACGGCCGGGTCCGTGCTGGCCGCCCGGCTGGCGGCTGGCGGCATTCATTCCGTCTGCGTGCTGGAGGCGGGGCCGCCGGACCGCCATCCCTTCATCCACATTCCCGCCGGCTTCATGAAGACGCTGACGAACCCGGCGGTGAACTGGCTCTATTCCGCCGAACCGAGCGAATGGACCGGCGGCCGGCGCATCCACGCGCCGCGCGGCAAGACGCTCGGCGGCTCCAGCTCGATCAACGGCCATATCTACAATCGCGGCCAGCGGCTCGATTATGACGGCTGGGCGCAGCTCGGCAATCGCGGCTGGGGCTACGCCGACGTGCTGCCCTATTTCAAGCGCACGGAGAGGCGCATCGGCGAGGGTGACGACACCTTCCGCGGCCGCGAGGGCGGCCTGGTCGTGACCGACAACCCCTGCCGCCATCCGCTCTGCGAGGCGTTCATCGAGGGCGCGGTCGGGTTCGGCATCCCCCGCAACCCGGACTATAACGGCGCCGACCAGGACGGCGTCGGCTATTTCCAGCGCGCGATCCACAACAACCGGCGGGTGAGCGCGGCGCGCGGCTTCCTGCATCCCGCCATGCGCAAGCGCGACACCATGCTCGACGTGCGCACCCGCGCCCATGCGACGCGGCTCCTGTTCGAGGGCCGGCGCGCCGTCGGCGTCCGCTACCGGACCGGCGGCAATCCCTATGAGGTGCGCGCCCGCCGCGAGGTCGTGCTCTGCGGCGGCACGGTCAACTCGCCCCAATTGCTGCAGGTCTCGGGCGTGGGGCCGCCCGAATTGCTGGGCCGTTTCGGCATCCCCGTGCATCACGCGCTGCCCGGCGTCGGCGAGAACCTGCACGACCACTACGCCGTCCGGATCGTCGCGCGGGTCAGGGACATGGAGACGATCAACCAGCGCGTGCGGGGGCCCGCCTTGCTGGCGGAAGTCGCCCGCTACTTCGCCGGCGGCACGAGCGTGCTGGGGCTCGCGCCGTCGCTGGTGCATGTGTTCTGGAAGTCCGACCCGTCTCTCGACAAGGGCGACCTCCAGATGACCTTCACGCCGGCCAGCTACAGGGAAGGCGTGCAGGCCGCGCTCGACGACCATCCCGCCATGACGATCGCGCCCTGGCAGCAGCGGCCGGAGAGCCGGGGCCATATCCGCGTCACTTCCGCCGATCCCCTGGCACCGCCCGAAATCCAGCCCAACTATCTCGCGCACGAGATGGATCGGCAGGTGCTGTTGAAAGGGCTGAGGCTGGCCCGTCGCCTGCTGCGCACGCCGGAGCTGGCGCCCTACAACGCCGGGGAGGAGTATCCGGGCGACGGCGTCGAGAGCGACGACGAATGGCTCGACATCGCCCGCCAGCGCGGCACGACCACCTTCCACCTGGTGGGGAGCTGCCATATGGGCCCCGACACCGATCCGCTCGCCGTCGTGGACGACCGGCTGCGGGTGCGCGGGCTGGACGGCCTCAGGGTCGCCGACGCCTCGATCATTCCGCGCATGCCGTCGGCCAATACCAACGCCGCCACCTTCATGATCGCGGAGAAGGCGGCCGACATGATCCTCGACCGGGCGGCGCCTCCGCCCGTCACCCTTCCCGACTGACGGGGCAAGCCCGGACCATGGCCGCAGCCGACCTCCTGCCGCTGTTCATGTTCGCGGCGCTCGCCGCCTTCCTGTTCACCGGCTTCCCTGTCGCCTTCGGGCTTGCCGGCCTGACGATCCTGTTCGGCATCGTCGGCAACCTGATGGGCGTGTTCGAATATATCGAGTTCACCAACATGGTGTACCGCATCTGGGGCGGCGTCGCGGAGAACCTTGTGCTGACGGCCGTGCCGACCTTCGTCTTCATGGGCGTGATGATGGAGCGCAGCGGCATCGCGCAGGACCTGCTCTACTGCCTCCAGGTACTGCTGAAGCGCGTGCCCGGCGGCCTTGCGCTCTCCGTGACCGTCATGGGCACGATCATGGCGGCGATGACCGGCATCATCGGCGCGTCGGTGACGCTGATGAGCGTGCTCGCCCTGCCCCACATGCTGAAGGCGAAATACGACCATGCGCTCGCCTGCGGCACGATCTGCGCCGCCGGCACGCTCGGCATCCTCATTCCGCCTTCGATCCTGCTGGTCATCATGGGCGACCTGATGGCGGTCTCGGTCGGCAACCTCTTCCTCGCCGCGCTCTTCCCCGGCCTGCTGCTCTCCGGCCTCTACTTCGTCTATATCTCGTCCTACTCCGCCATCCGCCCGCAGGTGGCCCCGCCGCTGTCGGACCTCGACACACCGCAGACAATCCCGGCCTATGCGGGCATGCTGCTCAAGGGCTTCATCCCGCCGGCGGTGCTCATCCTGATGATCAAGGTCGCGATCTTCGGCGGCTGGGCGACGCCCACCGAGGGCGGGGCGGTCGGCGCCTTCGGCGCAACGCTGCTCGCGCTCGCCAACGGGCGCCTCACGCTGGAGCTGATGAAGGACTGCTGCGACCGCACGGCGCTCACGGTCGCGATGATCTTCTTTGTCTTCGTCGGCGCCACCGGCTTCTCCTATGTCTTCCGCTCGCTCGGCGGCGACGAGGTGGTGGACCACCTCATCCTCTCGGTCGGGCTGGGAAACTGGGGCCTGCTGATCGTGCTCATGGCGATCGTGTTCGTGCTGGGCTTCTTCCTCGACTGGGTGGAGATCACGCTGATCGTGCTGCCGGTCTTCCTGCCCATCGTCGACATGCTGACCTTCGGCGCGCATGTGCCGGATCACGAGGTCATCTACTGGTTCGCCATCCTGATCGCGGTCAATCTCCAGACCTCCTTCCTCACGCCCCCCTTCGGCTTCGCGCTCTTCTACATGAAGGGCGTGGCGCCGCCGGAAGTGAAGCTGACGGCGATCTACAAGGGCATCGTGCCCTTCGTGATCCTGCAGGTGATCGGCCTCACGACGGTCATCGCCTGGCCCGATATCGCGCTCTGGCTGCCCCGCCAATTGCTGGACTGACCGCTTGCCCCCGCCGGCCCGTTCGGGCGACACTGGCGCCATGAACGACGCTCCGGATTCCGGCGGACCCGGCGGCGGACCGGCGGTTCGCGCGGAATGGGAGGCCACGGCGCCGACCAGGCGGGAGACGGTGCCGGCGCTGGAAGAGATACTGAACGAGCCGTTCAGGGTGCTCGACCACGGCTTCGTGCGCGTCGTCGATTACATGGGCAGCGACAACGCCATCGTGCAGGCGGCGCGCGTTTCCTACGGCAAGGGCACCAGGCGCAGCTCCACCGACGCGGCGCTCATCCGCTACCTGCTCCGCCACCGCCACACCACGCCGTTCGAGATGTGCGAGATCAAGCTGCACATCAAGCTGCCGATCTTCGTCGCCCGGCAGTGGATCCGGCACCGGACGGCGAATGTGAACGAGTATTCCGCCCGCTATTCGAAGATGGACCGGGAATACTACATTCCCGATCCGGAATATCTGCAGGCCCTTCTGGAGGAGCGCAACCGCAAACGGCGCGAACGGGAGGCCTGGCCGGACCTGTTCGAGCCCCGGCAGCCGGAAGAACCCGCCACGCTCGCCGCCCAGTCCGGCACGAACAGGCAGGGCCGGGAAGGCCGGCTCACGGCGGCGGAAGTGGACGACTCCCTGTCCAGGCTCGACTGGGTCTCCAGCCGGACCTACGGCGTTTACAAGAACCTGCTGAACGAAGACGAGGACGGCGAGAAAATCCGGGAAGACAGGTCCGGAATCGCGCGCGAGCTCGCGCGCTCCGTCCTGCCGGTCAACTACTACACCCAGTTCTACTGGAAGTGCGACCTGCACAACCTGCTGCACTTCCTTTCGCTGCGCGCCGACAGCCATGCGCAATACGAAATCCGCGCCTATGCCGACCTCATTCTCGACGAGATCGTGAAGCGCTGGGTGCCGGTGACATACCGCGCCTTCCAGGACTATGTGCATCATGCAGCCTCCCTCTCGGCCGGGGCGCTCGCCGTGGTGCGGCGCATGCTGGCGGGAGAGCGGGTCGAGCAGCCGGACAGCGGCCTCGGCGCGCGCGAATGGCGCGAACTCATGGCCGTTCTGGACAAAGAGGCTTAGCCGCCGGCTTCAACTCTCGGAGAAAGCAATGAAAATCGAACTCCACCACATCAATGTCTGCACGAAGAATGTGCCCAGGCTGGACGAATTCTACCGCTCGGTCTTCGGCATGGAGACCATGGAGGGGCGCGAAGGCAACCGGAACCTGAACCAGGGCTATTCGGGCGGCGTCTCCTTCCTGACCGACGGGCGCACCGAATTCCACCTCGCCACGCAGGACCTCGGGGTCGGGCACCGCATGGGCCATGCCGTCAACCCGCTCGAGCGCGGGCATATCGCCTTCCGCACGGACGATATCGAGGCGGTCAAGCAGCGCCTGACGGACCTCGGCATCCCCTTCTCGGACTACGGCGCCTGGGCCATGGGCGGCTGGTACCAGATTTTCTTCCAGGACCCCGAAGGCACGATCATCGAGATACACCAGCCCGGCTACGAATGACGGCCGCCGGGCTATACTGCCTCCGCCTTCACACGGGATATCGACATCATGCAGTTTCGCAATCTGGGCCGGTCCGGCCTGCAGGTTTCGCTCGTCGGCGTCGGCTGCAACAATTTCGGCCAGCGGCTCGACCAGGCCGGCACCGACGCTGTGGTCCATGCCGCGCTCGACGCCGGCATCACGCTGTTCGACACCGCCGACATCTATGGCGGACGCGGCAAGTCGGAGGAGTATCTCGGCAAGTCGCTGGGGCCGCGCCGCAAGGACATCGTGCTCGCCAGCAAATTCGGGATGCGCATGGCCGACGGGCCCTACGGCATCGGCGCGGCGCGCTGGTACATCATGCACGCGGTCGAGGCGAGCCTCCGGCGGCTCGGCACGGACTGGATCGACCTCTACCAGCTTCACCAGCCCGACCCGCTGACCCCCATCGAGGAGACGCTGCGCGCACTCGACGACCTCATCCGCCAGGGCAAGGTGCGCTATATCGGCCATTCCAATTTCACCGCCTGGCAGACCGTCGAGGCGGAACTGACCGCCGAGATGCACGGCCTCAACGCCTTCGTCTCCGCGCAGGACGAATACAGCCTCGCCATGCGCGGCCTCGAAGACGACCGTCTGGCCATGATAGAAAAATACGACCTTGGCCTCCTGCCCTTCTTCCCGCTGGCGAGCGGCCTGCTCACCGGCAAGCATGGCGACAAGCCGCTCGCCGGGACGCGCATGGCGGATTCGAGCCGCTTCATCGACCGCTACTGGACGGACGCCAATCTCGCCATGATCCGCGAGCTGACCGCCTTCGCCCGTGAGCGCGGCCATTCCATGCTCGACCTCGCCATGTCGTGGCTGGCGGCGCGCCCGCAGGTTTCCAGCGTCATCGCCGGCGCCATGTCGCCCGAGCAGATCCGGACCAACGCCACCGCCTGCGACTGGACGATGACCGCGGACGAACTGGCGGCCATCGACGAGATCTGGACCCGCACGCACTCATGAACATGCCGCGTGTTGCCGGGCGGCCCTTCATGGCCCTGCCGGGGCCGACCAACATCCCGGAGCCGATCCTCCGGGCGATGGACCGCCCGACCGAGGACTTCAACAGCCCGGCCTTCGAGGCGCTGGCGGACGGCTGCTACCGGGACCTGAAACGGGTCTTCGGGACCGAGGGCACCATCCTCTGCTGGGCCTCCTCCGGCCACGGCGCCTGGGAGAGCACCATCGTCAACCTGTTCGGCGCGGGCGATACCATCGTCATCCCGGAGACCGGCGCCTTCTCGACCTGGTGGACGGAGATGGCGGAGCTGTTCGGGGTCGAGGTGATTTCGCTTCCGGGCGACTGGCGCACGGCAGCCGACCCGGACGCAATCGAGGACGTGCTGCGGAAGGACTCGGAACGGCGGATCAGGGCGGTCGGCGTCGTCCACAGCGAGACCTCGACCGGCGTGCTGAGCGATGTGGCGGCCGTGCGCCGGGCGATGGATGCGGCGGGCCACGATGCGCTCTTGATGGTCGATACCATCTCCTCGCTCGCCTCGATGGACTACCGCATGGACGAATGGCGCGTGGATGTCACCGTCGGCGGCTCGCAGAAGGGCCTGATGCTGCCGACCGGACTCGGGATCGTCGGCCTGAACGACCGGGCGCTCGCCATCGCCAGGGAGGGCGGCTCGCCGCGCCGCTACTGGAGCTGGCAGCGCATGCTGGACCTCGGCAGCGACCTGCCGAAATTCCCCGGCACGGCGCCGACGCAGATCTTCTCCGGCATGCGGGTTGCGCTCGACCTGCTGTTCGAGGAGGGGCTGGACAATGTCTTCGCCCGCCACCGCCGGATGGCGGACCTGGTGCGGCTCGCCGTCGAGGAATGGGGGCTGGAGATCAACGCGCTCCGGCCCGGAGAACGCTCCGACACGGTGACCGCCGTCCGCTGGCCCGAAGGCCATGACCCGAATGCCTTCCGCGACAGCCTGCGCGACCGTTTCAATGTCGCCGTCAGCCACGGCCTGCTCGACCTTGCCGGCAAGATCGTCCGCATCGGCCATCTGGGCGACCTGAACGAGACGATGATCCTCGGCCTGCTCGGCGCCATCGAGGCCAACCTCGCGATAGACGGCGTGCCCCACACCCCGGGCGGCGCCCGAAAGGCCATCGAACAGGTGGCCGCCGACCGGGCCTGACGGATAGCGGAGGTCGCAATGGCGAAATCGTCCGGCTCTCGACAAACTCGCCGAACGCCGGCCTGTGCGGAAAGCGCGGTAAACCGCTTCATGCAGGCGAAGGCGGGCGCGAGCGCGGAGCCCTTGTTCGCTTCGCATGAAAAAGTCGTTCTTTCGGCAGCGGACTGGACGGCTTTCCATGACGCGCTGATCGACCCGCCGGAGCCGAACGCGATGTTGAGGAAGGCCGCTCGCCGCTATCGTGAGCGATTCGGTGGATGAGCCTCCGCCCGTCATCGGGCCGCTCAGCCCCGCCGATATGATTGGCCGCGCGTTTGGTACGGTATCCGGCCGTTCTTGAAACGGGCAGCGGTCCTTCGATACGCGCCCCCTGACGCAGGCACTGCTCAGGGCGAAGGCGGAGCTCCGGCCAGAACGGGGCCGGACGGCAGGACGGTCCGGGCAACCGCTACGTCACCCCCAGCCGCTCGCTCGCGATGCGGGCGCCTTCGGCCATGCTGCGGAGCTTGGCCCAGACCACGTCTTCCGGCACCCGGCCCATGCCGGCGGAGGTGTCGAAGCCGCAATCGGTGCCCGCCTGGATGCGCGCCGGGTCGCCCATGGCGCGGGCCGCGCGCTCCAGCCGCTCGGCGACCGTCTCGGGATGCTCGACATAGTTGGTCGTGGTGTCGATCACGCCCGCGACCAGATACTGGTCCGGCGCCAGAGGCGTGCGCCGCAGCTCCTCGACCTCGTGCTGGTGGCGGGGGTTGGCGAACGGCAGCACCAGCCCGCCGACATCGGCCTTCAGCAGGATCGGCAGCACGTCGCGGAGTTCGACATCCAGGTCGTGCGGGCCTTCGTAGTTTCCCCAGCAGACATGCAGCCGCACCCGCTCGCGCGGCACATTCGCCAGCGCGCCGTTCAGCGTCTCGATCACGAGCTCCACCCAATCCTGGAAGACGCCGAGCGGCTCATCGGCGAACAGGAAATGGCGCTCCATGGCGAGGTCGGGCGCGTCGATCTGCAACAGCCAGCCATTCCCGACCGCTGCGTCGTACTCGACCCGCAGCGCGTCTGCGACATCGGCGAGGTAGGCGTCCCGGTCGGCGTAATGGCTGCTTTGCATCGCCGAGACGACGATGCCGGGCGAAGGCGCGGTCATGAAGGGCTGCGCAAAGCCGCCGCCGGCCTTTTCGAGCGCCCGGCGGAATGTCTCGCATTCGTCATCGAGCGGCGCCCGGTCCACATACCGCACTTCGCCCAGGTTCATCGGCGGCTCCATGTTGGAAACCGCTTCGGCCCGCACGCGCAGGAAGGTCTCATATTCGCGCACCAGCCCCGGATAGCGGAACACGTCCTGCCGCCCCGGCCGTTTCCAGCGCCCGCCGAAACCGCTCATGCGGTGCCGGACGTAGAGGAAGAACCCCTCGCGCTGCTGTTCCCCATTGTTGCCGATGGTGATGCCGGCCTCGATCTGGCGGGCGACGATGGCCTCGGTCGCCTCGCGGCCCGCAACCGCCAGCGCCTCCGCATCGACGGCCCCGCCCTGGGCGCGGCGCCCGTAAAGGCCGGTCAGTTCCAGCGGCCGGGGCAGGCTGCCGGCATGTGTCGTGGGAATGCCCATGGGCTTGCAACTCCCGAAGCAGCGAATCGGCGGGGCGGCGCGCGCATTCTTCCCGAACGCTGAACGGCAGGAAAGCCCGCGGCCCGACTTTCCGCCGGCGCTCCCGGTCCAGGCGGCCTTGCGCCTGCTTCACGCGGACTGCCCCTCGTCGAGCGGAAAGGTCTCCGGCGGGAGGTGCTCGTAGGGAAGGAGGGTGAGATCGGCGGGGCCCCAGTCCGGCGTGTCCACGATCACGATGGCCGAGCAGAGCGGCTCATACACCTCGCGGAAATGCGTTTTCGAGCGCAGCAGGATGTAACGGAAATCCTGCGGCGAGAGGTTGAACTGGCTGAAGCAGTCGAGGTCGATGGCGGAGTAGTTGGCGGAAACCAGCGAGACCCGGACCCGCCCGGCGCGGATGAGCGCGGAGGGTCCGAGCGAGATTTCGGTCCCGGTCTTGAGCGGCCCGGTGATCCGGAAACGCTTGTCGCCCGCCTCCAGCACCTCCACCTCGATCTCGATGGGGCCGCCTGCCTTTTCCGACGACTTGCCGCCGAAAGCCAGCTTGAGCCGCGCGCCGGCGCCGGCCGCGACGCAGGCGGCCGCCGCCTCCGGGTCGCAGAAGAAGGGCGCATAGGCGGGGCCCATGTCGCGGGCAAGCAGTTCGCGGAGCGTCCATGTGCTGTCGTTCATCCGGTCGGCGTGCTCCAGCAGGCAGACCGGCCCCTCCTCCACCGCCGCGGCCTTCTCCAGCCCGTCCCCGACGCTGTGGACCAGTTCGCGCCTGAGCAGCCGGAAGCGGTTGAGGCTGCATTGCTCCGCGAGGTCGTTCGCCGCGCGCCGGGCCAGCGCCTCGTCCCCGTCCGCCACGACCACGATGCTCATGCCGGTATCCGGCGTGTCCGCATAGGCGAAGCCGCAAAAGACCGACACGTCGAGCAGCGCCTCCTCCCGCGCCTGCCAGGCCGCCGCCTGCCGCTTGATGTCGGCGAGCGGGCGCAGCGCCGTGGCGGTGAAGATGCTGGGCAGCACGATGCCCGGCTTCGCGAACGCCATGACCGGGCGGACGCGGCCCTGCATCGCCGCCAGCAGGATGCGCGCCGCCCGCCGTCCCGTCTCCGCCATATCGACATGCGGGCTGGAGTGGTAGCCGGTCACGATATCGGCGGCCTCGATGACCTCCGGCCCGAGATTGCCGTGCAGGTCCATGGCGCAGGCGACCGGGAAGTCCGGCCCGGCGGCGGCGCGGATGGCGGCCAGGACATGCGCGTCCGCCTTGCGGTTGGCGGGGGTGGCGAGGGCACCGTGGAGGTGGATCAGCAGCCCGTCGAGACCGTCGAGGCCTGCGACGATCTCCCCCGTGTATCGCGCGAGCGCCTCCTCGCTCGCCGACGCCGCCGCGCCCGCGCCGACCGCCACGATGCCCCGCATGGCCGCGCCTTCCGCCTCGCAGATGTCGATGAACCCGCCGAGAGCGGTGTTCGCGCCCCGGTTGCCGGCGATGACATCCGGCCCCCGCAGCGCGCCCTGCTCGAAGACGTCGACGCCCGTGGTCTCCGGCAGGAAGGTCACGGATTCGAGGCTGAACTCGGCAATCCCGAGGCGCATGGCGGCATTCCTTCCGGTGGCGTCGCGGCCGGAATCTGCTAATGCTCGGCCATGAGCGCAAGGGAGGGGGCCATGCAAGCGCACGCGCCGGACACGCGAAGCTTCGCGACGCATCTGGAATGCGGCTACACGGGCGAGCGGCTGGAGGCCGACCGGCTGCACAACCTGTCCGCGGCCGGCAAGCCGCTGCTGGTACGCTACGACCTGGAGGGCGCGGCCGCATCGCTGACGCGGGAGGCGCTGGCGAAGCGCGCGCCGACCATGTGGCGCTACCGCGAGCTGCTGCCCGTGCGCCGGCTGGAGAACATCGTGAGCCTCGGCGAGGAAATGACGCCGCTCCTGCCGGTACCGCGCATCGACAAGGGGCTCTATGTGAAGGACGAGGGCCGCCTGCCGACCGGCTCCTTCAAGGCGCGCGGACTGGTGATGGCCGTGTCGATGGCGAAGGAGCTGGGCGTCAGGCGCATCGCCATGCCGACCAACGGCAATGCCGGGGCGGCGCTCGCCGCCTATTGCCGGCGGGCGGGCATGGAGGCCTTCGTGTTCTGCCCGGCCGACACGCCGGAAGTGAATGTGCGCGAGATCGCGCTGCAGGGCGCGGAGGTCTGGCGGGTGAACGGCTATATCGACGATTGCGGCAAGCTGGTCGGCGAGGGCCGCGAGGCGATGGGCTGGTTCGACTGCTCGACGCTGAAGGAGCCCTACCGGATCGAGGGCAAGAAGACGATGGGCATGGAGCTGGCCGAGCAGTTCGGCTGGACGCTGCCCGACGCGATCTTCTACCCCACAGGCGGCGGCACCGGCCTGATCGGCATGTGGAAGGCGTTCGCCGAGATGGAGGCCATCGGCCTGATCGGCCCGGAGCGTCCGCGGATGATCGCCGTGCAGGCGGAAGGCTGCCAGCCCATCGTGCGCGCCTTCGAGCGCGGCGAGCGCCATGCCGAGCGCTGGGAAGGCGCGGAGACGATCGCCATGGGCATCCGTGTGCCGGCGGCGCTCGGCGACTTCCTCATCCTCGACGCCGTGCGCGAGAGCGGCGGCTACGCCGTGGCCGTGCCGGACAGCGAGATCGAGGAGGCGCAGGCGGCCATGGCGCGCGAGGAGGGCCTGCTGCTCTGCCCGGAGGGCGCGGCCACCTATGCCGCCTGGAAGCGCGCCATGGCGGAGGGCCGGCTCGCCCCCGGCGCCCGCTCGGTCCTCTTCAACTGCGCCACCGGCCTGAAATACCCGATGCCCGCCATGGACCGCCGCCTGGACCGGACAAAGCCGATAGACTGGCGGGCCTTCGGCGCCTGAAGCAGGCGCGGCGTTGACGGGCGGCCTTAGCGGGCGCAGCATGGTTCATCCTGTCGCAACCTGACGGGAAGCACGGAGGAGGAATAAGCCGATGCGTCGCATGTTGCCCGGTCTCGCCGCCGCTTTCGCCCTTGCCGCCGGAGGCGCCGCCGCCGCGCCGCAGGCCCTGATGGTGGCCGCCGGCAGCGGCGAGGTGCACCTTGCTTGCGCCGGCGCGGACTGCCGGGCGGAGATCACCACCTTCTGCCTGCAGCCCGACCGCCCGAATCCCGAGTTCGGGCACCGCTACAACATTCTGGCCATGGCGGACCAGCAGGGCGCGATCCGCCTGGTCGGCCATCGCGACGACGGCAGCCAGGTCGTGCTGCCGCTGGAAAGCAGCGCCATCCTGACGGCGGAGCGCGACCACTCCGCCGTCATGCTGACCGTGCCGGCGCCGATCATGCGGGAATATGGCGTGACTCGGCTTTCGGTCCGGGTGAACGAGCCGGTCATGCTCGTCCCGCAGGCGGTTGCAGGCGACCCTCGCGCGCAGGACGAAGACGACCTCGCCTTCCTCGCCACGACCGCGCGCCAGGCCGCGCTCTATGCGATTGAGGAACATCCGGACGAGGTCGGCGCGACGCGGATCGTGCGGGATGTGGTGAACGCCGTGCCCGCCGACCGGCCGACCACGGCCGGCGAGCGGCGGAAGGCTTGGGCCGGGGCCGAACCGGAGCGCGAGTCGCCGCGCGCGCGGTCCATGGCGCGCAGCGCCTATGACGACTGCAAGGACATCATCGCCGTAGGCAATGTCAGGCATTACGGCTTCCGGTCCTGCATGGGCGTCATGCATGACGAGATCATCGGCGAGGTGAACGACGCCTATGCGGAACTGATCGGCGCCGGGAGCTGAGGGCGGCGGATCAGACCGCGGGCCTCATTCCTCCAGCAGCGTTTCCAGGCGGCGCTGTCAGTTGTTTAGTGCACGATCTGCTCCGGTTGAAACGGCCTCCCCTATAGCCTCAACCGTCACCCCGGACGGAGCGGAGCGGAGATCCGGGGGCCATCTCCCGGCCTGCGCACCAGGCTGGACCGGTCGAGGCTGGGCCCCGGATCGGGGTCCGGGGCGACGAATTAGGTCAATGCCGAACGCCGCCCCATAGAGGCCGTCGTTTCAGTAGGAATGGATCGTGCTCTGAACGAGACAGGGCCCCTACCGGTCGTAGAGGTCGTCCCGCTCGATCCTCAGCCCGCCCAGCGAAGCGCCCTCTTCCATCCGCGCCATCATCCTCCGATAGGCTGCCGCCCATTCGGGAGCGGTCTTGTCGCGGGCGCTGCGGGTAGCGGGGCGGCTCGGCCGGTCAGTCGCGGCGGTTTCGTCGCCCGCCTCCGGAGCAAGCCCGGTGAATTCCCGGTTGGCAGTCATGGGCAACATTATGCCTGACGGTCCGCCGCCCGGCCAGTACTTGGTGCATTTGTCGCTTTGCGCCGGACAGGTTGCTCAAGTCAAACCGGGACGAAGACCTGCATGGCTTCGGCGACGCCGCGCAGCCGGAAGCGGTCCAGCGGCGCGAAAGCTTCCGGCAGCGCGGCGGCGAAAGGCTGCGAGACAAGCAATGAGTGGCCCGCCTGCTTGCAGGCTTCGGCGAGGCGCGCCGTCTCGTTGACCGCCGGGCCGATGGCGGTGAAGTCCAGCCGGTCGGCCGTTCCGACATTGCCGAAGCTGACAGCGCCCAGATGCAGCGCCAGCGCCGCGCGCAGCTCCGGCCATTCCGGGTCTCGGTATTCGTTCATCCCGTCGAGCCTCGCGAGCGCGCCGCGGGCCGCCGCCAGGGCTCTCATGCAGGCTTCCGGCTTGCCGCCCTCGACCGGAAAGATCGCGAGCACGGCGTCGCCGATGAATTTGAGCACCTCGCCGCCCTGGTCCGCCACCGAACCTGCCGTTGCGTCGAAGAAGGCGTTGAGCGCGTCCAGGTAAACGCCGCGCGGCAGCCGTTCGGCCAGGGCGGTGGAGCCGCGCAGGTCGGCGAACCAGACCGCGGCCTCGATCTCCTCCCCGTCGCCGCGCCGGATCGAGCCTTCGAGCACGCGCCGCCCCGAGCGCTGGCCGAGATAGGTGTCGAGCAGGGTGGACGCCGTCGCCCGGAGGATATGGACCTCGAACAGCCGGCCGAGCAGCCCGACCGATGCGCTGATCCGGCCGAGCGCCCCGGTGGTGAAACCCCGGGCGTCCCGCGTTGCGAAGGTCACGGCGTTCAACTGGCCGTCGGAAAAGAACATCGGCAGCGCCGCGTAGTCCGTCGCGCCCGCCGCCGCCAGGCCGTGCAGGACCGGGTAGTCGAGCGCGGCATGCTCGCCCGCGAGGCGGCAGCGGATCGCGCCCGCGCCCTCGTAGAGCGGCGCGAGCGGGCTGCGCAGGAAGGCGTCCGAACTCACCGTCTCGCGGGTGGCGTAGGCGACCTCGACGCCGTCCGCGTCCGCGCGCCAGGTGTGGTTCTCCGCCACCAACTGCGGATGGAGCGTGCGCAGGCCGACCTGCACCCGCCAGACCGGAATGCCCGCCGCGTTCAGCGCCTGCCCGTAAGCCGCCGTCAACGCCCCCGGCGACCCGCACTCCCACGCGGCCCCGACCAGCCAGTCATGCAGGGATGTCGTCGGCCCTCTCATCTTCCCCATGCTACCATTGCAGCTTGTGGAAGCGATGGCGGAAGCGGACGGGAGACCGTTGTCCGCCCGGCGTGAATGCGGAAAGGATTTCCAGTGCCCGGCGAAACCCTCGGACGCCTCGAAAAGGTGGACCTGCGCGATGTCTGGACAAGCGAAGCCAGCGATTTCACTCCCTGGCTCGCGCGCGAGGAGAACCTGTCCGTCCTCGCCGACACGCTCGGGCTCGAACTGGAACTGGAAGCCGAGGAAAAGGCGGTCGGCCCGTTCCGTGCGGATATCCTTTGCAGGGACACCGGCTCGAATGCCTGGGTGCTCATCGAAAACCAGCTTGAGCGCACGGACCACAACCATCTCGGACAGTTGCTGACCTACGCTTCCGGCCTGCAGGCGGTCACGATTATCTGGATCGCCTCCCGCTTCACCGAGGAGCACCGGTCGACGCTCGACTGGCTGAACCGGATCACCGACACGGGCTTCCATTTCTTCGGCCTCGAAGTCGAGTTGTGGCGGATCGGGGAGTCTTCTCCGGCCCCGAAGTTCAACATCGTGTCGAAGCCGAACGACTGGTCGCGCTCGGTTGCACAGGCAACGCGCGCCATGGACGAAACAGACCTGTCAGAGACGCGCATCAAGCAATTGGAGTACTGGACCGCCTTTCACTCGGTTCTGGACGAAATCGCCGGCCCGGTTGACGGTAATCGCAAGCCGCAGCCTCAATCATGGATGCCGTACTATATAGGAAAGGGCGGTTTCCATCTGAGCGCAGTGACGACACGACCGAAGCGGACGCTTCGCTCCGAACTCTATATCAAGGGAAGCCGTGCAAAGGCGCATTTTCATCTCTTGCACGAGCAAAAAGAGGCGATCGAGCAAGAACTTGGCTATCCGTTGGAATGGGAGGAACTCCGTGCCGGCCAAGACAGTCGTATCGCGACTTACCTTAGTGACGTCGATCCGAGAGACGAACAGGATTGGCCTCGTCAGCATCAATGGCTGGCAGCGCGCCTCAACGAACTATACCGGGTCTTTGCAAACCGCGTGCGGGTGCTTGATGCGGATGATTGGCGGCCAGTCGATAACGCGGACGAACCTCCGGAAGGCTGAGTTTCCTCAGAGCCGATCCGTTCGGGCTGAACGGGGCGTCCGCGCCCGCGTCTCGGGCAGCTATACCAACGGCCTCGATTTGGGACGCATACCAGCGGTCGTTGACAGGAACCCATGACGGCTTCGACGCCCGTCACCTTGCAGGTGTATTCGACAGGCTTCAGGACAGGCTCTTCCGTCATGCCCGGACTTGTTCCACGGCTGTCCGGTTCAGCCATCGGGCGAAGCCGAGCGGGGGTTTTGGACGCGCGCAACGTCTCCTGTCCCCTCGCTTTCCACCGTGCCTGAATGCGCGCCCTCCGTCATGCCCGGACTTGTTCCGGGCATCCCCTTCCACCGCTTCCGCCGCACGGCCGCATGGATGCCCGGACCAAGTCCGGGCATGACGATATGAGGGGCAGGACGCCGGGCGCCGATCCGAGTCCCGATCCGGCGGGACCCTTCGGAACGCCGTTGAATCCAGGCCATGCGCCCTGTCCGCAAAATCTAATACCCGCGGTCGTTGACCGGAACCGATGACGGAGCCGCCTCCACCGTCGCCCCGGCCCCCGAGCCGGGGCCCATCCCTGACTCGCGCCACCGCTGCGGCCGGTGGAGGGCAAGCTCGACTGCTGAAACTGCCGCCAGGACCGAGGCTGGGCCCCGGATCCCCCGCCTGCGCGGGGGCAGGCAAGTCCGGGGCGACGATATGAGCTGCAGTCTTCCCATGAGTCCGAAGTCGATGCCGTTGGTATAAACCGGACAGCAGTGGAACAAGTCCGGGCATGACGACAAGAAGACATGGGTCCCAAATCGAGGCCGCTGGTATCACACGCCTGTTCCGGCGACTCCGCGGCGCACGCCCCCGACCGTCGCCCCGGCCCGGAATGCCGGGCAGTCCGAAACGGCTCCGCTCCGGTTCCCGTCGCCGGCATTCCATGAAAAATCTCCGGTGATTTCATTTTTTGTTCCCGGACGGGCTTGACATTTGGCGGTATGGTGTAGAATGAAAGTAGA
>JAJDVH010000143.1 GCA_022826185.1 Alphaproteobacteria bacterium
CCGGGGCCGCCTTTCGGCGTTTCTGCAGAAAGCGACCGGCTGGGGGCCGAAAAAGCCCCCGGCGTGAGCAGGCGCGAGAGGTGCGTGCGCCGTCTCGCGCGCGCAATCAGGTGCGCGAACCGCGCCGGCGCCGACACCCGCCTGCGCCCGCACGCGCGCCCACGCGAAACGCGCGCAAAACAGGGACCCGTCCCGCCCTTTGCCTGGAAGGAGGCACGCATGACCGCAACCGACCCTCGCCCCCAACTGGCGACGATGCCGGCCGCAAGGCTCGCGCCCGCCGCCGCGGCCCTCGCCCTGCTCGACCGGAGCGCCAACCGCATGCCCGGACCGGAGACCGCCGCCATGCCCGCAGACGCTCCCGACGAGCCGGCCGCCGAGAGGCCGGCTGCGGGGGCCGGCCATGACGGCAGGCTGATCGAATGCCATGTCGGCGGGCGGATGTTCGTCGGCCTGCCGGACACGCCCGGGTTCGAGGCATGGCGCGAACGCCAGAGCCGCCGCGAGGAGCGCGAAAAACAGGAGGCCGCCGCGCGCGACCATGACAAAACATGACACACCATGACACCTCCGCAGGGGTCCATGCCGCGCACGCCCCCAACCGCCGCCCCGGCCCTCTTCACGCCACGCCTCCTCTCGTCATGCCCGGACTTGTTCCGGGCATCCGTTTCCGCCGCCGCAATGGCCCCGATGGAGATGCCCGGAACAAGTCCGGGCATGACGGAGGGGGCGCATTCAGGCACGGTGGAAAGCGAGGGGGCAGGAGTCCTTGCGCGCGTCCAAAACCCCCGCTCGGCTTCGCCCGATGGCCAAACCGGACAGCCGTGGAACAAGTCCGGGCATGACGGAAAGGGGAAGCGCAAGAGGCGCGCGAAACTCCGGTCGCGGGAGGGCGGTTGCGACGAAAACATGACAATTCATGACATCCTCGTGGAGTGGGCGCGGGCGGCTTTCGCGGCTATAAGCCCCGGCATGCGGCGAGCGAAGAGGCGCGGGAGCGCATGAAGAATCTCTGGTCCGACCGGGAGGCGGAGGCGGCGGTCCGGCGCTACGGCGCGGACGGCGTCGGCCGGGACCTGGCGCTCCGGGTCTATACGACGCGCCTCCTGGGCAACGAGCCGCGCCTGGTGCTGCACGGCGGCGGCAATACCTCGCTCAAGACGCGCATGACCGACCTCGCCGGCGACGAGGTGGAGGTGCTCTGCGTCAAGGGCTCGGGCTGGGACATGGGACGCATCGAGCCGCCCGGCCTGCCCGCCGTCCGGCTGGCGCCGCTCCGGCGCCTCCGGCAAAGGGACGCGCTCTCCGACGAGGACATGGTGGCCGCGCACCGCTCCAACCTGCTCGACCCGGCCGCGCCCACCCCCTCGGTCGAGACCCTGCTGCACGCCTTCCTGCCGCACCGCTATATCGACCACACCCACGCCAACGCCGTGCTGGCGCTGACCGACCAGCCGGACGGGGCGGCGCTCTGCCGCGAGGTCTTCGGCGAAAACGTCGTGCTCGTCCCCTACATCATGCCGGGCTTCGCGCTCGCCCGGAAAGCCGCGGAGCTGTTCGAGGAGAAGCCGGACTGCGAGGCGATGATCCTGTTGAACCACGGCGCCTTCACCTTCGGCGAGACCGCGCGCGAGGCCTATGAGCGCATGATCCGGCTCGCCGACCGCGCGGAAGCGCATCTGGCCAAGGCCCCGGCAAAGGTCTTCGCAAGCGCCGCGCTGCCGGAGCGGCCGGCAAGGCCGGAAGAGATCGCGCCGCTGCTGCGCGGCCTGCTCGCCCGGCCTGCGGAAAACCCGGAGGGCGAGCCGATGCGTTTCGTGCTGGCCTTCCGCGGCGGCGAGCATATCCGGCGTTTCGTGGACGGCGCGGAGGTCTCCCGCTACGGGCTTGCCGGCACCGTCACGCCCGACCATTCGCTCCGGATCAAGTCCTGGCCGGTGCTGCTGCCGGCGGCGCGGGCGGGCGCGCCGGACGAGTTCGCGCGGGAGGCCGAGGCGGCGATCCGCAATTTCGAGGCGGACTATCTCGCTTATTTCGAGCGCGGCAATGCGCGCGCCGGCAACAGCCGCACGGCGCTGGACCCCGCCCCGCGCGTGCTGCTGGCGCCGGGCGTCGGCCTGTTCGCGGCGGGCCGGGACGCGAAGGCGGCCGCCATCGCCGCCGACATCGCGGAGGCTGCCGTCGAGGTCATCGCCGATGCCGAGCGCATCGGGCGCTTCGCCAGCATCGCCGAGGAGGACCTGTTCGACATCGAATACTGGCCGCTCGAACAGGCGAAGCTGGGCCGGGCCGCGCCGCCGCCGCTCGCGGGACAGGTGGCCGTGGTGACGGGCGCGGCGGGCGCCATCGGGCAGGCGCTCATGGCGGCCTTTCGCGCGGAAGGCGCAGAGCCGGTCGGCCTCGACCTGGAGGCGGGACCGGACATACTGGAATGCGACGTGACCCGGCAGGAGGCGGTGGACGCGGCCTTCGCCGAGGTCTGCCGGCGGTTCGGCGGCGTCGATATCCTGGTCTCGAATGCGGGCGCGGCCTGGCAGGGGCGCATCGGCGAGGTCGGGGACGCGGAACTCAGGCGGAGCTTCGAGCTCAACTTCTTTGCCCACCAGGCGGTTGCGCAGGCCGCGGTCCGGGTGATGCAGGCGCAGGGCACGGGCGGCAGCCTGCTCTTCAACACCTCGAAACAGGCGGTCAATCCGGGCCCCGATTTCGGCCCCTACGGCCTGCCCAAGGCCGCGACGCTCGCGCTCATGCGCCAATACGCCATCGACTACGGCCGGGACGGCATCACGTCCAACGCCGTCAATGCGGACCGCATCCGCAGCGGCCTGCTGGACGACGGCATGGTGGCGTCGCGGGCGCGGGCGCGCGGCGTCAGCGAAGCCGACTATATGCGCGGCAACCTGCTCGGCCGCGAAGTGCTGGCGGCCGACGTGGCGCGCGCCTTCGTGGACCTCGCCCGCGCCCGCAAGACCACCGGCGCCGTGCTCACCGTCGACGGCGGCAACATCGCCGCCGCCATGCGGTAGGCCTTGCGGGCCGGCGTCCGGGCATGACGGGAGAGGACAGGGGCGTCGCGGTCGGGGCCCTATCCAAGCAACTCCAGCGCCTCTTGGGACACGGGGTTCGGCGCCTCTGCGGAGCCTGTGAAATACGCCATCGAGGCGGCGAGAATCCGGTCCCGCCACGGGGTCGGCGCCATTTGCCCGCAGGTCTCCAGCGCGGCCTCGGTGAACTTGTAGTCGTGGGCATACCGGCCGTTGCGGGCGAGGTGCCGGCGGGCGCCGGCGGCGAAGGCGTCCACGGAGCCGCCCTGTTGCAGGTAGTGCAATGCCTTGCGGGCCCCGGAAATATGGTCGCCCGGCAGTTCGGAGAACGCCTCCCGCAGCGCGTCCGCGCCCTTGCCGGAGGCCGGGAGAGGCTCCAGCTCCTCGATCCGCAGACCGGATCTCGCCCCGCCGATGCCGCGGCGGAAGCCCGGCATGAAGGCCGCCGCCTGCAGAAGCGCCAGAAGCTGCGTGTCCCCGTCCCGCGCATGCCGGAACACGTAGTGAAAGGCGTTGGCGGATGTCTGGGCGTGCACCGGGACCACCCTCGGCTGCCGCAGCACCAGCTCCGCCGCCGTGGCGAAGATGCCTTCCCATATCGAGTCGGCGGACACGCCGCGTTTCAGGAGGTCGATGGCCGCCCGGCCCGCGTCCAGCTCCGGGACCTCGCGCAGCGCGCGGACGAATTCGTTGCGCGCGCCGTCGTCCCGCCGGCCCTGTTTCCAGCCCCTCGGGACGTCTCCGAGCATCCCCTGGAACGCCCGCCAGGTCCGGTCGGAAGGCAGGTCGCGCGTGGCGGGATTCGCGTCATAGCCGTGGTTCTGGAGCGCCGCGGCGAGCGAGCGGAGCACGGGCGGCGCATGTTCCGGCCCGACGACCGGCAGGAGGCGGTGCACGTTCTGCACGGCGATGGCCTTGTGGCCGATCGCGCGCAGATCCCGGATGCCGTACCGGAACAGGACCTCGGAGAGCTGCCCCGGGGGCGCAAGCCGGGCGAAATCGAGAATGGCCGGATCGACGGCCTCGAGGTCCCAGCGGTCCAGCGCATCGATCAGGCGTCTTCGGGCCTTTTCCGCCGTTCCGGCCGCGGGCGCCGGCCGCGGACCCATCGTCCAGCCGCTCGCGCGCCGCTCCCGTTCCTGGGCGCGCTTGAAATAGTCGAGCGCCCAGAACGCCGGCAGCCAGCGCTCCCGGTCCGGCAGGTTGAGCGCCGTCAGGTGGACGGACTGCAGCGCCATCACCGTGTGGTATTTGAAGCCGACATGGGGGAAGGGCCGGACCCGGCGCGACGTCGCCACGGCCAGGGCGGCCAGGGTCCTCGGATGATCGAGGCCGCCCCTGACCAGGGCCGCAAGCGCCGCCGCGGCGCGTTCCCGGGGCGTTTCCTCCATCAGGCGATGCAGGGCTCCGACCTCGGGAAGCGTTTGCGCCAGACCCGGCCTGCCGCTCAAGCTCAACGCGGCGGCGCTGCCGGTAGCGCGCAGAAAGGTGCGACGGTCCACGACAGTCACTATACGCCCGATTTGCAGAGCCGGCCTCCCGCCCCGGCGCGTGTCGGGACATTCCTGCTTGCGCCGACTCGATTCCGGAACGAATCTTCGGGGATTAAAACAGGAGGCCCGGCCCCATGACCGATGCGATCCGGGGGATCGACCATGCCATTATCGGCGTCCGCGACCTCGACGCGGCGCGCGCGCAGTTCGAGCGTCTCGGCTTCACCGCCGCCCCGCTCGGCAACCATGTCGGCAAGGCGACGGCGAACCACTGCATCATGTTCGCGGACAGCTATCTGGAGCTGCTGGGCATCAACGAGCCGGACAAGCCCGACACGCTCGGGCTCGACGCCTTCCTGGCGGCGCGGGGCGAGGGGCTGGTGAAGATCGCGCTCGGCACGCCGGACGCCGACGCCGCCCGCGCCGACATCGAGGCGCAGGGCTTCTCCCCGACCGGGCCGGACGACCTCGCGCGCCCGCTGACCGACCGGCCCGAGGCCATCGTGCGCTTCCGCAACCTCCAGATCCCGGAAGCGGAGACGGGGAACCTCGGCACCTTTCTCTGCGGCCACAAGACGCCGGAGCTGATGCGCCCGCCCGGCTCGATGGACCACGCGAACGGCGCGCAGAACCTCGCGGCGGCCGCCGCGGTCGTGGACGATGTCGGGGCGGTGGCCGGGCCCTGGGCGCGCCTGCTCGGCCGCCCGGCGGCCGGCGGCGCGCTCGATATCGGCCGCGGCCATGTCTATCTGGCGAGGCCGGCAGACGCGGCGGAAAGCGCCGGCCCCTACGGACCGCTGCCCGACCCGCTGCCCGAGCGGCCCTTCTATCTCGGCCTCAGGATCGAGGTCGCCTCGGTCGGAGCGGTGAAAGAGGCGCTCCGCAAGGCCGGCATCGCGCCCGCCTCCGAGACGCCCGGCTGCATCCGCATCGCGCCTGCCGACGCCTGCGGCGTGCCGCTCGAATTCGCGGAGGCGTAGCCCGTTCAGGGCGCCGACGGCTCGATTCCGCGCCAGGCCCAGTCATTGTAACCGTCGGGCGCGCGCAGGCAGGACGCCCGCACCGGGTCGGATTCGAGCGCGTCCCATACCGGCGCCGGGCCGTTTTCGTGCGCGGCCTGCACGAGGCGGCGCTCGCGCTGGCTCCTGCGGACCTCCGCTTCCAGCGCCGCCGCGTCCCAGGTCCGCGCCGCAAGGCTGCGGAGCGCGGCGAGGGCGCCGGCGCTGCCCGGATCGGCGGCGTGGTCGTTGCGCTCTTCGGGGTCGGCCTCAAGGTCGAAGAGCAGGTCGGGCGCGCCGCCGCCGGTCATCAGCTTGAAGCGCCCGCTGCGGACCATGAACATCGGCGACGGCACGCCCTCGGAGGTCATCTCCGCGAATACCGGCCTGTCGCCGGCGGCCGGCGCGCCCTCGCAGAGCGGCAGTAGGCTCGCGCCGTCGGGCGGGCGCGGCGCGCGGTCCGCGAGGTCGATATCCGCGAGATCGCAGAGCGTCGGCAGCAGGTCCACCAGCGAGACGGGTTCCGACCGGCGCGCGGCGGCGAACTGGCCGGGCGCATGCAGGATGAGCGGCACCCGCGCCGCATGGTCGAAGAAGTGCTTCTTGAACCAGAGGCCCCGCTCGCCGAGCATGTCCCCGTGGTCGGAGGTGAACAGGACCGCGGTGTCGTTCGCGAAGCCCGCCGCCTCCAGCGCCTCCAGCAGCGTCCCCGCCATGTCGTCGAGCCAGGAGCAATTGGCGAGATAGGCGTGGCGGGCGGTCCGCACATGCGCGTCGGTGATGTCGCCTTCGAGCAGGCCGTGATGGGCGAGCATGCGCCGGCTGTGGAGGTCGCGCTCCGGCTCGGGCGGGAGGGGCGTTGTCGGCATCGGGATATCTTCGTGGCGGTAGCGTTCCCAGTGCTCGCGCCGCGCGAAATAGGGCTCATGCGGGTGGGTGAAGGAGACGGCGAGGAAGAAGGGCCGCCCGTCCCGATGGCGCGAGCGGTCCCGCAGCCATGCAACCGCCCGGGAGAGGACCGCCTCGTCATGGTCCATCTGCATGCTGCGCTCCGAGATGCCGGAGCGGATGACGCCGCTGGAATCGTTGTTGGATTCCATGCGGGTCTCGTCCCAGTCCGGCGTCCAGTGGAAATCGGTCGGATACAGCTCCGGCACCAGCCGTTCGTGGAAGCCGTGCAGCATGTCCGGTCCGACGAAATGCTGCTTGCCGGCGAGCGCGGTGCGGTAGCCGGCGAGCCGCAGGTAATGCGCCATGGTGGGCGTGGCGGCGGCGAATTCCGCCGCATTGTCGAAGGCCCGCACGCGCGAGGGCAGCATCCCGGCCAGCATGGAGAAGCGCGAGGGCGCGCAGAGCGGGAAGTTGCAATAGGCGTTCTCGAACACCACCCCTTCCCCTGAGAGCCGGTCGAGATGCGGGGCCGCCGCCGGGCCGCCATATGCCGGCAGCAGCTGGGGTTTCAGCTGGTCGGCCTGGATCAGCAGGATGTTCGGCAGGTCGCGGGCCATGACGGTCTCCGGCGCGGGTATCGGGCGGGACCCGTCGCCTCAGCCGAAGCGGGGCTCGTCCCACCAGGGATAGAAGGCCGGCATCGCCTTGCCCGGCGTCGAGCCGAAGGCGGGCGGGCGCTTCTCCAGGAAGGAGGCGACGCCCTCGCGCGCATCCGCCGAGGCGCCGGTATGGGCCATGCCGAGCGAGTCGATCCGGTGCGCGGCCATCGGGTGGTCCTCGCCCAGCATCTTCCACATCATCTGCCGGCAGAGCGCGACCGACATGGGCGAGGCACTGTCCGCGATCTCGCGTCCGAGCGCGCGCGCCGCCGGCAGCAACTCGTCGGGCGCATGGAGCGAGCGCACCAGCCCGCCTTCGAGCGCCTCCTCAGCGGAGAAGACGCGGCCCGTCGCGACCCACTCCATCGCCTGCTGCATGCCCACCAGGCGCGGCAGAAACCAGGAGGACGCGGCCTCCATCACCACGCCGCGCCGGGAGAAGACGAAGCCGAACCGCGCCTCGGTGGAGGCGAGGCGAATGTCCATCGGCAGGATCTGCGTCGCGCCGAAGCCGACCGCCGGGCCGTTCACCGCCGCGATCACCGGCTTCTTCATGTCGAAGAGCCGGAGCGCCACGAGGCCGCCGCCGTCGCGGTGGCGCGCGCCCGGCTCCGGCGGCGCGCGGTCGAAGGCGCCCGGCCCGCCCGAAAGGTCCGCCCCGGCGCAGAAGGCGCGGCCCGCTCCGGTGACGATGACCGCGCGCA
>JAJDVH010000083.1 GCA_022826185.1 Alphaproteobacteria bacterium
CTCACGCCGGGGGCTTTTTCGGCCCCCAGCCGGTCGCTTTCTGCAGAAACGCCGAAAGGCGGCCCCGGAAGCCGCCTCTCTCTACTTTCATTCTACACCATACCGCCAAATGTCAAGCCCCGCCGGGAACAAAAAATGAAAATACCGGAGATTTTTTCATGAAATGCCGGCAGCGGGGACAGGCCTATCGTATGCACAAATCTTGTCTTGCCTTGCATCCGGTGAGCCTGCCGGCCGGGTTGCGTCCCGCTCGGCTGCCCTTTTCGGCGCCCTTGGCCCCCTTCGTCGCCCCGGACCCCCATCCGGGTCCAACCCTGGCTCGCGATGCTGCCGCAGCCGGCGGAGAACAAGCCCAACCGCTGAAGCTGCCGCCAGAACCGAAGCTGGGCCCGGCTCGGGGGCCGGGGCGACGGTTGGGGGCAGGCGTGGCGAAGTCACCGAAGACAGATGCGTGAATCCGGCAGCGGGGACAGGCGGAGGCGGGGTCACTTCGGGAAGCGTTGGCGTATGCGCGCTTCCAGCTCGCTGCGCACCGAACGGAAAGCGAAAAGCCGTTGCTCGCGCGACCCCTCGTTCAGGGTCGGGTCCGCGACATCCCAGTATTCGACCGTCGCGGTCGATATCGCGGCGCAGGCTTTCGCCTCCAGGCGCGCGCTCTGCGACAGGGCGACCACCATGTCGAAAGAGCAGCCCGCAAGGTCCTCGAATGTCCGCGCGCGATGATTGCGTATGTCCAGGTCGATTTCGTCCATCACGGCAACCGCGAACGGGTTGAGAAGCCCCGGCTTCACGCCTGCCGAATCGATGACGGTCCGCGAGCCCAGCCAGCGCCTGGCAAGCGCCTCGGCCATGGGCGAGCGAACCGCATTCCGGGTGCATGCGAAAAGCAGGCTGCGGGGCAGGCCGCTCATCCGGACCGGGCCCGGAAGTGCAGGACGCAGAGCAGGGTGAACAACTGCCGCGCCGTGTCGTGGTCCAGTTCGGCGTGGGCCGCCAGCGCCTGTTGCAGCATCTCCGCTCCTTCATCGTGAAGCGCGCGCCGCCCGGCGTCGATGGCCTCGATCTGGGACGGCGAAAGGCGTTTGATTGCCTCGTAATAGCTGTCGCATATGGTGAAATAGTCCTTGACGATCCGTCGAAAGCCCCCGAGCGACACGGTAATTTCAACCGGTCGGGACCGGCCGGAAGCCGTGATCCGCAGATTCAGCCGCCGCTCGACAATGGCCAGGTGCAACCCGTAGGGGCCGTCGGGCCCGTCGAGCAGGCGAAAACGGTTCTTTTCGATCAGGTCGAAGATCGCGACGGCGCGTTCCTGCTCGACTTCGGGCGTGCGCCGCAGGACGAGCCGTTCGTCGAGGCTGACCGAAGCAATCTGGAACCGGCTCTCGGATCCGTTGTCAGCCATCGAGCCGGAGCGAGACCGACAGGCCGTGGGCGTCCAGGCCCTCGGCAGCCGCGAGCGCAGTCGCCGCAGGGCCTATGGCGGCCAGCGACTCCGTATCGCAGCCGAGCAGGGTCGTTCGCTTCATGAAGTCCATGACGCCGAGCCCCGAGGCGAAGCGGGCCGTGCGCGATGTCGGCAGGACATGGTTCGGCCCGCCGACATAGTCGCCGATGGCTTCGGGCGTAAGCGGGCCGAGAAAGACGGCGCCGGCATGGCGCACGCGGGCCGCCAGCGCCTCGGGGTCGGCGACGGCCAGTTGGAGATGCTCGGGCGCGATGGCGTCGATCAGCGCGGGCGCTTCGTCGAGGTCCCCCACGACGATGCAGGCGCCGTGGGCCTCCCAGCTCGCCCGCGCCGTGGCCGCGCGCGGCAGCGTTTCCAGATAGCGCCCGACCCCGGCTTCGACGGCGTCCGCAAACTCGTGCGACAGCGCAATCAGGATGCTCTGCGCGGCCTCGTCATGCTCCGCCTGGGCCAGCAGGTCGGCCGCGATCCAGGACGCCGGGCAGCATCCGTCCGCGACGACAAGCACTTCGGAGGGGCCGGCGATCGTGTCGATGCCGACATGACCGAACACCTGGCGCTTGGCGGTCGCAACCCACACATTTCCGGGGCCGACGATCTTGTCCACCGGCGCGATGGCCGCGGTTCCGAACGCCAGCGCGCCCACCGCCTGGGCGCCGCCGATCCGGTACGCCTCCTCTATGCCGGCCAGCCGCGCGGCCGCGAACACGAGAGGATCGAAGGCGCCGGCCGGGGTCGGCACCGTCATCGCGACCCGCCCGACGCCGGCCACGCGGGCGGGTATCGCATTCATCAATACCGAGCTCGGATAGGCGGCGGAGCCGCCGGGCACATACAGGCCCACCGCCTCCACCGGCGTCCAGCGCAGGCCCAGCCGGACTCCCAGCGCGTCCCTGTAGTCGAGGTCCGCCGGCATTTGCGCCCGGTGGAACGCCTCGATCCGCGAGGCCGCCAGCTCCAGCGCGTCGCGCGCCGGTCCCGGCGTCTCCGCGAGAGCCCGGTCCAGCGTTTCGACCGGGATGCGCAGCGGGCCGGTCACGCCGTCGAAGCGTTCGGTGTATTCGGCGACGGCGTCGTCGCCCCGGTCGCGGACGTCGGCGAGGATGGCCGCGACGGCCGCATCGACGTCTTCCGACCCGGCGCGCTCCAGCCCTGTCAGCGCCTCGAAGTCGCGCGCGAAGCCGGCGTCGCCCGTGTCAAGCCGCCTGGGCAAGGGACGCCTCCCGGAAGCGCTCGATCCAGCCCTGCAACTCCGCCGTTCGCGTCTTGAGCGCGGTGCGGTTGACGATCAGGCAGGAGGTGATGTCGGCGATGTGCTCGACCTCGATCAGGCCGTTGGCCCTGAGCGTCGCGCCGGAGGACACCAGGTCCACGATACGCCGGCAGAGACCGAGCGAGGGCGCGAGTTCCATGGCGCCGTTGAGCTTGATGCACTGCGCCTGCACGCCGCGCGCCGCAAAGTGGCGCTTCGTGATCTCGGGATATTTCGTGGCGATGCGGATCTGGCTCCAGCGCCGGGGGTCGTCGTTCGCGACCATGGCGGCAGGTTCCGCGACGGCCAGGCGGCAATGTCCGATGCCGAGGTCGAGAGGCGCGTAGAGCTCGTCATAGCCGAACTCCATGATGACGTCGCGCCCCGCAATACCGATCGCCGCTGCGCCGAAGGCGACGAAAGTGGCGACATCGAACGAACGGACGCGGATGATGGACACGCCGGGCAGATTGGTCCGGAAATGGAGCCGGCGGTCGTCCGGGTCGTCGAAGCCGGCCTCCGGCTCGATCCCGGCTCCGCGGACCAGAGGCATGGCTTCCGAAAGGATGCGCCCCTTCGGCAGCGCCAGCACGAGGGGCCTCGTCATTGCCCGTCCCCATCGGCGTCGTGGTCCGGCCGCCAGACCGTCGGCCAGGGCTCGCCCAGGTCGTCGAGGACGCAGTCGAGCGGTTCGCTCTCGATCCGCACGGTGGCGCCGCCCGCGAACGCGAGATCAACGGCCGTGTCTTCGCCCGCCGCGAGGGTCAGCAGGCAAAGCGGCTCGTCCGGACGGTCCCGGTCCACATTCCTCGTGCGGACTGCCTGCACATTCTGGAAGGACAGCATCGTGTGCGTGCGCTCGAAGGGGGGCGTATCGCCCGCGCATTCCCACCGGAAGCGGTTCAGCACGAGCGCGAACCGGCTCTGGTCGCGCATCCATGTCATGTCCGACAGCGGCGCAATCGCGTCCTGGACGCACGCCGCGATCACCTGCAACTCCTCCGCGGATGTCGCGCGAAGCTTCAGCCGCCCGCTCATTGGGCCGCCAGATCGCGTTCCAGGGACGGGACGACATCGATATCCGCGCCGATGCTCGCCAGGCGCCCCGGAATGTCCGCATAGCCCCGCTCGATGAAGCGGGCGCCGAGAACCTCGCTCTCCCCCTCGGCGATGAGGGCGGCGAGCAGGTAGGCGAAGCCGGCCCTGAGGTCCGGCACCTCGATCCGCCGTCCGGCAAGGGGCGTTGCGCCCTGCACCACCGCGCTGTGCGGGAAGTTCCGTTCCAGGAAACGGCAGGGCTTGGCGCCGAGGCAGGCCGTGGAGAGCACGATATTGGCGCCCATGTCGTTCAGCGTCCGGGTATAGCCGAAGCGGTTTTCATAGACGGTCTCGTGCACGACCGAGACGCCTTCGGCCTGGGTCAGCAGGGTGACCATCGGCTGCTGCCAGTCGGTCATGAAGCCCGGATGCACGTCGGTCTCGATGTGGATCGGGCGCAGCGTGTCGCGGGCGCGGAAGAAGGTGATGGCGTCGTCCACGATCTCGAAGCCACCGCCGACCTTTCGCAGCACGTTGAGGAACGTGACCATGGCCCGCTGGTCGGCCCCGGAAATGCGGATGCGCCCGCCGGTGGCGACCGCAGCCATGGCGAAGGACGCGACCTCGATGCGGTCCGTCATCGGCCGGTGGGTCGCGCCGGAGAGCCTGTCCACGCCCTCTATGACGATCTTCCGGTCGGTCTCGATCTGGATCAGCGCGCCCATCTTCTGCAGGAAGAGGACCGTATCGACGATCTCCGGCTCGATGGCGGCGTTGTGGATGACCGTGGTGCCGTCGGCGAGGCAGGCGGCCTGGACCGCGTTCTCCGTCGCGCCGACGCTGGGGTAGGGCAGGTGGATGACGGCGCCCCTGAGCCGGTCGGCCTTGGCGGTGTAGCCGTCCCGGTCGGCGTCGATGCGCGCGCCCATCTGCTCCAGCAGCGCGATATGGAAGTCGATCGGCCGCTCGCCGATATGGTCGCCGCCGACCACGGGAACGCGCGCCATGCCCGCCCGGTGCAGCAGCGGGGCGATCAGCAGCACGGGCAGGCGGTTGACGCCGGAATAGCGCTGCCCGATGGCGGTGGAGGCGATCCCGGCGGTCTGGATATCGACGGCGCCCGATCCGTCCCGGGATATGGAGGCGCCGATTTCCTCAAGCATGCCGAGCGCCAGCTCGATCTCGGAGATGTCCGGCACGTCCAGCAGCCGGCAGGGCTCGGCCGTCAGCAGGGATGCGACAAGCTGCTTGCTGACGGCGTTCTTGGCCGTCTGGGCGCGGATCGCGCCCTCCAACGGCCTGCCGCCGCGAATACGGTAGGCTCTGGCACCGGTTTCGAGCACGAGTCGAGCCCTCATTCTGGATCGTGCGCCGCAGGCGGCCGGTCTTTCGCCCGCTGCGACGTTTCGCGGCCCGCTTGTAGCTTCAGCAGTCCCGTTCGGCAACGCTGTCGGGCGGTTCGCCCGGCTCGCCGTCCTCCCCGCGTTGCCGCGCCTTGCGGCGGCGCAGGTTCCGCCGCAGCGCCTCCGCGAGGCGCCGTTCCCTGTCCTCCTTCGCGTCCCTGCCGTCGGATGCGATCATGTCCGCTTGCCCTCCCGATGCCCCCTGTGGCATAGACGCGCCCGGCGGGCCGCCGTAGCTCAGGGGTAGAGCACACCCTTGGTAAGGGTGGGGTCGAGTGTTCAATTCACTCCGGCGGCACCATCGCCCGGCGCATGGCAAGCATGGTTTCGCGCGCGGCGGCGAGCGCCTCGGCGACCGGAAGGTCCAGCGAGCGCTGGAACACCCGCTTGGTCGCGCGCACCGCTTCCCGGTCGAAAGCCGCCAGGGCCTCCGCCATCGAAAGCGCTTCGTCGAGGACCTTTTCGTCGGGGACGACCCGGTTGACCATCCCGAGTTCCAGCGCCCGGCTGGCCGAGACATCCTCGGCGAGCGTCAGCAGCTCGAACGCCGCCTTCGGCCCGATACGGTGCGCGAGTCCCGGCGTGACCATGGTGGCGGCCAGCCCGCGCCGGACCTCCGGATAGCCGAACACGGCGCTCGCGCCCGCTACCGCCATGTCGCAGGCGATGGCGAGATTGCAGCCGCCGCCGAGCGCATAGCCGCGCACCGCCGCGATCAACGGCTTGTCCGTCAGCCGGGCGAGTTCGTATATCGCCGCCCCGGCTTCGGCGCGGTCGCGGGCGGCGCGCCCGTCTTCGCCGGCATGGTCGGCGGCTTCCTTCATGTCGGCGCCGGCGGAAAAGGCGCGCTCATTGCCCTGCAGGACGATGCACGCCACCGCTTCGTCGCCATGCGCGCGCCCGACCGCGTCGCAGATCGCATCGACCAGCGCGCCGTTGAGCGCGTTCAGCCGGCGCGGCCTGTTGAGGGTCAGGATGCGGGTGCTGCCGCGGTCTTCCTGAAGGAGGATATCGGCGTCGGCCATGCGGGAGGCGTCCTTGAACGGGCGGGGCAGTGTATGCTCGGTGGAGAAGAACGGAAGAGGGGAAGACGGTGAGCGATCTCGACCATTGGCTGGAGCGGGTCTACAGCGCCGGGTCCACGGCGGAAAACCGGCGCATCTACGACGACTGGGCGGACAGCTACGACGCCGATGTCTCGTCGGGCGGCTATGCCTATGCGCCCGTGGCGGCGGGCCTGTTCGGACGCCATGTGGCGCCGGGCGAGACGCCGGTGCTGGATGCAGGCTGCGGCAGCGGCATCATCGGGGCGACGTTGGCGCGCCTCGGATACGCCAATCTCACGGGCATAGACCTTTCGGACGGCATGTTGCGGGCCGCCGGGCGCAAGGGCGTCTATCGCAACCTGCGCCAGCGGGTCCTGGGCGAGCCGCTCGATTTTGACGACGGCGCGTTCCAGGCGGTCGTCTGCACCGGGGTCTTCACGCCGGGCCACGCGCCGCCGGAATCGCTCGACGAGCTCGTGCGCGTGACGGCGAAGGACGGCGTTTTCATATTCAGCTGCACGGAGGCCGCACTCTCGGAAGGCGGCTTCCAGGCCAGGATCGACGCCCTGACCGAAACAGGCCTCTGGACGCTGACCGACACGGCCGGGCCCGTCACGGCGCTGCCGCAGGCGGCCATCCAGCACGCCGCGATGTTCTTCGTCTATCGGCGCTGAAGCGGCGCTTCTTCGTCGTCGGGCGGGAGTTCCTTCATCGGCTTGGCCGTCTTGATGCGCCGCCAGGTCAGCCAGGCCTTGAGGCCGCCGACCAGCGCCAGCGCGCCGAAGACGACGATCGCCTCGACGATCATGAAGCGCCCTGGCCGCGTTCGGTGGCGTTGACGAGCACGGCCATCTGGCCGGCGGCGTGGCGGTTTTCGTGCATCAACTGGTGGGCGTGGCCGAGATCGTCGAAATCGAACACCTCCGAGAGGCAGGGGTCGATCTTTCCGTCGATGACCAGCCGGTTCACCGCCGCGGCCTGCTCGTCATTGGACAGGTGGCTGCCCTGGAAGCGCTTCTGCCGCATCCAGTGGTAGCGCAGGTCGAGGGTCACATTGTAGCCGGTGGTGCCGGCGCAGATGACGATCATGCCGCCGGTGTCGCAGACGAACTCGGAGGTCGGCAGGGTGGCCTCGCCCGGATGCTCGAACACGATCTTCGGGCTCGCGCGCTCGCCGAGCGCCTCCCAGATCGCGCCGCCGAACGCGCGGGCGCCCTTTGCCCAGGCACCGTAGGCCGCGCCGTCGGTGGTATCGGGCATCGGCCCCCAATGGTCGAAGGCGGTGCGGTTGATGACGCCGACTGCGCCCATCTCCATGCACCAGTCGCGCTTGGCGTCGTCGGAGACGACGGCGACCGGCCGGCCGCCGAGCGCGGCGGTGATCTGCAGCGCCATCGCGCCGAGGCCGCCGGACGCGCCCCAGACGAGCACCGCATCGCCCGGCTCGACCGTGTGCGGCGGCCAGCCCATCAGCATCCGGTAGGCGGTCGAGGCGCAGAGCAGGTAGCAGCCCGACTGCTCCCAGCTCAGATGTTTCGGGCGCGGCTGGCACTGGTGCGCCTGCGCCTTGGCGAACTGGCAATAGGAGCCGTAATTGGTCTGGTAGCCCCAGATCCGCGTCGAGGCCGCCAGCATCGGGTCCTTGCCGGAGAGCACCCAGGGGTCGTCCGGCTCCCACCAGCCGGAATGGATCACCACCTCGTCGCCGGGCCTGACATTCGTAACCTCCGAGCCGACAGCCTGGACGATGCCGGAGCAGTCGCTGCCGCCGGCATGGAAGTCCTCCGGCTCGCCCTTGCGCATCCGCTCCTTGATGACGTCGATCGGATAGCCGAGCGCCGCCCAGACATTGTTGTAGTTGATGCCGGTCGCCATGACATAGACCAGCACCTCGTCCGGCTTGAGGTCCGGAACCGGGATGACCTCATGCTGCCAGGCGTCCTTCGGCTCCCCGAACCGGTCCTGGCGCACCAAGAAGGCGTGCATCGTCTCGGGCGCCTCGCCGAGCGGCGGCTGTTCGCCCAAAGCGCAGAGTTCCATCGGGCCGGCTCCTTCTTCGTTTCGCATCGGCAACGCTACGCTCTAGGCGGTTGCCGACCGGAATTCAATTCCCGCTTGCGGCTCCCGGAGCCCCGCTTCCGCGTGTTCCGCCGAAATGCTATCCATCCGGCCCCAGCGGAAGTGGAGGGATCGTCATGGCCGGAGCATATGAGACCGCGTTCCGCCGCTCGCTAGACGAGCGGGAGGCGTTCTGGGCGGAAGCCGCCGCCGACCTGCACTGGTACAAGGCGCCGACG
>JAJDVH010000241.1 GCA_022826185.1 Alphaproteobacteria bacterium
CGAAGCCCGCAAGCGCGACGGCCGGATCGACTGCACCATCACTGTCGGCGAGCACGGCCCGGACTGCCCGGACATCCGCGACCCCGACTCCATCGCCATCGGAACCATGTTCCGCTGCAAGCCCTGGGAGAAATGGCCGACCGACCCCGCGCCGCGTTGGGGCGCCGAGGGTCCGCCGCACTGGCGCCGGTGAGGCGCGGGCGCTTCCCGTCTGGCGCCCCGGGCGCCCCCAAGCGGCCTAACAATCATTCCGGATTTCTACAGAAAATACCCCTGATTGACAACAGGCATTCTCATGTTCCATGATTCGGCGCATCATCAAGCCGTATCCCGGATACCCTATATACAGCCGTGTTTCAGAAGCGCTCCACGTACGTATCCATGGATCCTGCAATGCACTTTCAGCTCCCTGGATTCCACAAACCGACTTTACCATCTATCCCATGTTGCTTCGGATCATCCTGTCGCTGCCCCGTTGACATGCCTCCCAATGCCCTGTATTCATTGCTGTAACAGGGAGGATGACGACGCGCCCCAAAACATGAAGCAATCAAGAAAAATGGTTGTTTCGTGTCACACCGAGCATGCGGAGATTTCCCTTGAGGAAATGACCGCGGACAACATCGTCATCACCGACATCCCGACAAGCCGGCTGCTATACGGCGAGGCGGTGACGAGCGTCGGCCACAACCTCAACCGCGAGATACTCAGGCTCCGGCCCGATATCCACGCGGTCATCCACGTCCACCATGACGAGACGATTGCGTTCTTCGGCTCCGGGGCCTTCGAGGAAGTCCGGATCATCTCGCTCGACATGCCGTTCATCCACGGCAAGCCGCCCTATTACGTGGCGGCGGATATCGATGTCGAGACCGATGTCGGGCCCGTCAAGGACTTCATCGCCGACACCAATTGCGTGGTGCTGCTCGGGCACGGCGTCACGACCCTCGGACGCACCATCTCGGAAGCCTACCACCGGCTGACCTCCTTCGCCGCCGAGGTGCGCCGCAACATCATCGCCGAGCATCTGGCCGCGATCAAAGGCAGCAGCCCCGGATACCGGAGCCAGGACGAGATCGACCTCATGCACCGTTTCGCCGAACGGATCATCTACCCCGACAGGGCCGAAGCCGTAATGGCGGCGGAAGACTGACCGGCGGTCGCCCGCGGTCTCCAGCTTGCGCTACGATAATCCGAGTCGTTGCGAGGTTCGGAACATGCCTGACGGGACCCAGACCGCATTCGGGGCGAGCCATTGGGGCGCCTTCACGGCCGAGGCGAGGGATGGACGGCTGGTCGGAGTCGCGCCGTTCGAGAAGGACCCGAGCCCGGCGCCCTTCATCCGCGCGCTTCCCGACGCGGTCCATGCCGAATGCCGTATTGCCGCGCCTGCCGTGCGCAAGTCCTGGCTGGAGGGCGGCCCCGGCGCCAACACCGCTGCGCGGGGGTCCGAACCCTTCGTGCAGGTGAGCTGGGACCATGCGCTCGACCTCGTGGCGGCCGAACTCGAACGGGTCCGGAAGGAGTTCGGCAACGAAGCCATATACGGCAGCTCGGGCTGGGGCAGCGCGGGTGTCTTCCATAACGCCCGCAGCCAGTTGACGCGGTTCCTCAACCTGCATGGCGGCTTCGTGGACCAGGTGACGAGCTTCAGCGTCGGCGCGGCGAGCGTCATCGTCCCGCGCATCGTCGGCTCCATGCAGCCGGTGTTCGGGCCGGTCAACACATGGCCGTCGATCGTCGAGCACACCGATCTGATGGTGGCGTTCGGCGGCATGCCGCCCAAGAACGCGATGGTCAACCAGGGCGGCGTCGGCGCGCATGACGCCCCCGACTGGCACCGGCGCGCGGCGGAATCGGGGACCCGGTTCGTCTGCATCGGCCCGATCCGCGACGACACGGGAGACGAAGTCCGGGCCGAATGGCTGCCCGTCCGGCCCAACACCGACCTCGCGGTGATGCTGGGGCTCGCGCACACGCTGCTGAGCGAAGGCCTGCACGATGCCGGCTTCCTCGCCCGCTATTGCACCGGCTTCGACAGGCTGGCCGGCTACCTTCTCGGCGAGGCGGACGGGACCGCCAGGGACGCCGAATGGGCCGCCGGCATTTCCGGCCTGCCGGCCGACACGATTCGGGACCTCGCCCGCCGGATGGCGTCTTCGCGCACGCTGATCGGCGTCAGCTGGTCGGTCCAGCGCGCCGACCGCGGGGAGCAGCCCTACTGGATGACCATCGCGCTGGCGGCGATGCTGGGCCAGATCGGCCTGCCCGGCGGCGGCTTCGGCTTCGGCTACGGCGCCATGCACGGCATCGGCGACCCGACCCGGCAGGTGGCGCCGCCCGCGCTTCCCAAGGGAAAGAACGCTGTCGGCGCCACAATTCCGGTGGCGCGGCTGGCGGACATGCTGCTGGGTCCGGGCGCGCCCTACCGCTTCAACGGCGAGGACCGGCGCTACCCCGATATCCGGCTGATCTACTGGTGCGGCGGCAATCCGTTCCACAAGCACCAGGACCTGAACAACCTGCTGAAGGGCTGGGCCCGGCCGGACACCATCGTCATCCACGAGCCCTGGTGGACGCCGGCCGCCAGGCGCGCCGACATCGTGCTGCCCTGCACGACGACGCTGGAGCGCAACGACATCGCAGCCTCCCAGTTCGACCGCTTCGTCGTCGCCAGCCGGCAGGCCATCGACCCGGTGGGCGGGGCGCGCAACGAATATGAAATCTACAGCGGTCTCGCCGAACGGCTCGGTCTCGCCGAAGCCTTTACCGAGGGCCGCAGCGAAATGGAATGGCTGCGCCACCTCTACGACCTCTACCGCCAGCGCGTCGCCGGGGACGGTATCGAGATGCCGGGTTTCGACGCCTTCCGGGAGGCGGGCTATTTCGAAATCCCCGCGCCGGCCAGCCCGCCCGTTCCCTTCGCGGAGTTCCGCGCGGACCCGGAGGGCGCGCCGCTCAAGACGCCGTCGGGACGGATCGAGATCTACTCGGAGACCATTGCCGGGTTCGGCTACGAGGACGCGCCCGGCCATCCGACCTGGGAGGAGCCGGCGGAGTGGCTCGGCAGCGAGAAGGCGGTGCGCTTCCCGCTGCACCTGCTCTCCAACCAACCGCGCGCGCGGCTCCACAGCCAGCTCGACTGCGGTTCGGTAAGCCGGGCCGCCAAGGTCGCCGGCCGCGAGGCGATGCGGATGAATCCTGCCGACGCCGCCCGGAGAGGCATCGTGGACGGCGACGTGGTGCGCGTCTTCAACGACCGGGGCGCCTGCCTCGCCGGCGCCGTCCTCAGCGATGCGATTCGCGAGGGCGTGGTCGAGCTTGCGACCGGCGCCTGGTTCGACCCCGTCGATCCGGCGGCACCGGGCAGCCTGGAAAAGCACGGCAACCCCAATGTGCTCACCTCGGACAAGCCGACCTCGACGCTGACCCAGTGCAGCGCCGCGCAGACGGCGCTGGTCGAGGTCGAGCGGTTCGAAGGCGAGCCGCCCGCCATCACCGCTTTCACGCCCCCGACCCTGATCGAAGCGTGAGGGGCATTGCCGATGTCCGGGCCGCGCAAGACCAACCTCCTGATCCTGATGTCGGACGAGCACCAGGCGCGTGCGATGGGTTCGGCGGGGCATCCCTTCGTGCAGACCCCGCACCTCGACGCCCTCGCGGCGCGCGGCATGCGCTTCACCGCTGCCTATACGCCCTGTCCGATCTGCGTGCCTGCGCGGGCGGCGTTCGCCACCGGGCAATATGTCCACCGGCTGCGCCTCTGGGACAACGCCATGCCCTATACGGGCAAGACGCCAGGCTGGGGGCACGCGCTGCAGGCGCGCGGCGTGCCGGTCGAGTCCATCGGCAAGCTGCACTACCGCGACGCGGAGGACCCGACGGGCTTCGACCGCCAGACGATTCCGATGAATGTGGCGGGCGGCGTCGGGATGGTCTGGGCCGCAACGCGCTCGCTGGAAGAGCGCGTCAGGCCCGGAAGCCGCATGCTGGGCGAGTATATCGGCCCCGGCGAGAGCCCCTATACCGCCTACGACGCCGATGTGACGGCCTGCGCCGTCGACTGGCTGACGGCCCGGTCGGGAGACGAAGGCCCGTGGTGCCTTTTCGTCGGGCTGGTCGCGCCGCATTTCCCGCTCGTCTGCCCGCAGGAGTTCTACGACCTCTATCCGCTGGAAAGCCTCCCCGAGGTCAAGCTGGGGCCCGGCAGCGGGTTTGAGCCGCACCCCTGGGTCAGGCTGCACGACGACCTGCTGGATACGGAGAACGCCTTCACGGATGCAGAAGAGCGCCTGCGCGCCATGGCCGCCTATTACGGGCTCTGCTCGTATCTCGACGACAATGTCGGGAAGATTCTGGCCGCGCTGGAGGGGGCGGGGCTAAGCGGCAGCACGACGGTCGTCTACACCTCGGACCATGGCGAGGACCTCGGCGCGCGCGGCTCCTGGGGCAAGGGCAATTTCTACGAGGAGGCGGCTGCGGTGCCGTTGATCCTGGCCGGGCCGGGTACGCCCCGGGGCGTCTGCGGCACGCCGGTCAGCCTGCTCGACCTCTCCGAAACGATCCTCGACCATTTCGATGCGAGGCTCGAAACCGACCGGCCGGGCAGGTCCCTCTACGCCATTGCGGCCGAACCCCGCGACGACGAGCGCGCCGTGTTCTCCGAGTATCACGCCATTGGCGCGGTCGAGGGCGGCTTCATGCTGCGCAAGGGGAACCTGAAGCTGATCCATTACGAGGGCTTCCAGCCGGAACTTTTCGACCTCGCGGCGGACCCCGAGGAGCTCGAGGACCTGTTGCGGGACCCGGCCTGTGCCGGACGGCTGGCGGACCTCTATGCCGAGCTGGCGCGAATCTGCTCGACCGCGGAAGTGAACCGGCAGGCCCATGCGGACCAGGCGGCCCTGGTCGCGTCGTTCGGCGGCAGGGAGGCGGCGGCGAACCTCGGCGCGCCCGGCGCCACGCCGCCGCCGTCACCTGGGGCGAAAGACGCCTGATCCCCCGGCCTGTCCGGCTGTCAGCCCGCTGCCGCGCGCAGGCGCGACAACGCCGTTTCGGCCCGGCGCCGGACCGCCGGAGAGCGGTGCTTCAGCGATATGTTCTCCAGTGCAAGCAGGGCTTCCGGGTCTCCGGCTTCGCCCATCTCGATGGCGCGTTCGTCCCGCCGGTCGTACCAGCGATATTCGAAAGGCTGGACCGTGAGCGGCAGGTCCCGCCAGTAGTATTTCAGCGGGTCGTCTTCCTCCCAGCCGGCGTAAAGGTCTTCCCAGCTCCGCATCTGGTGCGAGACGCCCAGATATTTCTCGCCGACGGGCTCCGACAGCGGCTGGTAGCGGCAGTCCATGGAGACCCGCATGGCGCCCGACGAGTTCGGCAGCCCCTTGTGGATCGTCTGGCAGTTGTGGACGAGCACGTCGCCCACCTGCATCGGGCTCCAGCGCCAGTCGCAGGCGTCGAGGTCGGCGTCGATGACCATCTGCCCCGCGCCCAAGGCCGGGCGCATGTCCAGCACGCCGCCCCTGTGCGAGCCGGCGGCGACGGCGAGCCCGCCGCGCGCTTCGTCGATGTCGGTGAACGGAATCCAGGCGGCCCAGTTGCGCCGGCTGCCTTCGAAATGCGTGTAGTCCTGATGCGCCGGGGTCGCGTATTCGTCCCTGCAGGGGAAAGCGAGCCGCATCACGAAATGCGGCGGGCAGAACGCCTCCTCGCCGAACAGCCTGCCGAAAAAGCCCGTCAGGTTCCCGTGCAGCTTGAGCGCGTGCAGGGAGCGCAGCGACAACTGCCGGTAGAATACCTCCATGAAGGGCGGCTGCGGCTCCACGCAGAATTTCGAGAGGTCGGGCTTCGCGCTCGCCAGCGGCCGGCCCGGCTCGATCCAGCCGGCATCGGCCATCGGGCGGGCGATTTCGTCAGCGATCTCCTCCAGCAGCGAACGCGGCAGCAGGCCCCGGACCAGCACATAGCCGTCGGCATCCGCCCGCTCGCGGAGCTTCGCCGCGTCATGCTGAATCCCGGTCGAGTCGGTCAAAGGCCGCATCGCCCAGCCCTCCAGTCCCGTTTACCCCGCCACGAGCGGTATCCGGCGAGCGGATTGTAGGCCAATTCGCGGCCCACGCTCCGATTTTCTTCTGTCCACCTCTGTGTCTAGTATCATTATTGGTATCTTTACTTGATCGGACGCAGGAGCGATCGCCAAGCTGGAGGGCATGGAATGAGCGACCGGTACACCTATCGGATCACCTGGTCCGCCGAGGACGGCGAGAATGTCGGACTGTGCGCCGAGTTCCCGTCGCTGAGCTGGCTGGCCCCTTCCCCGGAGATGGCGCTCGCGGGCATCGGGCGGTTGGTCCGCGATGTCGTGTCCGACATGCAGGAAACCGGCGAGGCCCCGCCCGAGCCGCTGGCCGACAAGGCCTATAGCGGCCGGTTCCTCGTCCGCGTGCCGCCGGAAACACACCGGGCGCTCGCCATACGCGCCGCCGAGGAAGGCGTGAGCCTGAACCGTCTCGTCAGCGCGCGCCTGGCGGGCAGCGGCGGCTGATTTCCCCGCCCGTCAAATGGGAATGACGATCAGCACATCGACGCGGCGGGATTCGAGCACTGCCGCGCGCTCCTGGAACAGCACCCGGCCGTCCTCGACGCGCAGCAGGTCGCGGTAGTTGCCGGCGGCGAACAGGTCCATGCGGCCGTCCTGCATGGTGCGCATGACGATGAAGCTGCTGTCGGAGCGCACCAGCCCGTCCTCGGCCTCGCGCAGGCGGGGGCGGCCGAGGATGTGCCGGTAGCGGTGCGGCTCGAAGATGTTGGCGGTGCGCAGCGCCAGCACCCGATCCTCCATCATGCCGCGCCCCTCGCAGAGCATGATGCCGACCGGCAGGCCGCGCTCCTCGTTGTCGCGCGTGGTGATGCGGTAGCGCCCGTCCGCCGCGAAGAAGCCCGGCCAGGCTTCCAGGTCGTCCTCGTCTATGGCCCAGGCGCAGTCGAGCAGGAAGTCCTCGATCCGCTGCCGCGCTTGCCCGTCGATCATGCGTAGCCCATCAGGCCGCGATAGCCGCTCCAGAAGCCCCGGATCGAGACTTCCGTGGCGCGCGAGCTTTCGCTGGATTCGAGCCCGCGCCCGCCCATCTCCAGCACGGCCGCGGCGTCGCCGCTGCCCCTGGTGCCGCGCTGGACGAATTCGTTGATGCAGCCGTCCTCCAGCGAGACCAGCCCGGCCGCGCCCGTCAGGTTCGCCTGCAGCACGCGCATGGCCGTCATCTCCTCGCTGTCGTCGGCGTAGCCGAGATAGGTCCAGACGAGCTCGGTCTCCTCCAGCCCGCGCGGCACGAAATTGCGCACGCAGAGCGAGTTCAGCGTGAAATGCACCGCCAGCGTCGGGAAGATCGACTGGACCGAATGCGTGATGCCGTCGTCGAATTCGTCCTCGGTCTTCAGCAGCTCCGGGCCGTTCAGCTTCGAATCGTAGCTGGCGGAATGGACCTTGGCCTCCCTGTATTCCGCCGCTTCCTCCAGGGTGGCGCGCTTGGCGTAGCTGATATGGTGCCAGGGCGTGCCTTCCGAGAGCAGGATGCCGCCGTCCATGTCCAGCCGGTTCACCTTGAAGGTGGTGTAGAAGGTGTGCAGCAGGGTGGCGTGGTAGGAATCGCGGACGTTCTCCGCGTAGAGCTTCCAGTTGTTGTGGATGATCTGGCTGTGCGCGCCGAGCACCTTCAGCGGGCGTGAGCCCAGATTGCGCTTCAGGAAATGCGCCATGGTCGGCCCGACCCACTCCTCGACCGGGGGCATGTCCGGCTCGAAGGTGCCGAAGACGAGCCCGCAGAATGTCTCGACGCGGATCGGCTGCATGCAGTGCCGCGCGGGGTCGAAATCCTTCGGCATCCCGCCCTTGCCCTTCAGCCCGCCGCGGAAGGCCACGCCGCGCAGCCGTCCGTCGAGATGGTAGGTCCAGGAGTGGTAGATGCAGGAGAAGTGCTTGCGGTTGCCCCGCTCGGCGAGGCAGACCAGCGCGCCCTTGTGCGCGCAGCGGTTGACCATGCCGCGCAGCTCGCCCTGCTCGTCCCGCGCGACGACGATGGGCGTCTCGCCGATGAAGGCGGTGCGGAAGTCGCCCGGCTCCGCCACCTCCAGCTCCAGGCATAGATAGTTCCAGACCGGCCCCCGGAAGAGCCGCTCCTGCTCCAGCGCATAGACTTGCGCGTCCGAGAACAGCCGGTAGGGCACGCGGGAGACGCCGCCCTCCGGCCAGGCGGGCATGACGCCGCCCGGAGTCGCGGTCATGTTCATTGCGGCAGCTCCTTCAGCGCCGCGGCGATGGCGCTGCGCTGGCTGTTGGACGCGGCCGGCATCGGCCGGCGCGGCAGGCCGCCGGCAAGGCCCTGGAAGTCGAGCGCCGCCTTGACCGCCGCCGGCAGGTTGTCGTCGATCATCGCGTTCCAGAGCGCGAGCAGGCGCAGGTGCAGGTCGAGCGCGGCGGGGTGGTCGCCGTCCGCCACCGCGTCCCAGAGGTTCACGCAGGCCCGGGGCGCGGCCGTCAGGATGGCCGCGACCGCGCCGTGCGCGCCGAGCGTGAAGGAGGGATACATCAGCGCATCGACCGCGCTCATGATGCGGGCGCCCTCGGGCGCGGTCGCCATCAGGTCGGCGAACAGCTTGAGGTCGCCCGCGCTCTGCTTGACGCCCACCACGCCCGGAATGTCGGTCATGATCTCGACCAGGAGTTCGGGCGAGAGATAGGTCCAGGGCACGACATTGTAGATGATGATGGGCGAGGCGACGGCGTCGGCCATCTCCCGGAAATGCGCCTTCATGTGGGCGTCGTCGGGCCGGAAGAGGTAGTGCACGGGCGTCACCTGCAGCGCGGCCGCGCCGGCCTCGGCCGCCGCCCGGCCGCGCTCGATGGCCTGCGCCGTCGAATCGACGATGATCCCGGCGACGACGGGCACGCGCCCGTCGGCCTCTTCCACGGCGACTTCCGTCAGCCGGCAGACCTCGTCGGTGGAGAGCGCATGGCCTTCGCCCGTGCTGCCCGCCACCGCGATGCCGTGAACCCCCGAAGCCAGCAGGAAGCGTGCTTCGGCGCGGAACGCCGCCTCGTCGATGGCGCCGTCTGCCGAAAACGGCGTCGTCATGGGCGGCACGATGCCCCGGATTGCCCCGGCGTCGAACTGCGTCATCCCCTGCCTCCTTGCCGCCCGGACTGTAGCAAAACCCCCGCCCCGCACAATGCCCGCCGCCGCCGCCCCGCCGTCACCGCCGCAGCACCGCCGTCACCCCCGCGAAGGCGGGGGGCCATCCCTGACTCGCGCCGCAGCCGGCGCAGAACGGGATCGACCGCCGGGGCCTGCCGCGCCGTTCAGGGCTGGGCCCCGGCTCGGGGGCCGGGATGACGACATGGACCCCCGCTTTCGCGGGGGTGACGAAAGGGAGCGCAGGGGCGCCGGGCGGGAGGGGAGCAAGGCGAACGCCCCCTTCGCCGCCCCGGACCCCGCCTCCGGGCAGGGACGCCGCGGCGGCGTTCGCCCGGCCCGGCCGCGTTGCGGCGCGAATCGGGGGCGGTTGCTGCGGATAAGCGGCGCGCATCGGCCCGCCCCGGCCCGGCAAGGACTCGTAGCCGCCGCCGCTGGCGAACGGGTTTTGCGCCCTTCCCTCATAATAATCTTGATTTGAAATTTGATTATTTAGTTTTATCTTGAATTGGAAATTGAAGCGGGTATGATTCCGCTTCACTACGGGGCCTCAAACACGGGGCCTCTCCACAGATTGAGCAAGAGGGGAGCCTCGTTGAAATGACCTCGCGAACGAAACTCTGGGCGCTTTCAGCAGGCGCCCTCGCGCTGTCGCTGGCGCTCGCCGGCTGCGGCGGCGGTGGAAGCGGCGGCAGCCCGGCGGCCACGAACACGGGCGGCGACCAGCAGCAGCCGGCCCCGCCGACTCCGATGCAAGTGTCGCTGGCCAGTGTGACGACGGACGGCGCCGGCTACACGGCGCCGACGGCCACCGGCGACAACCCGATCGAGATCGACGCGGGCATGTCGGCGGACAGCGGCTCCGTCACATTCACCTGCGCGGCAGGCGGCGACGATTGCACGGTCATGGTGGCAGCCGACGGCATGGTCACCTCGACCGGCGGCACGGTCACCGCGATGAACTCCACGGCCTTCGCGGCTGCGCTCGCCATTGAGGCGGCGAGAGTGGCGGCGCTCGCCAAGGAAACTGCCTTGCGCGACAAGGTCGGCGATTTGCAGCCGATTGCCGGCGACGCTGATACGGACGGCTCGGCCCTGATGATGGCGAAGAAATATGCAGCCATGATCGGGACGGAGGCTTCCGACGGCGATTCCCTGGTGGCGAAGAACAACGCCCAGGCGGTGCTGGACGCCAGGATGGCTCTTAAGGCCGCCATCGACGCAGCCAAGACGGCCAGGACGGAAGCCATGACCGCCAAGGACGCCCTTGACGCCGGCCAGACGGATCTCATCGGCACGCTTACTGCGGTGATCGAAAGTGCGAACACGGCGATCGCGGAGGCTCAGAAGATCCTCGACGCTACCGGCACGGGCTCTCTCGCATCGTCTGTCGAGATGGTCACCGGCCCCGACGAGGACGACCCGAAAACCCCCGCCTACAGGGGCATGGAAGTGGCCAAGGCGGTCGCCATGGCGCTCGGGCCCACCGTGCCCGAGGGCGGCTCCAGCACTGCCAATGGTGCCGGCCTCCGGGTGACCCATGCCGCTACCGCCGCCACCGCCGTCGCCCCGACCGGTACCCGTAACACTACTACCGGCAGCGAAAACCCGGTCGCCAAGGCGAACAAGTATGAGGCGCCTGTCAGCCATGATCCCGAGAGCATGACCTGGGCAATGATCGTCGGCGAAGACAATGTCATGGACAAGGAGATCGCCGATAGCACTACCGGCAACTTCAAGACCGTGAAGGCCGCGTCGGTATCGGGCATGACACTCGGTTCCACACAGACTACGGGTAACGTTGCTGAAGGCGTCCAGGTCGATACGGGACTTACATACAAGGGTATTCCCGGCGGAGTGTTCTGCGGCGGCAGCGACTGCATGGTCGAAGAGGTGGAGGATGACCCGACCACCACGGCGGTCAATGAGAACACGACGCAACGCAAGCTGGTCGGCAGCTGGTACTTCACCCCGGCCAATGTGAGGGCCTACTGGATGAAGGCTGCGGGCGCGACGGTGTATACCGAAGACACCATGTTTGCGACGTACGGCCACTGGCTGGTGGTCGACGACGGCTCGGGCACTCCAGCGAATGCGGGGCAGGTCAATGTTCTCACCTACGCGTACGGTCCCGCCACCGCTTCTACTGGCGGCTGGGCTGAAGCTGCGCCGGGCACGCCTGGCAGTGAACAGGCCGTCTACACAGGCATGGCCGCAGGCCGCTCGGTCCACAAGGTCTCCGACGAGGATGTGGCAATTACGGAAGTCCACTCCGGCAGGTTCACAGCCACTGTCTCGCTGACGGCGAAATTCGGATCCGGTGGTGCCGGAACAGACACTGCTCCGATGCTCGGCGGCACGGTGTCGGGTTTCCAGAGCGACAATCCTGACGCTGTGGACTCGGACTGGACGGTCACGCTGGTGGAAACGGAAGTCGCTACTGGCGCAGTGGCCGCGGGTGTAACGACAGCCACCGGTCAGGACGGCACGTGGTCGGCGACGTCTTATGGTGGGTTCGCTGACGATCCTAGTACCACTGCCGTCGGCGACATCAAGCGTCCCGAGGGCATCTACGGCGGCTTCAACGCCCACTTCACTGACGGGCATGTCGCCGGGGCTTACGCCGTCCGCAACGACTAGGGGCACAACCCCAAAGGGACGCAGCGATCCTGCATCCCGAAGCCTGAGAGGGGCGGCGTTCCGGCGCCGCCCCTTCCCTTTTCCGACGATCGACACCGGACACCGCAACGATGCGAGAGACACGGCCCGCGCGCCGTTTCTCCGGCGGCTCCTCTCCGGGCGGCCGGGAGACAGGCGACGCCATCACGTGGTTCCTTGCCGGCGTCGGCCTTCTGGGCGTGCTGATCCTGCTGCTGGCGGCGCTCGGATGGGGGCCGGCGCCCGCCTTCGGCCAGGACGCGGCCGGCGAGCGCTTCCGCGCCGGCATGGAGGCGCTGAACGCCGCCCACGCCATCGCCGACCGGAAGGCGCGGGACGAGAAGCTCGACGAGGCCATCGCCGCCTTCCGCGCCATCCTGGTGGACCGCCCGGAGCTCGTGCGCGCGCGGCTCGAACTCGCCCGCGCCTTCTTCCTGAAGCAGGAGGACACGCTGGCGAGACGGCATTTCGAGCAGGTGCTGGCCGGCAGGCTGCCGCTCCCGGTTGCGGTCAACATCCAGCGTTTCCTGCGCATCATGCGCGCAAGGCGGCGCTGGGAGGCGCATTTCGGCGCGGCCGTCGCCCCCGACAGCAATCTCAACACGGCCTCGGGCGAGCGCACGATCTTCCTGGACACGCCCTTCGGCCGCCTGCCCTTCACGCGCCAGGGAGACATCGCGCCCAAGTCCGGCCTCGGCGTCTCGCTTTGGGGCGGGGGCGAATACCAGTATCCCCTCGGCGCCCCCGGACCGGGGTCCGGGGCGGGCCGCTGGCTGCTCCGTTCCGGCGCGAACGCCAGCATCCGGGAATACAAGGGCGGGGACTTCGACCGCCATTTCCTCTCGGCCCGTCTCGGCCCGCGCCGGCTGATCGACGCGCGGACGGAGGCGAGCCTGCTGGCCACTCTGGACCGGCAATGGACGGCCGGCGCGCCGGAGACCGACCGCTTCGGCCTGCGGCTGGAGGCGGAGCACCGGCTGACGCCGCGCCTCGCCCTGTTCGCCCACGCCAGCGCCGCCCGGCGCAACTGCCGCGACTGCGACTGGCTCGACGGCCCGGTCGGCGATGTCTCGCTGGGCGCAAGCTGGGCCGCGCTGCCCATCCTGCGCGTCGGCGGCAACGCCGGATACGACTGGACCCGCGCCAACTCCGAACACTGGCGCTCGCGCGGCCCGCAGGCCGGCCTGGGCGCGACCCTGGCGCTGCCGCTCGGCTTCACCGTCGGGCTGCGCGCCTCCGAGCGGCGCACGGAATACCAGGGCCGGGGCTTCGCGCACAGCACCATCGACCGCAAGCCGCGCAAGGACCGCACCCGCACGCTCTCGCTCTCGGTCCACAACCGCGCCGTCACCCTGCTCGGCTTCAGCCCGCGCCTCTCCCTCGTCACCGAGCGCCGCAAGACCAACGCCCAGACGCTCGACTATGAGCGCAACCGCGGCGAGCTCAGCTTCGTGCGCCAGTTCTGACGCCACCAGCCGGGGGAACGGGCTCCCCGGCCCCTCCCCGTCATGCCCGGACTTGTTCCGGGCATCCATGCGGCCGTGCAGCGGAAGCGGTGGAAGGGGATGCCCGGAACAAGTCCGGGCATGACGAGAAGAAGACATGAGTCCCAAGTCGCGGCCGTTGGTATTACCTGTCCTGCGCAACGGCCGCGCCATCAGATAGAAGATCTGCCGAACTCCGTTCCTGGCGGTCGGCATTAGTCTCATAAGATCATTCGGAGCCCGCAGCACGGTCGCGGTGCTTCGAGAGGAAGGCGAGCAGGGCTGCGTTGAAGGCCTCGGGGCGTTCGATGTTGGTCAGGTGGCCGGCGCCCTCGATTTCCACGAACTCCGAGCCGGCGATGCGGTCGTGCAGCGCCCTGCCGATAGCGGGCGGGGTCAAGGTGTCGTGCTCGCCGTAGATGAGCAGCGTCGGGACCCGGATGCTGTCGATTTCGGCGGAACGGTCGAAGGAGAGCGAGGCCTCGATGGTCTTCAGGTAGGACTCCTTGTGGAGCGCGGCGATGCTCTCCCGGAGCCTCCGGCGCGCCGCGTCGTCTGCGCCGGGCGCGACCAGGCTCTCCACCAGCGCGTCCGCGATGTCGCGGGGTTCCTTGCCGGCCAGAAGCGGCGCCTGGCGCAGGCGGATGAACTCGGCGCGCTTTTCGGGCGGCATGGAGTCCTGGAAATCCGCCCGCGTGTCGCAGAGCGCCAGCGTGGCGACCCGGTCGGGAAAGCGGGCGTGGAAGTCCTGCGCGATCCGCCCGCCCATCGAGAGGCCGACGAAATGCGCCCGCTCCGCCCCGAAGCGGTCGAGCACCCGGAGCGCGTCCTTGGCGAAATCGCCGAAGTCGAGCGGGCCATCATAGTCGTCGGAATCGCCGTAGCCGCGCGCGTCCCAGGCGACGGCGTGGAAGCCGCCGCCGAGCGCTTCGAGCTGCCCGGTCCAGTTCTTCCGGTTGCCGCCGATGCCGTGCAGGAAGAACACCAGCGGCCCCGCCCCGGCCCGGTCCACGGCCAGCCGCGGCGTCCCCTCGATGAAGACTGTCTCGATGTCCACCATTCGCAGCCTCCGTCAGATCGAGAAGCCGCCGAGCTTGGTTTCCAGATATTCGGCGATGCCCTCATGGCCGCCCTCGCGGCCGAGGCCGCTTTCCTTGGAGCCGCCGAAGGGGGCGGCGGCCGCGGTCGGGTTGATGTCGTTGATGCCCACAATGCCGAATTTCAGGCCCTCGAACATGCGGAAGCCCTTTGCCATGTCGCGGGTATAGACATAGGAGGCGAGGCCGTAATGGGTGTCGTTCGCCATGGCGAGCGCCTCCTCCTCGTCCCGGAAGGCGATGATCGGCGCCACCGGCCCGAAGGTCTCCTCGCGGTAGATCTGCATGTCGGGCGCAACGCCGGAGAGCACGGTCGGCGCGTAGAACGCGCCCTTGGCAAGCGCGCCGTCGGTCATGCGGTGGCCGCCGCAGAGCACCTCTGCCCCACGCCCGGCGGCGTCCGCCACCTGGCGCTCGACCTTCTCGACGGCCGCCTCATCGACGAGCGGGCCGATCTGCACGCCGTCCTCAAGCCCGTTGCCGGCGCGCATCCGCCCGACGCGGGAGACGAACTCCTCCGTGAAGGCATCGACGGCGCCCTCATGCACGAAGATGCGGTTCGGGCAGATGCAGGCCTGGCCCGTGTTCAGGAACTTGACCAGCGCCGCCCCCTTGGCCGCGTGGACGGGGTCCGCGTCCTCCAGCACCAGGAAAGGCGCGTGGCCGCCGAGCTCCAGCGAGACGCGCTTCATCTGCGGGGCGGCGCGCGCGGCGATCATCTTGCCGACCTCGGTCGAGCCGGTGAAGGTGATCTTCCGCACCCTCGGGTCGGTCAGGAACACGTCGCCGACGGGGGCGGGGTCCTCGGCCGTCACGAGATTGACCACGCCCGCGGGCACGCCCGCCGCCTCCAGGCACTCGAACACCTTGACCGCGGAGAGCGGCGTCGCCTCGGCCGGCTTCAGCACGATGGTGCAGCCGGCGGCGATGGCGGGCGCGACCTTCCGCGTCACCATCGAGACCGGGTAGTTCCATGGCGTGATCGCGGCGACGACGCCCACCGGCTGGCGCATCACCATGAAGCGCTGGTCGCCGCGCGGAGCTGGAATGGTCTCGCCATAGACGCGCTTGGCCTCCTCCGCATACCAGAGCAGGAAGTCCGCGCCGTAGCGCACCTCGTTGCGGGCAGCGCGCAGCGGCTTGCCCTGTTCCAGCGTCATGGTGCGGGCCAGGTCCTCCGCCCGCTCGGTCATGATCTCCCAGGCGCGGTAGAGGATGCGCGAGCGCTCATAGGCGGTCTGCCCCGCCCAGCCGGGAAAGGCGCGCTCGGCCGCGTCTATCGCGCGGGCCGCATCCGCGCCGCCGCCGTCCGGCGCCTCGCCGATGACATCGCCGTTCGCCGGGTTCGTTACCCGGAAGCGCCCGCCGCCGGCGGCCTCGCACCAGACTCCGTCGATGAACATGGCTCCGCTCCCCTCTCTGCTCCCTCGGCCGACCGCCCCTTACCGCGCCTGCGCCACAGGCTCAAGGTTTCCGGTGCCGCCGCTTGCGCCGCGCCGTTTCCCGCAACACCATGCGGGGCACAGGACCGAAAAGGGGATGCGGCCCATGAAATTCGCACTGCGCTATTGCAACACCGGACGCTACACCGACCCGGCGGAGGCGGTGGCCCTGCTCCAGGCCGGCGAGGCGGCGGGGTTCGAGTCCGCCTGGACCATCGAGCACACCGTGGTGCCGAAGGGCTACCGGTCCTCCTACCCCTACGCGGCCGGCGGCAGGATGCCCGGCGACGAGGCGGAATTCGTCATGCCGGACCCGCTGATCTGGATGTCCTGGGCGGCGGCGCACACGCAGCGCATCCGCCTCGGCACCGCGATCCTGATCCTGCCGCAGCACAATCCCGTCGTCACCGCCAAGCAGGTGGCGACCCTGGACGCCATGTCGGGCGGGCGCATCGAGCTCGGCATCGGCGTCGGCTGGCTGCGCGAGGAGTTCGACGCGCTCGGCGTGCCGTTCGAGGACCGGGGGGCGCGCACGGACGACTATGTGCATGCCATGCGCGAGCTCTGGCGGTCTCCCGCGCCGACCTACAGGGGCCGCTTCGTCTCCTTCGAGAACGCCTATATGCAGCCGAAACCGCGAAACGGCACGGTGCCGATCACGGTGGGCGGCCATTCGAAGGCCGCGGCCCGGCGGGCGGGCCGGCTGGGCGACGGCTTCTTCCCGGCGCGCGGCGCGCCCGGGGACCTGTTCGACCTGGTGCGCGCGACGGCGCGCGAACACGGGCGCGACCCCGACTCGATCACGCTCACCTGCTCGATCCCGGACGATCTGAACGAGCTGCCGCGGCTCGCCGCAATGGGCGTCGGGCGCGTCACCGTGCCGGTGACCGGGGTTGCCGGCCTCGCCATGCGCGTGGACGGACCCGAAGACCTGATGGCATGGAAGGAGACCATCGAGCGCTACGCCGACCTCTGAGCGGGGCGACGGCGCAGGTCAGGCCCGGACGGCGGCGATCAGGTATTCGACATTGCCTTCCGGGCCGCGCACGGGGCTTTCCTCCAGGCCCAGCACGGACCAGCCGTCGAGGCCCTCCAGCCAGTCACGGACGGCTTCGCAGACCTCCCGGCGCACCTCCGGGTCGCGCACGACGCCGCCCTTGCCGACGCGCGCGCGCCCGGCCTCGAATTGCGGCTTGACGAGCGCCACCAGATGGGCGCCGGGCCGGGTGAGCGCGAGCGGCGCGGGCAACACCGTCCTGAGCGGGATGAAGGAGGCGTCGCAGACGACCAGATCGACGGGGTCCGGCACTTCGGCCGCTGTCAGGTGGCGCGCATTGGTGCGCTCCAGAACGCATACGCGGGGATCGTTGCGCAGCTTCCAGGCGAGTTGCCCGCGCCCGACATCGACGGCCCACACGCGGGCCGCGCCGTTCGCCAGCAACACATCGGTGAAGCCGCCCGTGGACGCGCCCACATCGAGGCATGTCCGGTCCCGGACAGGAACCGCGAAGGCGTCGAGGCCGTGCGCGAGCTTCAGCCCGCCGCGCGAGACCCAGGGATGCGCCCGTCCGCGCACCTCCAGCGGCGTGTCCGCGCCGATGGCATGGCCCGCCTTGTCAAGCCGTTGCGCGCCGGAATAGACCTTGCCCGCGAGGATGAGCGCCTGCGCCTGCGTCCGGTTTTCCGAGAGGCCGCGCGCGACCAGGACCCGGTCCAGGCGGTCCTTCACCCCACCGCCGCGACCGGCGTGGGGCCGAAGGCGGCGAACACCGTGCGGAAAATGGCGTCCGTGTCCAGCCCCGCCTGGGCCACCTGCGCCTCCGGCTTGTCATGGTCGATGAAGATGTCCGGCATGACCAGGGAGCGGACCTTCAGGCTGCCGTCCAGAAGGCCCCGGCCGGCCAGGAACTGGAGCACGAAGGCCCCGAAACCGCCGACCGAGCCTTCCTCGACCGTGAGCAGGAGCTCGTGGTTCTCCGCCAGCCGGCGCACAAGGTCCTCGTCGAGCGGCTTGGCGAAGCGCGCATCCGCAACCGTGGTCGAAATCCCCTCGGTCTCCAGCCGTTCCGCCGCCGCCAGCCCGTCGTGGAGCCGCGCGCCGTAGGAGAGAATGGCGGCCCTCGTGCCTTCGCGCATGATCCGGCCCCTGCCGATCTCCAGCGCCTCGCCGCGTTCCGGCAGGGGCACGCCGACGCCCTCTCCGCGCGCATAGCGCAGCGCGCAGGGACCGCCGTCGATGCCCACGGCCGTTGCGACCATGTGCACGAGGTCGGCTTCGTCGGCGGCCGCCATCAGCACGAAATTGGGCAGACAGCCGAGATAGGCGATGTCGAAGGCGCCGCAATGGGTCGCGCCGTCGGCGCCAACATAGCCGGCCCGGTCGATGGCGAAGCGCACCGGCAGCGACTGGATCGCGACGTCGTGGACGATCTGGTCGTAGCCGCGCTGGAGGAAGGTGGAATAGATCGCGGCGAACGGCTTCATGCCCTCGCAGGCCAGCCCGGCGGCGAAGGTCACCGCATGCTGCTCGGCGATGCCGACATCGAAGGCGCGGTCCGGGAAGCGCGCGCCGAACGCATCCACGCCTGTGCCCGACGGCATGGCCGCGGTAATGGCGCAGACCGTCGGGTCGCGCTCGGCCTCGGCGATCAGGCTCTTCGCGAAAACCGAGGTGTAGGAGGGCGCGCCGGGCTTCGACTTCGCCTGGACGCCGGTGTCGAGGTCGAACTTGGAGACGCCGTGATACTTGTCGCCGGAGACCTCCGCCGGCTCGTAGCCCTTGCCCTTCTGCGTCACCGCATGGATCAGCACCGGCCCGCGGCCGTCCGTGTCGCGGACATTGCGCAGGATGGGCAGCAGATGGTCGAGATTGTGGCCGTCTATCGGGCCCACATAGTAGAAGCCCATCTCCTCGAACAGCGTGCCGCCGGTGACGAGGCCGCGCGCATATTCCTCCGCCCTGAGCGCGGCGATCTCGAACGGCTTCGGGAAGCGGCGCGCCACCTCCTTCGCCACCTGCCTGAGCGACCGGTAGGAGCGCGACGAGATCAGCCGCGCGAGATAGTTGCTCATCGCGCCGACATTGGGCGCGATCGACATGTCGTTGTCGTTCAGGACCACGACAAGCGGCAGTTCCATGGCGCCGGCATTGTTCATCGCCTCGTAGGCCATGCCGCCCGTCATGGCCCCGTCTCCGATCACGGCGATGCACCGCCGGCTCTGGCCGCGAATCTGGGCCCCCGCCGCCATGCCGAGCGCCGCCGAGATCGAGGTCGAGCTGTGCGCCGCGCCGAAGGGGTCGTAGGGGCTCTCGACGCGGCGGGTGAAGCCCGAGAGGCCGCCGCCCTGGCGCAGCGTGTGCATCCCGGACCGCCGCCCGGTCAGGATCTTGTGCGGATAGGCCTGGTGGCTCACATCCCAGATCAGCCGGTCGTGCGGGGTTTCGAACACCGCATGCAGCGCCACGGTCAGCTCGATCACGCCGAGGCTGGCGCCCAGGTGGCCGCCCGTCTGGGAAACCGTGTCCACGGTCTCGAAACGCAGTTCGGCGGCGAGCTGCTTCAGGTCGTTGTCGGAGAGTTCCCGCAGGTCCGCAGGAGAGTCGATGCGGTCCAGCAGGGGGGTCGTTCGGTTGGACAGGTACATGGGATACCTCTCAACTGCTGCGTTCGACAGCGAACCGGGCGGCATCCCGCAGCGGATCCGCGCGGGCGCCGAAACAATCCAGATGCGCGGCCGCCTGTTCGCTCAGAATCTTCGCCCGCGCCCGCGCCGCCTCGATGCCGAGAAGCGAGACGACCGTGGCCTTGCCCTGCCCGGCGTCCTTGCGCAGGCGCTTGCCCGCTTCTTCTTCCGAGCCGTCGGCATCGATCAGGTCGTCGGCGATCTGGAAGGCGAAACCCAGATCCTGGGCATAGGCGGTGAGCGCCCGCTCCGCATCGGCCGCCGCCCCGCCCAGCAGCGCGCCCGCGCGGCAGCAGAAGGCAATCAGCGCGCCGGTCTTCATGCGTTCAAGGCGGGCGATTTCGCCATATTCGAACTCGGTGCGCTCGGCGAGCATGTCGAGCATCTGGCCGCCGCACATGCCTTCCGCCCCGGCCGCGCGGGCCAGGCCGCCGACCAGCCGCAGACGGACGGCCGCGCTCGGATGCGTCTCGGCATCGGCCAGCACCTCGAAAGCGAGCGTCAACAACGCATCGCCGGCCAGTATGGCGGTCGCCTCGTCCCAGGCGGCGTGGACCGTCGGCCGGCCGCGCCGGAGGTCGTCATCGTCCATCGCCGGCAGGTCGTCATGGACCAGCGAATAGCAATGCACCAGCTCGACGGCGGCGCCGCAGCGCAGCGCAAAGCGTTCCTCCACGCCGAACAGGTCCGCCGAGGCGACCACCAGAAACGGCCTGAGCCGCTTGCCGGGACCGAGCGCGGCATAGCGCATGGCGTCGAACAGCCGCCTTTCCGCCCGCCCCGTCTCCGGCAGCAGCCCGGCCAGAATCCGGTCAACCTTGGCGCGGACCCGTCCGAGACGGTCGGGAAAGCCCGTCACCCGCCGGCTTCCGGGTCGAGCGGCTCGGCGGCGGGAACGCCATTGCGGTCGAGCGCGATCTTCTCGACCTTCTCCTGCGCCAGACGCAGCTTGTCCTCGCAGTGGCGCTTGAGGGCGGCGCCGCGCTCATAGGCGGCGATCGCGTCTTCGAGCGGCGTCCGGCCCTGCTCCAGCCGCTGGACGATCTGCTCGAGTTCCGCCATGGCGTCCTCGAAGCTCATCGCCGAAATTTCGGTCGTTTCGGCCGTCAAAAGCCAACCTCCGCGCCAAGCCGGCAAGCGTATTCATCATACTATGCCGGCAGCGTATGTTCAAATCTGGGGAACCGATATCCGCCCTGCAAGTGCCGGACGGCGCTGCCGATAATGGCCGGGCGCTCAGGAAACCGGTTTGCTGCAACCGGGCGATTCTCCGCAATATTCGGTCAGGTCGCGGTTTCGCCCGTCGTGAGCACGATCTTGCCGGCGACCTTGCGGGAGAGGAGGCGGCTGAGCGCGTCTGCCGCCCGTTCCAGAGGCCAGGTCTCGGCGATGCGCGGCTTGAGCGCGCCGTCCTCGTAGATCTTGAAAAGGTCCGCGAAGCTCCGTTGCAGCCGTTCCGGCTCGCGTTCCCGGTGGGAGCTCCAATAGACGCCGATCGCCGCGATGTTCTTGACCAGCAGCAGGTTGGCCGGGGCCTGCGGAATGCGCCCGGCCGCAAAGCCGACCACCAGCAGCCGCCCGCCCCAGGCGATGCAGCGCATGGAGGCGTCGAAGACATCGCCGCCCACGGGGTCGTATATGACATCCGCGCCGCGTCCCCCGGTGATTTCCCCGACCCGCGCGCGGATGTCCTCGTTCCTGTAGTCGATGCCGTGGTCCGCGCCGTGTTCGAGGGCCACCGCCACCTTTTCCGGCCCGCCGGCGGTGGCGATGACGGTCGCGAAAGCGTTCGGTCACGCGGTGATGAGGGTGATGGATTCAGCGATTGAGCGTCCGCTTCCAGTCCTTGCGGAGCGGTCGCAGCCAGATGTCCTTTTTCGGCTGGGCTCGTTTCGTATGCCTGTCATAGCGTCCTCT
>JAJDVH010000169.1 GCA_022826185.1 Alphaproteobacteria bacterium
GGCGGTCGAATGGACCATCAGCAGCGTCTTGCCGCCATAGTCGAGCCGCCTCGTGCGCGGCTGGCTGCCGAGCCACGCCATGAGGTCCGGGTCGATCCACTCCGCCTGCCGCGCGCGCTCGCCGCCGGCGCCGAAGAACACTTCCTCGTGATTGCCGAGGATCGTCTTCGCGCCCCGGTCGCGCAGGAAGGCGGCGACCTCGTTGGAAAAGCGGTACTCGTAGATGGAATCGCCGAGGCAGAGCAGGTCGTCCACCGGCCCCATGAGCCGGACGGCCTTTTCCAGGCCCGCAATGTTGCAATGCAGGTCCGAGACGATGCCGAGTCTCACGGCTCCACCAGTCCCAGGCCGTATGTCCCGACGTTCAGCCGGTCGAAGATTTCCCGGCGCAGAATATCGGCGACCGATTCGACCGACGGCTTGCCCTGGCCGGCGGAGAACAGGTCGCTGTATTTGTCATGCAGGCGGCGGAAACCGGCCGCGAAGGCGGGCGCCCCTTCGCCTTCGGACCTGAGCTCCACCGTCCCGGTCCCGGCGTCGAACCCGGTCGCCGCCCGCACCAGCGCCGGATGGGCGCGGCTGAAGGCTATGCCGGCGTCCCCCATCACCCTGCGGGCCTTTTCGTCGGCGGCCCGGTATGCCAGCGCGGCGGCGGCAAGGCCGATCGGCGCCGCGTCCAGAAGGACAGCCCGCTCGCCCGGCGCCAGCGCGCGCCAGAAGCCGAGGTTCGCGGTGAACGGGCTCGCCACGCGATGGACCCCGAAATGCATCGCCGTGACCGTCTTGACCTCTCGTGCGAGCCCCGTGTCCGCAAGCAATGCGACCGGGCCGAGCACGGCGTCGATCCGCCCGTCCCTGAGCCCCGCCGCCAGATTGCCCGCAACCGGTTCGGGGTGACCGTCGAGACGGCGCAACAGGTCGTCCCATGGCGGTCCGGGGCTCGCTATGCGCGCACCCTTCAGGGTATCCGCCCGCGCCAGCGGCCTGGGCGCGAGCAGGTGGAAGGGTCCGGCCGCATGGCTGCCGAGGAAGACGATGCCGCGCTTTGCCAGCGACTCCAGGCATGACGGGCAATGCAGCATGACGAACTCGGTCATCGCTGCGGCGCCGGCCATCGGATCGGGCCCGGCAAGCGCCAGGCGGCCGAGCGTCACCCGGTGCCGCAGGCCGGCCGGATGGGCCGTCAGCGCGGCATAGCCCATCTGCGCGTCGCCCAGTGCAAGGCCGACGAGAGCGCGCTTCCTGCCGAGCAGGGAGCCGTCCACGAACAGCTGGAACAGGAACTCCCCGTCCCGCTCCGCCGCCTCGACGAACGCTCCCCATCCCGAGGCCACGACCGGATGAGCGGCCGACAACGGCAGGTTGACGGATACGACACGCGCGCCCGCCGCCAGACCCGGACACGTGGTTGCAGCCAGCAGCAGGCAGCCGGCAAGGACAGATCCGGCCCGGTTCACGGGCGCTCTGCCGCGATCCCTTCCCCGGCCGGCACAACCCGGGCGGCGCAGAATTTGAACTCCGGGATCTTGCCCCAGGGGTCGAGTTGCGGATTGGTGAGCACATTCGCCGCCGCTTCGACATAGGCGAAAGGCGCAAAGACGAGGCCTTCCGGCACGGCGCCGTCCATGCGCGCAGTCAATTCGATCGCGCCGCGCCGGGTCTCGACGCGCACGCGGTCGCCGGGCGCAACTCCGAGGGCGCGCAGGTCCGCCGGCGCAAGGCTCGCTGTGGCCTCTGGCTCGATGGCGTCCAGCATGCTCGCGCGCCGCGTCATGGCGCCGGTATGCCAGTGCTCCAGCTGCCTTCCGGTGGTCAGCACCATCGGGAATTCCGCATCGGGCTCCTCCGCCGGGGGCACGATGTCGGCCGGCACGAACCGCGCCCGGCCGTCCCCGGTCGGGAAGCGGTCGGCGAACACCACCGGATGGCCCAGATGATCCGGCCCGTCGGACGGGTAGGTGACGGCGCTCTCCGCCTCCAGCCGCTCCCAGCCGATATGGTCGAGCGAGGGCATCAGCCCGGCCATCTCGGCATAGACGTCGCCCGGATGGGCGTAGTTCCAGTCAAGGCCCATGCGCCGCGCAATGTCCTGGATGATCCGCCAGTCCTCCCGCGCCTCGCCCGGGGGCTCGAAGGCCTTGCGTCCGCGCTGCACCTGCCGGTTGGTGTTGGTGACGGTGCCGTCCTTCTCCGGCCATGCCGAGGCCGGCAGCACGACGTCGGCAAACATCGCCGTCTCGGTCAGGAACAGGTCCTGCACCACCAGATGATCGAGCTTCGCGAGCGCCTCGCGGGCATGGGTCGCATCCGGGTCGGACATGGCCGGGTTCTCGCCCATGATGTACATGGCCCGGACATCGCCCTTGTGGATCGCATCGACGATCTCGACCACGGTGAGGCCCGGCTCGGGATCGAGCGCCACCCCCCAGGCGGCCTCGAAGCGGGCCTGCGCGTCCGGTTCCGCGACGCGCCGGTAGTCCGGATACATCATCGGGATGAGGCCGGCGTCGGAGGCGCCCTGCACGTTGTTCTGGCCGCGCAGCGGATGCAGGCCGGTGCCGGACCGGCCGACATGGCCGCACATCAGCGCGAGCGCAATCAGGCAGCGGGCATTGTCGGTGCCGTGGACATGCTGCGAGACGCCCATGCCCCAGAAGATCATCGCGCGCCCGGCCCGCGCATAGACGCGCGCAACCTCCTTCAGCATTTCGGCGTCGATGCCGCAAAGCGGGGCCATCCTCTCCGGCGGATAGGCGGCGAGATGGTCCTTCAGCGCCTCGAAGTCGGCCGTGTGCGCGGCGACATACTGGCGGTCGTAGAGCTCCTCGGCGACGATGGTGTGCATGATCGCGTTCAGCATCGCCACGTCGCGGCCGGGGCGGAATTGCAGCATGTGGGTCGCGTGGCGCTTCAGCGCCTGGCCGCGCGGGTCCATCACGATCAGCGCCGCGCCGCGCTTCGCCGCCTGCTTGAAATAGGTGGCCGCAACCGGGTGGTTCTCGGTCGGGTTCGCGCCGATGACGATCAGCGCATCGGCATTCCTCGCCTCGTTGAAGGTCGCGGTGACGGCGCCGGAGCCGATGCCTTCCAGCAGCGCCGCCACCGAGGAGGCGTGGCAGAGGCGGGTGCAGTGGTCCACATTGTTGGAGCCGAAGCCGGTGCGCACCAGCTTCTGGAAGAGATAGGCCTCCTCGTTGGAGCCCTTGGCGGAGCCGAAGCCGGCGAGCGCGCGCCGGCCGCGCGCCTGCTTCGCTTCCCGGAGCCCGGCGGCCGCCCTGTCCAGCGCCTCTTCCCAGCTCGCCTCGCGGAAGTGGGTCAACGGCCGGGCGGGATCGACATTCATGCCCTTGGGCGCGTCCTCGCGGCGGATCAGCGGCCGGGTCAGCCGCTCCGGATGGGAGATGTAGTCGAAGCCGAACCGGCCCTTGACGCAGAGCCGCTGCTCATTGGCGGGCCCGTCGCGGCCCTCGACCGAAACGAGGCGCTCCCCGCTTATCGAATAGGTGATCTGGCAGCCGACGCCGCAATAGGGGCAGACGCTGTCCACCCGGCGGTCCGGCGGCGGCTTGCCGAGCGCCGTCTTCGGCATGAGCGCCCCCGTCGGGCAGGCCTGCACGCACTCGCCGCAGGCCACGCAGGTGGAGTGGCCCATCGGGTCGTCGAAATCGAAGACGATCTTCGTCTCCGCGCCGCGCCCGGCCATGCCGATGACGTCGTTGACCTGCACCTCCCGGCAGGCGCGGACGCAGCGCGTGCAATGGATGCAGGCATCGAGGTTGACCGCCATCGCCGTGTGGCTGAGATCGGGAGCCGGCGAGTGCCGGGCCGGGAAGCGACTCGCGGTGCGCCCCATGCTCTCCGCCCAGTCCCAAAGCTCGCTCGAGGGGTCGTGGCTGGACTCCACCGGCGGCTGATCCGCGATCAGCAGCTCCATCACCATGTCGCGGGCACGCACCGCGCGCTCCACCGAGGCCCGCACCTCCATCCCCTCGGTCGGCTTGCGGATGCAGGAGGCCGCGAGCACCCGCTCGCCCTCGATCTCCACCATGCAGGCTCGGCAGTTGCCGTCGGCCCGGTAGCCGGGCTCGGGCGTGTAGCAGAGGTGGGGAATGTCGATCCCGTTCCGCTTGGCGACCTGCCAGATGGTCTCCTCCGGCTGCGCGGTGACGGCGCGGCCGTCGAGGGTGAAGCGGATCACATCGCTCATGCGAGCTCCTCCGGGAAATAGCGCAGGATCGAGAGCAGGGGGTTCGGCGCCGCCTGCCCCAGACCGCAGATCGAGGCGTCGGCCATGGCGGTGCTCAGCTCCCGCAGGAGCGGCGCGTCCCAGCGGCCGTCGCTCATCATGACGGCCGCCTTCTCGCAGCCGACGCGGCAGGGCGTGCACTGGCCGCAGCTTTCGTCCTCGAAGAAACGCATCAGGTTGAGCGCCGCGCCCTTGAGATCGTCCTTGTCGGAGAGGACCACGACGGCGGCGGAGCCGATGAAGCAGCCGTGCGCCTCAAGGGTGCCGAAATCGAGGGGGAGGTCCGCCATGGACGCGGGCAGGATGCCGCCGGAGGCGCCGCCCGGCAGGTAGGCGCGGAAGCTGTGACCGTCGGCCATGCCGCCGCAGTACTCCTGCAGCAGCTCGTTCATGGTGATACCGGCCGGCGCAAGCTTGACGCCCGGCTCCTTCACGCG